>NZ_JAJAPB010000004.1 GCF_026226615.1 Geovibrio ferrireducens
GCAGTTCCATCCATGGAACTGTTATAATCCGGCTTCCTTTAATCTCTCTGCCTGAGCTGACTAACAACCAAAATCTGCACATCCTGTCAGATTTTGCCACACGCTCGCGCCTTGCAAAGCAAGCCTTCGCTGCGCACGGCGCAGTTCCATCCATGGAACTGTTATAATCCGGCTTCCTTTAATCTCTCTGCCTGATCAAAGGAGAACAGAGCATCCAAAATGTCGTCCATTTCGCCTTCCATGAAACGGTCGAGGCTGTATGAGGTTACGTTGATGCGGTGGTCTGTCACCCTGTTCTGAGGGTAGTTGTATGTTCTGATCCTTTCGCTTCTGTCGCCGGAGCCCACCTGAAGCTTTCTGCTTTCGGCGCGCTCGTCAGCCTGTTTGCGGATCTCTATCTCAAGTATCTTTGATTTAAGGTGCTTAAGCGCCTTCTCACGGTTTTTTATCTGGCTTCTCTCATCCTGACAGGTGACCACAATCCCTGTGGGGATATGGGTCATACGCACGGCTGAGTCAGTGGTGTTTACGTGCTGCCCGCCTGCACCGCTGGCACGGTACACATCCACCTTGATGTCTGTCGGGTTCACATCTATCTCCACATCCTCCGCCTCAGGCAGAACCGCCACAGTGCACGCTGATGTGTGTATGCGTCCGCCGGACTCGGTTTCGGGGATACGCTGAACCCTGTGACCGCCGGATTCATACTTCAGGCGGCTGTAAGCGCCCTTACCCTTCACCATGAAGACTATCTCCTTGTAACCGCCCACGCCTGTCTCATTGAAATCGATTATTTCGGTCTTCCAGCGCTGGTTTTCCGCATAGCGGGTGTACATCCTGTAAAGCGCAGCAGAGAAAAGCGAAGCCTCATCCCCGCCCGTTCCGGCACGGACTTCCACATATATGTTTTTATCATCGTAAGGATCTTTCTTAACGAGAAGAAGCTTAAGCTCCTCACCCAAGGTTTCCAGTTTTTCCCTGCCTTCTTCAATCTCCATCTCCGCAAGCTCACGCAGATCAGCATCATTTGAAGTTTCAAGAATGCTCTTAGCCTCAGCTATCGAAGTCTTAACACCCTTGTACTCCTCATACTTTTCCACAACTCCGCGAAGCTCGGAATGCTCTTTGGCAAGCTTCTGAAACGCTTTGGGATCCTTCGCCGCCGCAGGGTCATTTACCTTGCGCGTAAGATCTTCATACCTGATGACTACTTCTTCCAGTTTGTCGAACATTGTTTATTCCTATTATTTAATAATCCGTTGTATCCGAGGGAACTTTTAGGGAAAAAACGTTCTATCGGACTATCTTCCAAAAATCGAATTTCCTGCGGAGCAATCACGCTTTTTTAAGGGGTAAGGGGAAGCTTTTTCCGGAAAAAGTTTCCCCTTATAAATTATTTAAAAAAATTTTTACACTACCTCTATCCCTTCCGGAAGTTCCTGATCCAAGGCTGCTTTCAGGGAGATGATCGCTATTTCGAGTTGTTTGTCGTCGGGTTCTCTGGTGGTTATTTTCTGCACCCAGAGGCCGGGGGTGATGAATATTTTAAGCAGCGGGTTTCCGCAGTGGCGGCCGCTGAATTTCAGTATTTCGTAAGATATGCCTGCAATAAGCGGGATGAACACGACCCTTGCGCCGAGTTTGATTAAAAAGTGCGAATCGTTCGGTATGAGTGAGAACGAGAGTATGCACACCGCCATAACTATTATTATGAAGCTTGTTCCGCATCTGGGGTGGAGTCTGCCCATTTTACGTGCGTTTTCCACCGTAAGTTCCTGCCCGGCCTCAAAGGTGTAGATAACCTTATGCTCAGCGCCGTGGTATTGAAAAACACGCTGAATATCCTTAAAAAAGGATATTATCCACACATACAGCACAAAGAAAATCACCCTGATAACGCCGTCGATCGCGTTGTACAGCAGGGATGAGGTTTCAACAGCGGGCAGTATATGTTTGGAGAGATCCGTAAGCAGCAGAGGCAGATATACAAACAGCAGCAGACCGAGACCCAGTCCGCCCGCCATGCTGAAAAACATGCCGACTTTGCTTACCTGCTCCTCTCCTTCGCCTGTGGAGTGGTATGCGCTGAAATTAAGCGCCTTTATGCCGAGAACAAGAGCGTCATAGAGGGCAATAAGTCCTCTGAGCACAGGCTTTTTCAGCCATTTATTCCTGTCCAGACTCACGTCCTGTTTTTTGATTATTATGTTATCGTCCGGTTTTCTTACTGCGATTACGAATCTGCTGGGCGCGCGCATCATTACACCCTCAATAACCGCCTGTCCGCCTACGTCAAATTTTGCCATTAAACATTCCTTATAAAAAATATCATGGGATAATATATACGATTTTTGAGATACTTAAAGGTTTAAAAAATACGCTAGCGCTCTTTTTCTGAAAGGAGGGTTCTGTATTTTTCTCTGACTTCTTTTGCCTTGCCGCAGGTGAAAGCCCCCTCAGGGCATGCGCCTGAAACACAGCCGGGGCCTGAGTCCTTAAATATGGACGGAGCAATTTTCATACATTCGACAAGCATAAGTTCGGCCATTTTCCTTATTTCCCACTGCGCCCTGTTGCAGCAGCGTATGCGGAAAAAGTGGATGAGTTCACGGGCATTCATAGTGACTATGATTTTGGTTTCACAGGCATTCGGGAGAACATAGCGCGCGTCCTCAGCGGGAACACCTTTTGAGGCGAGGAGGTCATAAGCCTTTGCCACCTCTCCCATTATGCGTTCAAATTCCTGCTTTGCCTCAGAATCAGCCGCAACGGTTTCGGGAATAATATATTCAAACCCGCCGCCGTGCTTAACGTATCTCTGTGATTTCTGGGAGTAGCTTGCTATGCGATGTCTGACAAGCTGATGGGTGAGCGCTCTGGATACACCTTCAATGCCGAAAGTGAATGAGACATGCTCAAGAACGGAATGGTGACCGATGGAAACGATTTTCTCTATGAATTTTGTCTGCTCGGTGGAGGAGACTTTTTCAAAGAGATCATCAATACCTGCATCGGAATAGCAGAGCTTGGCAGCCATAGCTGCCGTAAGTTCACCTTCTGCGGTGCAGTTCAGCAGGCGGACGTTTATTTCCGCCGGCTGGAAATCAGCAGAACCGCTTTTCTGCCCGCACATATGTGAAATTAACCCTGTGCTTTACCGTATTTCTTCATGAATTTCTCAACGCGGCCTGCCGTGTCGAGGAATTTCTGTTTGCCGGTGAAGAAGGGGTGGCACTCAGAGCAGATAGCAACGGCTGCTTTAGCAGGGTTAACTGTGGATTTTGTTTTAATCTCGTTACCGCATGCGCATCTGAAAGACACTTCTTTGTAATCAGGGTGGATACCTTTTTTCATCTTAATGTACCTCTATATTTTATAATGCAAAAACCAGCGTCCTGCGGTTTTTGCATACACGCTCGCGCCGAAACAAGTTCGGCTTCGCTGAGCACGGCGCGGTTTCTTCCTGAAACCGTATCTTAACCGCATCATGCACAAAACTGCGCACGGCCTGCATATATTTTCCTTTATCGGCGCAGTCTGTATAAAATAAGACGCACCGAACTATAGGTCAAGGGTAGAGGTTATATCACAACCGCAAACCCTTTTCAAGATCAAACCTGTAATCCCGACACTTTCGGAAATTACAGGCCTGGAACGCCTATTTACCCATAGATTCTTTACATAGTCGAAAAAACCAGCATCCTGCTGTTTTTTCTTATCGCTTCACCCGAAGAAACTTCGGGCTTGCTCCGCTGCGCGAGCCGCATCATGCGGCCTGCAACGCCTACTTACCCATAGATTCAAGGAAGCCGATATTATTCTTAGTGCCCTTCATTTTATCAAGCAGGAATTCCATAGCGTCCACAGCGTTCATGTTGCTGAGGAATCTGCGGAGAATCCATACTTTGTTGAGCTCGTTTTCGCCGAGGAGAAGCTCTTCCCTTCTGGTTCCGGACTTGTTGATGTCGATAGCGGGGAAAGTTCTTTTCTCAACGAGACGCCTGTCAAGGTGAAGCTCCATGTTGCCCGTACCTTTGAACTCCTCGAAGATAACCTCGTCCATTCTGGAGCCGGTGTCAACAAGGGCAGTGGCTATGATGGTAAGGCTGCCGCCCTCCTCAATGTTTCTGGCTGCGCCGAAAAATCTCTTGGGCTTATGAAGCGCGTTAGAGTCCACACCGCCTGAAAGAACCTTGCCGCTGGGCGGTTCGATGGAGTTGTAGGCTCTGGCAAGCCTTGTTATAGAGTCCAGAAGGATACATACGTCACGGCCGTGTTCAACAAGCCTTTTAGCTTTATTGAGAACCATTTCGGAAACCTGCACGTGTCTGTATGCCGGTTCGTCGAATGTTGAGCTCACAACCTCAGCGTTAACGGAACGCTGCATGTCCGTAACCTCTTCGGGACGTTCATCTATAAGAAGGATGATCATGTAGACTTCGGGATGATTTTTGGTAATGCTGTTTGCGATGGATTTAAGAAGCATCGTTTTACCCGTTTTCGGGGGGGCAACGATGAGACCCCTCTGTCCTTTACCCACAGGGGCGATGAGGTTCATTATCCTCGTGTCGTAATGAGTGGGGAAGGCCTCAAGCTCCAGCCTTTCCTCAGGGAAAAGGGGCGTAAGGTTTTCAAAGAGGTTCCTCTGTCTGGCGGGTTCCTCAAAGTTGACCTGCTCAACCTTGAGCAGTGCGAAGTATTTCTCATTGTCCTTCGGGGGTCTGATCTCCCCCGCTATTGTGTCGCCGTTGCGAAGACCGAATTTCCTTATCTGAGCGGGAGAAACGTATATATCGTCCGGGCCCGGCAGGTAGTTGTAATCCGTCGATCTGAGAAAGCCGAAGCCGTCGGGAAGAATTTCAAGTACGCCTTGTCCGAAAATGTGTCCGTTCCTTGCGCTGGTGGATTTGAGAATCTCAAAAATAAGCTCCTGTTTCAGCAGGTTAGCCGAGTTCTCTATCTCCACGGAATTCGCAATGGCAACAAGATCCTCGATCGATTTTTTCTTCAAATCGTTCAGGTTCACTTATTCACCTCATAATTTTATACATAATACTCAGGTTGAAATAATTTGATTTGTAAATTAATAACCCGGATTCAGTGTGATTTTTCCGCTAAGTTAAATAGGGTGAGACATGCCATGAAGGCTGTGTACACCAAACTTTATAGACAGCTTTAACCCGTGTCAAGAGTTTTTTAGGGCAAAAAGCGTCTGCGCGGGCGGTTCATACAGCCCTAAAGCTCCATATCCCGCCCGAAGACGGAGTGGATTATCTCCCTTGCCGTTTCTTCGATTGATTTATTTGTCGTGTCAACAATATGCCACCTTCTGTTTTTGCGGATCAGTTCATAGACGAACTCAACCTCCTCGAAGATCTTGCGCATATCGTTATACTTGCTTTGTGTCTTATAATGCTTAAGCCTTGCCGTGCGCACCTTCTGGAGCACTTCCGGGTCCATGATGAGGCAGACGACCTTGTTAGGGTCAACCTTAAAAACCTCCTCAGGGATAGGCACTTCCGGCACGAGAGGTATATTGACCACCTTAAACCCCTGCTGAGCAAGGAAGAAGGAGGTGGGTGTCTTTGATGTTCTGGAAAGGCCGAGGACTATTATATCCGCCTCATCCAGCCCGGTGACTATTTTACCGTCATCATGGCTGAGGGTGAACTCCACCGCATCGATACGCTTGAAGTACTTCTCATCCACCTTGCGGAGAACACCGGGACTCTCCATTGCCTTTCTTCCGAGGAACTCCTCAAGCTTGTCGATGGGAGGCCCAAGAATATCGTAATGAAGAATACCGTTTTCATGACAGAATTTATGGATAGTTTCTCGGAACTCCTTGATAACAGTTGTGAAAGCCACAAAACCATTATCAACCCGCGCATGCTCCAGAATAGCCTTAAGCTTGTCCAGCTTGTCCACCATGGAATATATGGTGAACTTCACCTGCGGATCCTCAAACTGGAGGAGTGCCGCCTTCATTATATTAAGGGCGCTCTGCCCTGTTCCGTCAGACAGTATGTAAATACGCTTCAATATCAGCTCCGTCCGGCCATGTTCATAAACTCATCTTCTGTCAGAACCTTGACACTGAGTTTTTCCGCCTTTTCCAGCTTGCTTCCGGCCTTTTCACCCGCAATTAAATATGACAGATTTTTGCTCACTCCGCTTGCTATTTTTCCGCCGAGCGATTTTATAAGCTCTTCAAAGTCAGTCCTCGGACGGCTGAGAGTTCCGGTTATCAGGAATGTCTGCCCCTCGAATATTCCGCCTGTTTCCTTCTTTTCCGCCTCGAAGCGGAGTCCGGCATCACGCAGGGAACTGATAAGATTAATATATTTCGGCTGTTTCAGTGCCTCGGTTATATCCTTTGCCACAAGTGCGCCTATGGAGTAAACCGCTGTGAGCTCTTCCTCAGTTGCAGATTTGAGCCTGTCTATGCTGCCGAACTCCTGCGCGAGTATTTCCGCCGTGCGCACACCCACGGAGGGAAGCCCTATGGCAAAAAGCACCTTCTCGAAAGGCTTGTTCCTGCTCTCCTCAACTGCGGCGAGGAGGTTATCCACCGATTTATCCCCAAGACCTTCCATAGTTCTCAGAGAGTTATAATCCATGGTGTAAATATCCGCCGGAGTTTTCAGCATACCCGATTCCATAAGCCTGTCTATGAGAGATTCGCCGAAACCCCGTATATCCATGGCATTACGTGCGACAAAGTGCTTCAGTGCGCCCCTCGCAGTGCCTGTGCACTCAGGGTTGACGCATCTGAACGCCACATCCTCCCGCACAAGCTCATGGTGACAGACAGGGCATTTTTCAGGGAGCGGTATCTCCGTTTCCGCCCCTGTTCTTCTCTCCGCCAATGCGCCCGTCACCTTCGGGATAACGTCACCGCCCTTTTCGAGGCTCACATAATCGCCGATTCTGATCCCCAGCCTCTCCACCTCGTCCATGTTGTGGAGCGTGGCTCTTCCGACTGTGCTTCCGCTGACCTTCACAGGCTCAAGTATGGCAACCGGAGTCACTGTTCCCGTTCGGCCGACCTGAAACTCAACTCCGAGAAGCCTTGTAACGGCTTTTTCCGCCGGATATTTGTATGCTATTGCCCATTTCGGGGCTTTTATGGTCATCCCAAGCCTGTCTCGGAGGCGGTAGTTATCCACCTTAATGACCGCTCCGTCTATCTCGTAGCTGAGGCTTTCCCTTTTTGATCGGATAAATGCCACATGCTCTTTAACCTCTTCCGCTGTTTTACAGAGCTTCACCATGTCATTGATGCGGAAACCGAGTTTTTTCAGGCGCATGAGGTCTTCAAAATGTCCGTCCCCCTGCCCCCTGTCCAGCCCGAAGGCGAACATGCTCAGGTTTCTTTTTGCGCACTCTCTTGAATCCAGAAGCTTAAGGCTCCCCGCAGCGGAATTACGCGGATTTGCAAACAGAGGAAGTCCTTCCTCCTCCCGCTTTTCGTTGAGGTTATTGAAAGATTCCACAGGCATGTAGACCTCGCCCCGGACAATAAGCCTTTGCGCATCTTTTATCTTCAGCGGAACCGCCCTTATGGTTCTGACATTGTGGAGAATATCCTCCCCCACTGCGCCGTCCCCCCTTGTGGCAGCGCTTATCAGTCTGCCGCCTTCGTACACAAGGCTGACGGAAGCACCGTCTATCTTCGGTTCCACAGCAAACTGCGGCTCCTCCAGCGTCTCTTTGTAAACAGTGGCGATAAAGCTGTCCAGCTCCGCATCGCTGTAGGTGTTGTTAAGACTCATCATCCTTACTTCGTGGGTGATGTTCTCAAGCCCCTCCACAGGAGGAGCGCCCACACGTTTCGAGGGCGAATCATCCCGCACAAGCTCAGGATGCTCCGCTTCCATATCAAGAAGCCTTCTGTAAAGCTGATCATATTCAAAATCCGTGATCACCGGAGCGTCATTGACATAGTAATTTGTGTCGTGCTGTTTAATCTCTTCGACAAGCCTGTCGTATTGTTCCTTTATACTTTCCATCTTCTCAGAATACTCCCGTCGGGCAGTTCGTCAGGCAGTTCCATGCTGTAGCGGTAGTTCGGCCTTGTGCCCTCAACAGGCGCGCCCTGCTCATCCGTCAGATTAGTCACCTTATAAGGCAGAACCTCCAGAAAAGGTGTCACAAACTCAAGCTCCTCACCCGCCAGAAACTTATTCTTCGCCAGCATCTCCCCGTTTTCCACCGAACCGAGGAACTCGCTCTCCTGAATATAGTTTGCGTTGGCATAGTTCATTGAACTGCTGTCAGTGTCCCCTTTGTAAAAGCCCGCCGTATAGCTGCGGTGGGTGACGCTTTTCAGCATCCGCACCCATTCCTCTCTGGCTTCGTAGCTGTCAGGATCGGCCATGGCCCAGTCCAGCGCCTGTCTGTATGCGCCTGTAACAAGCGCCACATACATAACGCTTTTCATTCTGCCCTCTATCTTAATGCTCTTAACACCGGCCTTCACAAGCTCACCGATGTATTCTATCAGGCATAAGTCCTTGCTGTTGTAAAAATATGTTCCGCGCTCATCCTCAACCACAGGGAAATATTCGCCCGGTCTTGTCTCCTCCACCAGCGAATACTTCCACCTGCATGGATGTGTGCACATCCCGGCGTTGGCGTCCCTGCCCGTCATGTAATTGCTTATCAGACATCTGCCGGACATGGATATGCACATAGCTCCGTGCACAAAAACCTCTATCTCTGCCTTGGCATTTTTACAGATATACGCTATCTCCTCAGCGGAAAGCTCACGGGCAAGGATAACCCTCTCCGCGCCAAGCTCCGCCCAGAAATCCACAGCGGCAAGGTTCGTCACATTTGACTGCGTACTGATATGCACAGGGGTCTTAAGCTTCATGTCCCTGATAACCTTAAACACACCCGGATCAGACACTATCATAGCATCCGGCCTCACAGACTCAAGGTTGTATAAATACTCCCTCAAACCGTCAAACTCGGCATTACGAAGATAAGCGTTAACAGTGACATAACCCTTCTTACCCTGACTGTGCAGAAAACTCAGAGCCTCACCCAAATCGTCCATGCCGAAATTGCCCGCCTTGGCGCGCAGACCGTAACCCGTCCCGGCGAGATACACCGCATCAGCACCGTAACGGACAGCATATTTTAATTTTTCAAAATTCCCCGCAGGGCTTAAAAGTTCAACTGACATTGTTTTTATTTTTTCCTTTTTTGAGTTACTAAATACTAAAATTTAAAAAATTCGGTTTTTTGGGAAGAGTTTGAGAAACACTTTTTTCCCGTTAAAAAAGGGTTTCTCATTTTTAAGTCACGGGGAAACTTTTTATAAAAAGCTTTCCCCAAACCCCTTCAAAAATTTTTAACTGCTTCGCATGTCTGATTTACTGATTAAAATTTCCGTCCATGGAAATCAGAAATTCACCAACAAAACTCCCGAACCAACGGGCAGCAGCGTTGACGATGCAGGCATATCTGATTTACTGATTAAAATTTCCTTCAGTGGAAATTTTAATACACGCTCGCGCCGTGGTAAACACGGCTTCGCTGCGCACGGCGGGATTTCCGTCCATGGAAATCAGAAATTCACCAAAAGTACGCCCGAACCAACGGGCAGCAGCGTTGATGATGCAGGCATATCATTTTTTATTTCCTCGATGAAGCTGAGGAGTTCGTCGCGGCCTTGGCGGTATTTTCGGGGGACTTCCGCTGTTTCCATTGCGAGCATGCCGAAGAGGAGCACGTCATCGAAAATGACGAGTCCGCCTTTGTTGACTCTGGTTTTAACAGTCTGCCACATCAGCGGGTAGATCCGTTTTACGGAGTCGATGAACACCATATCGTAGTTATCGTTTGTCCGGTTCAGGTATGTAAATGCTGATTCGTTTATGAATTCCACATTTTCCAGTTCGATGCACAGGGTTTTCGCCACAGCAATTCGGTTTGGGTTATGGTCTATGCCGGTTATTTTCGCCTTCGGGCAGCCCTGTTTGATATAGGTTGTGGATGTGCCTATTCCGCTGCCTATTTCGAGTACGGAGGCGGGTTTCAGCACAGATGCCAGCAGGCGGAGCAGCTCCCCTGTTTCCGGTTCCACGGAAGGGACATCGTGTTTTTTGGCATAGTCGTGCATGTCTTCATTTTTCGCCCTTACGGTGGAGCGTATGTATTCGAGAATACCGGGGATTAGTATATCATTTCTCATTTACTGACCGAGATTTACCTTTTCTGGAGTGAGTTTTTCCGTTATCTGGGATGCTTTTTCAGCGTCAATTTTGCCGAGAGCGGCCATTATTTTGCCTGCGTTCATGGGGGGAATCCTGCGGATAAGCTGAACAGCCTTGTCCGTGTCCATCTTCACGAAAATTTCCGCCGCTGATTTCGGTTTGGTGGAGGAGTATATTCTGGCGAGGGCATCTAGGTTTTTATCCTCGCTGGACTGAACCTCGTTCAGCCTTTTGCTTATTGTGTCCTTGATGGCGTTGAGCTCGTTCTCTTTTGCGATAAGCTCTTCCTCAAGGGCTTTCAGGCGTTTTTCCTTATCCGCCAGAGCAGTTTCTTTTTTGTTCAGTTCCTGCTCCTTAGCCTCAAGCCTTGCAGCGAGGCTCTGAATATCCACAATGCTCTGTGCCTGTGCGGTGAGCACAGCGGTTAATACCAAAAGCGCCGTGAGTAACGGTTTATTCATTTCTGCCGCTCCTTGAAACTATGAGTTCATCTATCATCTTCATCTCTTCCTTATCCAGATAGGCGGAGTAGTCCTTGACATGCTTTTCCTTGAGTTTCAGCATAATTTTGTGGTTGTTCATGGCCTGAACTGTTTTCTTTTTCTGCCGCTCCACCACTAAACGGGCATCATGCACCATGCGCTCCATGGTTTTTCTGTGCCCTTCAAGCTTGAGGATGTAAGCATCGTACATGCGCACGAACTGCATCTGTCCGCTTATTTTGGCTTCTTCCTTTTCGGCATGCTTCTGCTTTTCGGTCTCAAGCATATCAGTAAGCTGAGCGGTAAGTGTGCGGAGCCTTGACTCAAACTCCGCCAGCTTGTTCTTCTCCAGTTCAAAGATGCGTTCTCTGTGCTCCAGAACCTTTTCCAGCCTGAATTTGGCGTTCATATCATCCCGCCGTTATTTCATTAAGCTTTGTCCGCGCCTCTTCAAGGGTGAAGTTTTCGTCTATCCCCTGACGGAGGAATTCGTTTATGCGGTTTATCTTCGCTATGGCTTCGTCAATTCTGGGGTTGCTGCCCCTGACATAAGCTCCGATGTTGATTAGGTCTTCCGCCTCGCGGTATGCGCTGAGCAGGTCGCGGAAACGCCCTGCGGAGGCGAAGTCTTCTTTCGTTATTATCTCCTTCATGAGTCTGCTGGCGCTCATGAGGATGTCTATAGCGGGGTAATGGTTGCGGGCTGCGAGCAGCCTGTCCAGCACTATGTGGCCGTCTATTATTGAACGCACTGAATCCGCGATGGGGTCGTTCATGTCGTCCCCTTCCACAAGGACTGTGTAAAGCCCGGTGACAGCCCCTTCGCCTCTCTTTGTGCCTGCTCTTTCCAGAAGTTTGGGCAATAGAGCGAAGACTGAGGGCGTGTACCCTTTTGAGGTGGGCGGCTCACCCACGGTGAGGCCTATTTCCCTCTGCGCCATTGCGAACCTTGTCACAGAGTCCATCATGAACATGACATTTTTGCCCTTTGCCCTGAAATACTCCGCAACGGCAGTGGCAACAAATGCGCCCAGCTTACGCACAAGGGCGGACTGATCACTGGTGGCGACTATTACAACGCTTCTCGCCAGACCCTCAGGCCCCAGATCCCGCTCCACAAACTCGCGTACCTCTCTGCCGCGTTCGCCTATGAGCGCTATCACGTTCACATCCGCCTCGGTATTTCTGGCTATCATGCCGAGAAGAACCGACTTACCAACGCCGGAACCGGCAAATATGCCCACCCTCTGCCCTGAGCCGCAGGTCATGAGTGCGTCTATCGCCTTAACTCCGGTGGAGATTGATTCGCGTATGATTTCCCTTTCCAGCGGCAGCGGCGGAGAGGAGTAGACCTTGACCAGTTCGTAATCCTGTATCGGGCCTTTGCCGTCTATGGGTTCACCGAGGCCGTTAAGAATACGCCCCAGCATATTTTCGGAAACCTTGACGGTGTTTCCCAGTGCAGTGTTGTGCACCCTGCTTCCGGGGGCTATTCCTTCGCTGTCGCCGTAGGGCATCAGAATTATTCTGTTATCATTAAAGCCGATTATTTCAGAGAGAACCGTTCTGCCGTCGCTGCCCTCTATGGCGCATCTGGTTCCGATTCCCAGCAGGGGTCCGTCAGCCTCTATGGTGAGACCGATTATCTTTGTTACCCTGCCGGAGATTACTATCTCTTCTTTAGCGTTTATCTGTCTGAGTCGATTCAAGTTCTTCATAGATCAGCTTCTTAAAATTCTCCAGCATGGTTTCTATAGTGTAGTCCATCTCCCCTATGCTGGTGTCTATCCTGAGTCCGCCCTGAGTTATTGCAGGGTCAGCCACGGAATCATAGTCGGGAAATGCCTGCCTCACCGTATCCAGATCATCGGGGTTTACCCTGAAAACCACACGGCTGAGCTCATGCAGACTGTCAAGGCTCTTTTTAATGACAGAGACGATAAGCCGCCCGTTCACTTTTCTTTCCGCACCGATAAGGGTTTCAAGGAAGTGAGTGAGCATTTCGGGCAGTGCGCTGTCCAGTTCCTTCACAGCGGAAGAAAAGACACCCGCGCGGGATATTACCTCTTTATAAGCGCCCTGAAGCATTTCTATATAGTCGTTTTTCTCTTTATTATACTGCTTTCTGGAGTTTTCCGCCGCCTCAAGCATACCCTTTTTGTAGCCGTCATTGTATGCCCTTTCGTATTCGGCTTTCAGGAGTTCCTGAAGCTTCTCCTCATCCATAACCGGAGGCTCTTCCTTTATCTCCGCTTCTTTGAAAACGGTTTCGGAAAACTCCTTGGGCTCCTCTTTTCCGGGTTCAGGCTTGGCTTCGGGTTCAGGGTCGGGCTTATGATGTTTGTCCAGATAAACAGACGAATCGCCGACTATGCGCGCCTTGCCGAGGTTGACTGCTGTGTCGAAGCTGGCGAAAAGAAACGGGATCTCGCCGCTGACGGCATTAGTATCCTTAAGCTTTTCAAGCGTAAAAACCTTTTCTCCGCGCTCCACATCACCGAAACTGGTGATGTCCATTTCCTTGAGCCCTTTCTGTCTGTTTTTGCCGACGATTTTTCTGGACATAATTCAATCCGGTGGGATTTGTTAAACGTACTGCTCTTCCTCTCCGCCGCCGAGGTTGATAACCCCTTCTTCGTCGAGTTCGCGTACAATGGCGACAATCTCGTGCTGAGCCTTTTCCACTTCCTTGAGCTTGACAGGGCCCATGTAGTCCATCTCTTCGCGCATTGTTTCCACGGCGCGTTTGGACATGTTTCTGAAGAAGCGTTCCTTAGTATCATCATCAGCACCCTTGAGGGCAAGGGTAAGAGCCTTTTTATCAGCTTTCTTAAGGATTTCCTGAATGGCAACATCGTTAAGCTCTCTGATATCCTCGAATACGAACATCATATCGCGTATCGCAGCAACAAGCTCCGGCGCTTCCTTCTCCAGTTTTTCCAGCGTGGCCTTGCTGGTCACTCTGTCCATACGGTTGAATATTTCGGCCACAGACTTAACACCGCCCACTTCAACATTGTATGAGGACAGGGATTCAAACCTTTCCTCAAGCACTCTGGACAGGGTTTTTACAACCGTGGGCGAAATATCCTGAAGGTTCGCTATCCTCAGCGTTATCTCCGCCTTCAGCTCCTCCGGAAGCTGCGCCAGAGACTCCGCGGCATGGCTGGGGTCAAGGTGGGCAAGGATAAGCGCGATTGTCTGCGGGTGTTCGGTCTGTATGAATTTTGCAAGCTGTTTGGGATCGATTTTAGTAAGGAATTCAAAGCCGCTGGACTGCTCCATCATTTTGGTGAGGCGGTCAATAATCTTCCTTGCGCGTTCAGGACCGAGAGACTTGACAAGAACGCTTTTCGCGTATTCAAGACCGCCCTTGGCGATGAACTTTTTAGCAAGCATCATGTTGTAAAATTCTTCTATGGTTTCGTCCATCTCCTCAGGGGGGATGATCTTAGTCATGGCGATCTCTTTTGAGATCTCCTGCACCTCGTCATCATCAAGATGAGCGAAAATAGAGGATGAAATTTCCTCGCCGAGGGCTATAAGCACCGCTGCGGCTTTTCTGATGCCTGAACTGGAAAGACTCATATCAACCTTTCAACATGGATTTTATAATATTTGCCGCGCCTTCGGGGTCCTCTTCGCAGAATTCCTCTATCTTCTTAAGCATTACCTTGGACTTAACGGCGTCAGTATTCATTGGTATGCTTTCGTCAAGCTCCTGTTCAACCTCACGCTCAAGCTCTTCGAGGGTTTTGGGGAATCCGGCGCTGCCTTTCAGGGTTACATCCACAGAATCAAGCGCGGAGGTAACCGTGATTGTGCCGTCGTCGTTGTAGGTGACAGTTTTGTCCAGTTTTTTGAGTATGCGCCTGACCACGGCAAAGTAGAACAGGAGCAGAATAATGACCGCAAGGGCATATTTGGATGCTATGGTTATGAGTTCCACTGTTTTCTCTCTCTGGAGCAGAAGCTGCTCCTGCTGCTGTGCGGAGGTATCAAACGATATGTTGTTGACCTCTACCTGATCGCCCCTTGCCTGATCAAAGCCGACAGCGGTGGCGACAAGTGCGCGGATCGAGTTCAGTTCCTCCTGCGTTCTGGGAACACTTTCGGTTATCTGGTTTCCTGTTGCCTCGTCTTTGCGGAACACATTCTTGTTGTCCACAACAACCGCAACGGAAATCTTCTTGATTGTTCCGAAAGCCTTGATTTCCTTTGTGACTGTTTTGTCTATTTCAAAGTTTGAGCGCTCTTCCGTATGTTCGTATGATGAGTTGGTGTTTCCGCCCAGCACCTGCGGCTCGGCGAGGTTTGACTCAACCCCCGGCACACCCTGCGGGCCTCCGGGAGCATTTGTGCTTATGGTTTCTATGTTTTCGGATGAGCGGATAACAGGCTCGCGCCCGAACTCCTCTTTGCTGGTTTCCCTTTTGGAGAAGTCAATCTCTGCGGTAACTTTGGCAACCGCTCCGGTTTCACCGAGTGTTCTGCTGAGAATGCCGTAGAGCTTGGATTCAAGCTCGCGTTCAATCCTTTTCTGATATTCAAGCTGAGTCTGAGTCATCATCACGGGTGAGTTTTCCTCACCGAGAAAATCGCTCAGGAGTCTTCCTGTGGTGTCCACAACCTGCACATTTTCAGGAATAAGCCCCTTCACGGAGCCGGAGACGAGGGAGCTTATCGCCTTAACCTGCTCGCGGTTGAGTTCAGCCCCTCTTTTGAGCTTAATAACCACTGCGGCCTTGGCGGATTCCTCTTCGGATATGAAAAGCCTGTTTTTGGGAATGGTAAGGTGTATTCTTGCCTCTTCTATTTCGTTAAGGCTGCTGATCGTTCTGGCCAGTTCGCCCTGAAGCGCACGCTGATAGTTTACATCCTGCAGGAATTCGGTCATTCCGTAGGATGACTTGTCGAAAAGCTCAAACCCTGCTCCGCCGCCTTTGGGCAGACCTTCACGGGCGAGTTCCAGCCTCGTGTCATAAACCAGCTCCTGCGGAACTTCCACCGTGCCTCCGCCTTCCTTAAGCCTGTACGGAACATTACCCTCTTTCAGTTTCTGAATAACCAAAGGGGCATCGTCAGAGTTCATATTGGCATAAAGGGTTTTGTAGACGGGTCTGTTTGCCCAGATGATAAGGACACCCAGAGTAACAAGCACCGCTGCTAATGCGGCGCCGATGGAAATTTTCTGAACAAGAGTCAGTTTCTCAAAAATATCTTTAAACTGAGTTACGACGTCTTGAAGTGCCATTTGCCCCTAATACTACACTTGAGTTCTCATAACCTCTTGGTAAGCTTCAACGATTTTATTCTTAACCTCGAGCATGAGTTTGAGGGAAACATCTGCTTTCTGGAGAGCAATCATTGTGGAATGAATGTCCTTCGTTTCGCCGCTGAGCACTTTCTGCACAGCCTCATTGGCCTCAAGCTGAGCGTCGTTAACGCTACTGAGGGCATCCTTGAGCAGGGCGGAAAAGTCCGCACCGGATTCGCTCTGAGTGCCCGCAGGCTTGGAGGATGAGCTGTCATCAAGCTTGTTCGGCAAAAGGAAGTTGATATTATTTATCTCTGCCATTTTCAGTGTCTCCCTAACTGAATATATAGTATATCAGGGGTATTTTACAACCTTTATCTAACTTTATAAGAACAATCCGCGCGTCCTGCCGGATTGTTCTACACGCTCGCGCCGTGGTGAACACGGCTTCGCTTCGCACGGCGCGGTTCCTTCCATGGAACCGTTTGGGGTTCCACGTCTTTTGCTTTCCTTATAAGAACAATCCGCGCGTCCTGCCGGATTATCTGCTCGAATGCTTTAAAGTCCGCACTGTGTCATCCTGAGCAGAGCGAAGGATCTCAATACTATGAGATTCTTCACTGCGTTCAGAATGACCATAAACAAGCTTTATCTCTGCCGCAACAACCTCCCCCTTTGCAAAGGGGGAATGAGGGGGATTTATCCTTCCGGAAACTGCCGCATTGCCCTGAGTCTGACAAAATGCCGTCTAAACCTATGCCCTGCCTATTTCAAGTGCCCTTAAGGCAAGCTGTTTGGCTGTTTCAAAAACCGTTGCGTTCGCCTCATAGCTTTTTGACGCTTCAAGCATATTTACCATCTCCTCGATGGGGTTAACGTTGGGATATGCCACGTAGCCTTCCTCATTCGCATCGGGGTGGTCGGGTTCATATTTCAGCACAGGCGGTTTCTCGTCATCTATAACTCTCTGAACGCGTACGCCGCCTGCGTATTCGCCTTTCATAACCTGTTCGAAAACAACATCTTTGCGCTGATAAGGGCCGCCGTCCGCCGTTCTTGTGGTTTGCGCGTTGGCAAGGTTGGAGGAGATTGCGCCTATTCTTATTCTCTGCGCGGAAAGCCCCGTCGCGGAAACATCCATCACATGCATAAAGCTCATCTAACTGTTACCTTCCCTGTATAGCTGTTTTAAGTTTGGTGAAAGTGCCCGCAGTTATCTGACTGAGTTCCTGATAAAGAACTGAGTTTGAAGCCATCTCACTCATTTCATAATCAAGGTTAACATCGTTGCCGTCGTTGCGGAGAGAGGGGTTGTTCTGAAACCTTACATAATCAGCCGGTATGCCGTTGAATCCGCCTGTTGCGAAGTGCTTTTCATTGGTCTGAGCCAGCGGAAGTTTTTTCCCTGTTCCGAGAAAATCCTGCATTACCTCGTCAAACTCAAGCTTGCTTGCCTTATATGTTGGCGTGTCAACATTAGCTATGTTTTCCGCGATCACGTTGTTTTTAACGGATGCAGTGTCCATTCCGTAGGAAAGCTTATCTACATTGGACATGCTGAAAATATTTCTCATGCAACACCTCTTGCTGATTTAATAACAAAGACTGTGCCAGTTTGAGGGGGAAGTTTTTGCTGATTAAGCCGGAGTTCAGATATACTTGCGCGCGCCCATATATGTGCGGACAAAGTAGGGGTCGTTAAGATCGGCTATTGTGACATTGCGCCCGCGTCCGGGTGCATGGATGAATTTTCCGGAGCCTATGTAAATGCCTACGTGGGAAACTCTTTTTGCTCTGCCGGTGGCAAAAAATACCAAGTCGCCCGGTTTGAGATCGCTTTTGGCGATGTATTTTCCGTGGCTGTGCTGACTTCTGGAATCACGGGGGAGATTAAGACCGTTGAGCTTGTAAATAACCATAGTGAGTCCGGAGCAGTCAAACCCGCCCGCAGCACTCTCTCCGCCCCATCTGTAAGGCACGCCGATGTATTTATGGGCAGTTTTCACAAGGTTAGTCCTGATCCCTTTTCGCTCCAGATCTTCCGGGCGGAAGTTATAGTCATAGTCTTCGGGACGGATGATGAAGTAGTCCTCTATCTGGTTTCTGGTGCGCAGGTTTACGGCGTATCTCACCGCCCTGTCATATGAGGGAAAGTCGCCTATACGGACTTTGTAAAGCCCCGAATCATCAAGGAAGAAGTAAGCATCCACTCCGGCAGCAACCAGCTTGTCGGTATAGTTGGCGGCGTTTGCCACGTTACCGAATGCACCTACCTGAATGGAGTATTTCATCCTCTCAATATCGGAAGGGTCAACACGGCCTCCGGTATAAGGCGCGGGGCGTCCGCCAAGACACCCCGTTATCACAAATACCAGTAAAACCAGCAGTAAATGCTTTTTCCTCATCATCACCTTATATCAGATTCCAAGATAGGCTTTTTTAACATCTTCGTTGGAAAGAAGGTTTGAAGCCTTATCCTCCATTGTCACCCTGCCCGTTTCCATAACATAGCCTCTGTCGGCCACCTTAAGGGCAAGGTTAGCGTTCTGCTCAACAAGGAAGATTGTGGTTCCGCTCTCCTCTTTTATTCTTTTGATAATCTCAAAAATCTGCTGAACTATCAGCGGAGCAAGCCCCAATGAAGGTTCATCTAGAAGCAGCAGGCGGGGTCTGGCCATGAGCGCGCGGGAGATGGCAAGCATCTGCTGTTCGCCGCCGCTGAGGGTTCCGCCCTGCTGGTGTCTCCTTTCCGCCAGTCTGGGGAAAAGGTCGTATATCTGCTCAAGATCTTTCTTGATTCCGTCCCTGTCTTTTCTGAGAAATGCGCCGAGATCAAGGTTCTCAGACACTGTGAGGTAGGGGAAAATATGTCTTCCCTCCGGAACCTGACAGATGCCCATCTGAACTATTTTATCCGGCTTCATCCTGTGTATGGGCTCACCCTTAAAAAGGATTTCGCCCTGCTTGGGCTGAACTATGCCGCTGACGGAGAGCAGAGTGGTGGTCTTACCCGCTCCGTTCGCACCGATCAGGGTTATTATCTCGCCTTCGTTTATCTTAAGTGAAACCTCGTGGAGAGCCTGAATATTGCCGTAGTAGGTGCTTATGCCGTTAATCTCAAGCATCGGCTTCCTCCCCAAGATAGGCTTTGATAACTTCGGGATTATTCTTTATCTCGACCGGGTTTCCCGTGGCAATTCTCTGCCCGTGATCCATGACATATATCCTGTCGGAAAGGTTCATTACAAGCTTCATGTCATGCTCGATAAGCAGGATGGATATTTTATCCTTGTCCCTGATCTCCCTGATGAGGCCTGTCAGTTCCTCGGTTTCCTGCGGGTTCATACCTGCCGCAGGTTCATCAAGGAGCAGCAGAACAGGCTCAGTGGCAAGGGCGCGGGCGATTTCAAGTCTGCGCTGCGCACCGTAGGGGAGGTTGCTTGCCATTTCATTCGCAAGGCTTGTGAGGCCGATTTTTTCCAGAATACCGTAGCTTACCGCTGCTGCGTCCCTCTCCTCTTTTCTGGTGCGGGGATCACGCAGGAGCGCACCGATGACCTTTGCCTTCGTGCGGCAGTGGCGGCCTATCATAACGTTCTCAAGAACGGTCATGTTCGGGAAAAGCCTGATGTTCTGGAAAGTTCTTGCAAGTCCGAGTTCCGTGACCTGATTTGGCTTCTTTCCGTTAACCCTTTTTTCGCCGAATTTGGTATGGACAACTATATCCCCGTCCGTGGGAGTGTAAATTCCTGTTATGCAGTTGAAGAAGGTGGTTTTTCCGGCTCCGTTGGGGCCTATGAGAGCCACAATCTCACCGTTCTGTATTTCCATATCGACATGGTCAACGGCTCTCAGACCGCCGAAATCCATGGTAAGCCCCTTCACCTCAAGAACGGGAAGGCTTGTGTCATTTTGCTTCATTTGCTTTCCCCTCCCCGAAATTCATTTTGTCGAATAAGTATTTTCGCCGCACATTGCTTATGAGCCCCTGCGGTCTGAAAACCATCATAAGAACCATGGAGCCGCCGAAAATAAGCATGCGGAGCTCGGAGAACGCCCTGAGATATTCGGGGAGAAGTATGAGGATCAGAGCGGCGAGAATAACGCCCAGGATCGACCCCATACCGCCGAGAACAACTATGGCGAGTATGATCGCTGATTCAAGGAAGGTGAAGCTCGCCGGGTTAACAAAGGTGGTTTTCGCGGCGAATACAACACCCATGAAGCCCGCCCATGTCGCACCCAGTGCGAATGCGGTGAGTTTTGTCCTTGTTTTGTCTATGCCCATTGCCTGACATGCTATTTCATCCTCGCGCAGGGCAAGCCATGCTCTGCCTATGCGGGAGTTCTGCAGCCTGCTGACACAGAAGATTGTAATCACAGCAAGCACAAGCACAAGATAGTAAAGCGCTGTCATGGACTGGAAGAGATTAAGTTTCAGCCCGAAAAACGCAGGTCTGTCTATTCCTGCTATACCGCTGGGGCCGAAAGAGAACGCGTTCCAGTTTTCAAGCACCAGACGGATAATCTCACCGAAACCGAGGGTAACAATGGCAAGGTAGTCGCCCCTGAGCCTGAGCACAGGAAAGCCGAGAATTATCCCGAACATCATGGCAAGGGCTCCGCCTATGGGCAGAACAGCCCAGAAACCGAGGCCGAAGTGGTGGTTCAGCAGAGCGTAGCTGTAAGCGCCGACTGCGTAAAACGCCACATAGCCGAGGTCGAGAAGACCCGCAAGCCCCACAACTATGTTGAGGCCGAGGCCGAGAACAATATACATCAGCGCGGTGGTCATAATATTAACCTGATATGCGTTTGACATATGCGGAAAAGCAAATGTGAAGGCAACAGCTATGGCTATCAGGGTGTACAGAACTTTCTTGTTGTCAACAATGGTGTTCTGGAGGCCGTTTTTAAGCCTTTCCCTTATGTTTCTATCGCTGATATGGGTCTTTTTGTAGTGAAGCCAGCGCCAAAGCATAGAGCCGAAGAAAGCCCCCACAGCAACATAAAGCAGGTTGTTCCAGCGCCATGTTATAGTGTTGTGGACAGTGTTAACCTTTATAACCAGTATGGGGAATGTAAGAAACATAAACCATACTGCCGCGATTAATGATTTTTTAAGCTCATTCAGCATGCTACACCTTCTGAGCCGTGGATTTGCCGAGTATGCCCGCCGGTCTGAAAATAAGGATCAGTACAAGCAGGGCAAAGGCGAAAACATCTTCATAGTCGCTGGACACATAACCGGTGGCGAAACTTTCCGTCCAGCCGAGGATAAGTGCGCCCAAAACCGCTCCGGGGATACTTCCTATGCCGCCGAGAACCGCCGCAGTAAAGGCTTTGATACCCGCAATGAAGCCGATGTAGAAATTGATCTGCCCTATGTGGGAGGCAA
The DNA here is from genome assembly GCF_026226615.1 of Geovibrio ferrireducens. Classification (NCBI taxonomy): domain Bacteria; kingdom Pseudomonadati; phylum Deferribacterota; class Deferribacteres; order Deferribacterales; family Geovibrionaceae; genus Geovibrio; species Geovibrio ferrireducens. The sequence continues at coordinate 21,364 of NZ_JAJAPB010000004.1, forward strand.
TAAGAATGCCGCCGAAGGCCGCCAGAGCGGAACCGATGATGAACGTCATGGAGATGACCTTGTCAACATCTATCCCGACAAGAAGCGCCATTTTCTTATCCTGAGCCGTGGCTCTCATTGCTTTGCCCATTCTGGTGAACTTTATGAAGAGAGTCAGCAGAACCATTATCACCGCACTGCTGAGGATGATAACAAGCTCCGCGGAACTCATTATATGCGATACAGGTTTGATAAACTCAAATTCCGGTATAAGCGCCGGAAAGGGAAGGAAGTCTGATGTCTGTGCAAGAAGTACATAGTTCTGGAGGAATATAGACATTCCTATCGCGCTGATGAGAGGAGAAAGCCTCGGTGCGTTTCTCAGAGGTCTGTAAGCGATCTTTTCCATAGTGAAACCATAGGCGGATGAGTAAACCACCGCCGCTATTCCCGCCAGAATGAGTATGCTGAGGCCGCTGAAGCCTAAAATAGCAAGCACACTGGCGACAATAAGTGCCGTAAACGCGCCTATCATATAAATTTCCCCGTGGGCAAAGTTTATAAGCTGAATGATGCCGTAAACCATGGTGTAGCCCAAAGCGATAAGCGCGTAGATGCTGCCTCTTGTGAGGCCGCTTAAAAATAGCTGAAGAAAATAATCCATTATCCGTGACTGCTCCTGTTATTTGCCCTGAAATGGAATGAGGGTGCCGAAAGAAGGCACCCCCGGAATTTGTATTTTGGAAATGTTATTTAAGTTCGATGTAAGCGCCGTTCTGAACCTGATACATGGAGAAACCAACGCCGATAGCGTCGCCTCTTTCATCAAAGCTGATGCTTCCGAGGGGAGTTTCAACATATTCAGTTCTGAGAGCTTTGCTCACAGCTTCATAATCTGTGGAGTCTGCTTTGTCGATGGCGTTAAGGATAGCCATTGCTGCAGAGTAGCCGTTGATGAAGAATGCGCCGGGATCAGCCTGGAAAGCGGCTTTGTGCTCTTCAACAGCTTTTATATTGAGGGGGTTTGTAGACGTGTCTTTAGGACCTGTGGCATAAACGCCTTCTGCAAATTCGCCCGCAACTTTTATGAATGTGTCATCTTTCACGCCGTCATCAGAAATGAAGGGGATGTTGATCTGTTTTTTGCGCATCTGAGTAACGATTTTGGAAGCTTCGGGATGGTATCCGCCGAAGATAACCGCTTCAGCGCCTGAACGTGCAATTTTCTGAACAACTGCGGAGTAGTCAACCGCACCGGGAGTAACACCTTCGTAAAGAACAACTTTAACACCTTCAACAGATGAGTTGTCAAGGAAGGATTTTGCAAATTCGGCAAGGCCTTTGCCGTAGTCGCCTTTATCGTGAAGAACTGCGAATTTTTTAACATTAAGAGTGTTGAGAGCAAAGTCAACTTCGAGTCTTGCCTGAGAATCGTCAGGAGCGATTGTGCGGAGGAAGTTGGGGTATTCGCCGCTCTGAGTGAGTGCGGGGTTTGTAGCAGAGGGAGATATAACAAGGATGTTAGCATCTTTGTATATGCCGAGAGCAGCTTTGGTAGCGCCTGAGCATATGTGACCGATAACTGCTACGACTTTGTCAGAAACAAGTTTGCTTGCTGTGTTTGTGGCAACTTCAGGCTTGCAAACGTCATCTTCGATGTAAAGTTCAACCTGTCTTCCGTCGATACCGCCGTTTTTGTTGACTTCATCAACATAAAGCTTAACAGCGTTGACAGTGGGAAGACCATAGGACGCGAGGTCACCGGAATGTGCGCCGGCAACACCAATTCTGATCGGTTCTGTTGAAGCAGCGGGAGCCGCAGCCTCAGTTGCATTTTCTGCGGGAGCTTCCGCCGTTTTTTCTTCAGCTTTCTGGCTGCAAGCAGTCATAAGGAAGACAGCAGAGACCATGACAAGCAGGAACGTAAGGAACTTCTTCATAAACCCTCTCCGTGTAAAAAATTTTCTTGTTCATTTATCCGGAAAAACAGCGCAGGCCGATTCCCGAATAAATGTAAATACTAACTAAGGACTAGGTCTTAGTCAAGATAAAAGGAAATCATCGGTTAACAGCGATCATGAGACTAAATAAAGTTAAATACCACTAAACATTAAGGGGTTTTAAGAGGATAATTCATTGTCGAAAACCTTACAAAAGTTAACATAGGCAAAAAGAGGATTTCAGGCAAGGTTTTTGTGCGCAAAAAACTGAAAGACGAAAGAGGCAGAGCAGGAAATGCTCCGCCTGAAATATAAAAACACCAAGAATGCTAGTAAGTTAATAGACGGCTACCTTGCTGAGGCGTACAATATCCCCTTTCATTATCTCCATGCCGGAATTAATGAGATACATTGTGGAATATCTGCCGTTTACAATAATAAGCTGCCCCTCGCCCACTGGCTCGGTCTTAACCACCCCGTTCTCCTCAAGCCTGCGGAATATGCGGAATTTATCCCCTTCCTTAACAGGCTGGGGATGACCGATATTCACAATCACGGAGTACCCCTGAGCCGAAAATCTATGGTTTTCAGCCAGATAGACCACCTCACCGGCTATGTCTGAGTTAACGCTTCTGAAGCCCTTGGGCTTTTTCACGGAGATTTCTTCGCTTTTGGCAGCTTTGTAGCCTGCGCTTATGGAACTGAATGACTTGTATATTTCCGCTCTGGAGGTTTCATCCCCGGCTTTTACAACTCTGGCGTAGCCCACGCAGGAATATATTGCTCTGTTCTTTTCCACCCGGCTGCGCTGTTCGTAAAGAACAACCGTATCGCCTGCGGAAAGGCCTTTTGCAGTGCCCGCATCAATCGTTATGAAATCACCGGTGGAAACCATTTCCCTGTTCTGCTCGGTGGAGATTACACTGAACTCAGGCTCCTCATCCAGAGCGGAGTCAAAACCGTTGAGCTTGTCATGGCTGAAACTGTTGAAACTGTCGGCTGTTTCAATACCGGAAGCAGGATGTTTTTCCGCTGCCGCATCCCTGCCGGCTTCGATTCTGAACATGCCGCCGTTGCCCATGCGGATCGACTCTCCGCCGTCAGGCAGACCGGGAATGAAAAGCTTTTCTCTGGGGTATATCAGATCAGGGTCGTTTATAAAAACATTGCCCTTCCAGATGATGGGCCATTTCCAGTTGTCGCCGTAATACTTCTGGGAAATGTCCCAAAGGGTGTCCCCTTTTTTCACTTCATGCGTGTTTTCCGCTCCGGCCGGTAAAACCGTCAGCAGCAGAGCGGAAAGGATTATACCCCCGGTACGTTTCAAGCTATTCCCCCATAGAGGCAAGTTTCTTTTTAGCCAGATTATATGCGCGTGTGCCCGGATGCTCGTTCACTATCTTCTTTAATGTAACCACAGATTCCGCTCTTTTGCCTATGTTTCCGTAGGAGTATGCCATTTTAAGGAGACCGTCGGAAACCTTGTTTCCATCGGGATAATCCGTAACAAGCTTATGGAAAAGCTTAATCGCCCCTTCGTAGTCTTTCAGGGCATACTGTATTTCACCCAGCCAGTAAACTGCGTTGTCCGAGAGTTCATCAGCGGGATATTTCGCAAGAAACTCATTGAACTTAGCCTGACTTTCCGGATATTTGCCGTTTTTGTACAGTTCATAGGCATAGCTGTAAAGGCTGCTTTTGTCGGCAAAGGCATCTTCTATTATTATAAGATTCCCCTCTCCCTGTGCGCCCGGCTCTGAAATCTCTGTCATTCCGGCAGCGGCGGGGGCGGGTGCTTTCTGTTTATCTTTAAGGAGTGTGACCTCGCTGCCTAAAAAGCTCAGTTCAGAGCGTATTTCAGCCAGCGCGTTCGAATTGGCGTTGATGCTCCCTTTGTTGGCTTCGGTTTTACGATCCACATCCTCTATGGAAATCTTCATTTCAGCCATTTCCGACTGCATGCTGACCATTTCGTCTTTTATATTGTTTATACTCTGTTTAATAACCTGAGTTTCGTCCGAGCATGCGAATGCAAGAAAAGAGAGCGTAATTACCGCCATTGTTTTTTTCATCGTTTCAAGACTCCTTATAACACGTATTCATCAATGCTGTTTATGAGTATGTCCGTATCGGGCTTGCCCACAAACATGTTAGCTCCTATGCTGAGCACCTTCCTTTCGTTCTCCTCGCTGGCGAGTGAGGAGAAAACCAGAATGGGAAGCTTTGCCAGTTCCGGTTTGCCGCGGAGGGTGCGCACAACAAACGCTCCGTCTGCCACGGGCATTTCAAGGTCGGTTATGATTATGTCCGGCGTTTCAATGGCTGTGGCTGCCAGAAGGAGCTTGCCGTTTTCGAAAGCCTTAACCCTGTAACCTGCGTTCTCCAGGTTAATGGCAAGAAAGCGCCTGATCACAGTCGAGTCCTCGGCAAGATAAACCAGCTTCTTGCTGCGGGCTGCGCTTCTTGAATAATCTATCACCATTTCCTTGAGGGCTGTGGCGGGATTAAGTTCTGAAACAATCTTCTCAAAGTCGAGAAGCTGTATAAGGTTTCCGCCTATGTCCACAACGCCGAGAACTGTCTCCGCAAGACTGAAATCGGTTATCGCTGAATAATCTTTAATATCGGCCCAGGTAATTCTGTGGATTCTCACCACCTCATCAACCAGAAAGCCGTTGTACTGGTGGTTGAAAAAAGTGACGATAATTTTTTTCGCAGCATAATCCTGCTCAAATTTAAGATCAAGCCAGCTCCCCAGATCTATAAGGGGCACAAGTTTCTGCCTTATGTTGGCTGTTCCGATAACCGCGGGGTGAGCGTCAGGAACCTTGACAATTTCAGGAAACCTGATAACCTCCCGCACTTTGGCAACGTTAATGCCGAAATGATGCTCCTTTTCGGCGCGGACAATAAACTCGACGATTTCAAATTCGTTTGTTCCTGTCTCAAGCAGGATACCGTGATCAAGGGCCATATTTCCTCCGGTTATCTAAAAACTAACACGCTTTGCAACGCACTTCAAGAGATATTACCTTTGTTAACAGGTGTATGACCTTATAAGAAAAAATTCACAGCCCTCCGCCCCCTAAAAGACGTATAGCGTTCCAAAATCGCATTGATATTAGTTTCATGTTAGTCTAAAAGTATTGTAATGAGAAATATCGGCTTTATTGTCTTTGCCCTTTTAATTGCCTTTGCCGCGGGCGCTCAGGATATTTACCTGAAAAAGAACAGGTTTTTCACCGAACTGGTCATAGCCGGAGCAGCGGAAAACATCAAAGACGTTAAAAAAGGGGAAAGAACCATCACTCTGTCGTTCGCCAAAAATCTTTCGGCCGGTTTTTCAGGCAGGCTGGACGACCGCTTCATTTCAAAAATCACCGTAAAGGGCGAGAACCTCATACTGGATTTTGCTCCCGATACGGACTTCACATTCATGACCGAAGGTGTTGATGCCAAGGTTGTGGCCTCCCGCAAGAGAAAAGCAGATGACATCAAACTCGGCTACGGCATAGAGGATGCGATAATCAGAAAAGGGAGCGGCATAGTTGAAAATGCCGAAGCGGACAGGCAGCTGGGCATAGCTGATGAACTTGTGGCAAAAGGAGCCAACGAACAGGCCGCGGTTGTGCTCGAAGGCCTTCTTGCATCGGATATAAACGCATATTACAAACAGGAAACGCTCTTCCGCCTCGGAAACGCATACTACGGCATGGGGGGCGGCTCATACAAAAATTATATAACTGCTTCACAGATATTTGATGATTTCACAAACCTCTATCCGGATTCATACCTTTTCAGGGACGCGCTTGTCAGATCAGCGGATGCGAAGGAAAAGGCGGACATGTACTATGAGGCTATATTCGCCCACGAAAAGATAATCCGCCTTGTTCAGAATGAGAATATACAGAAAAATTCTTACAAAAAGATAGCCGATATATACCAGACCCTTGGACAAACCGACCGCGCCATTGAAGCGAGGGAGAACTACCTGAAACGCTTTAAGGACGACAGAGACCCGCAGACGGCTGTAATCGGGCAGCTGTATTACAACAAAGGGGATGTTGACACCGCATTCCGCTACTTCCAGGGGCTTACGGGCAGGAAGATAGACTACTCGAAATTCACCCCCGAATCGCTCTATGCAATGGGCGAAGTGTTTGACAGACGCGGCAGAACAGAGGAGGCACTGAACGCCTTCCGCAGAGTTTACGGCTATTACCCCTCGTATGAAAAGTCAGACATGGCAATGTACCGCTCGGCACAGATGTATGAAAAGATGGGCAACAAAAAGCAGGCGGATACACAGCTTCTTGACACCGTAAAGAAATACCCCAAGGAGCCGGGCGGGCTGCTGGCCTCCATCAGATACGCCAACTCGCACATAGGAGAGAAAAATACTCAGGAATGGGAAAAATTTCTCGCCTCTGCCCTCGCCTCGAAGGACTTCGAAATACTCGAACAGGCGGATATTGTTATCATAAAGTCGCTTTTCCATGAAAAGGCATATGATAAAACACTGGAAAGGATAGACCGCTTCGGCAGACGGAGCTACAGCTCGCCCCTGATGACGACAGCCTATGAGATAAAGCAGAGAATCCGCCTCCAGCAGGCAAAACAGGCCTATGATGAAACCAGATTTGATCAGGCTCAGGAATATGTGAATACACTGCTTAAGGAATTTCCCGATTCACCCTTCAGGCGCGAAGCGAAAACCATAGGTCAGGCTGTTTCATACGGCAGAACAGAAGCCAGATACAACAACGGTGATTTCAAGGGTGTAATAGACTTCACCGAGCAGTTTCTCACTGATGAAACAGAGGTTATTGAGCCCGCAAAATGGAACAGACTGCTTGATAACGCTTACTTCGGCATGGTGAAAAAGGATTTCGATGCGGCAAGGGTTCCACAGGCTCTGGTAAACGCCAAGCAGTATATTGCCCAGTTCGGCAGGGAAGGAGCCCACATAAAGGATATAACCGGAATGGCGGAAAGGCTCACCCTCACAATGATCCGCAGGAGATTTGAAGGGAACAGGTTCCTTGATGTTATCCAGACCTATTCGGAAAACCAGCAGATAATAGACTCATCGGCGCAGGAGCCTTTTAAGGACACCGTAAAGGCTTACGCGGCTTTCTCGCTCTATAAAATGTCCATGCCCGACAAGGCAGGGGAGCTGCTTGCCACTGTGGGCAAAACGAAAACCCCTGTTTACTGGCTCACAAGCCTTCTCCTCGGCAACGGAGAAATCAACTTTCAGGTGAACAGCATTGATCCGGAAACACTGATCTTCCTTGCGGATGAGGCGGAAAAGAAAAATACCGATACCGCAGTGAAGCTCCTTGATGAGTATTCCAGAGACCCAAAGCTTGCTGCTCAGCAGAAATTTAAAATATCAAAAAATATTTCAGATGATGCCAAAAGGGAGCAGCTTCTCGTCAGAATATATCAGGATGTAAACAGCGACCCTAAAAAGCGCTTCGCAGGTTATGAGGAAGTTTCCCTCGACATGGGAATACTTTACTACAAGAAAAACAGCTTCCGCCCCGCTGTGGACGCTCTGGGAGCCTTCCTTAAAAACTACACGCCCAGAGACGAGAAAAGAGCAGAAGGGCTCTACTACATGGGCAAATCATATATCAAACTGAAAGATAACGACAACGCGGTTAAAAACTACATGGAGCTTCTGGAAAGCGTGCCGAACTCGGTTTATGCCAGCGCGGCGCGCTCGGAACTGGAGGAGATACAGTGGCGGAAAAGTCTGACGAAATAAAGACGCAGGACAGCAGGATAGATGAACTGAAACTCCTTATGGAGTCCTTTAATCTCGCCACCACCAAGCTTGAGGACTCATACAGCGTGATTCAGGAGGAAGCCCGCAAGCTGCGCGAAGAGGTGGAGGAGAAAAACCGCCGCCTGTCAGCACTCAGCAACCTTCTGGAAGGTGTCCTGATGAACTCCGGCAGCGCCATAATAGCTGTCGGGAAGAACGGCTCCATCCTCACCCTGAACAAGGAGGCTGAAAAAATGGCCGCCTTTTTCGGGCAGGAGAAGTTCCTCTCCATGCTGGGCGGCTTTATGGAGCCGGGGCTCTATGAACATGAGCCGGAGCGCGGCATGTATCTCAAAATAAGCCTCGGCGAACTCAGCGCGGAGGGAATATCCGGCACGGTGTACGTCATAGACGATATAAGTGACCTGAAAGCCCTTGAGAAAGAGAAGCACAGGGATGAAAAACTGATGCTCATGGGGGAGATGGCGGCGAACATCGCCCATGAAATACGCAACCCGCTGGGCAGCATAGAACTTTTTGCATCGCTTCTGGGGCGGGATCTGGAGGATTCCCCCGATAAAAAGCGCCTCACTCACTCCATAATCAAAGGTGTGCGCACAATAAACGCCATCATTTCAAACATCCTCCTTTTCACCAAGGAGATACAGCTTGAAATAAAGGAACATTTCCTCTCTGACATAGTGGATGATGTCATACTCTATCTCCAGCACATAATGCGCGACAAGGAAGTCCGCTTCATCAATAATATAGGCGAAAATCAGAAGATAAAATGCGATGCGGAACTGTTTAAGCAGGTGGTGATGAACATTATTCACAACTCTGTGGATGCGGTAAAGAGCGGCGGCGAGATCCTTATTCAGGCCGGCACGGATAAAAACGAAAGCTGGTTTTCCATAACCGACAACGGCAGCGGCATCGAACCTTCCATGACAGGCAAGCTTTTCATGCCGTTTCAGACCACCAAGGCAAAGGGAACGGGACTTGGGCTCGCCATTGTCTATAAAATAGTAAAGGCGCACGGCGGCAGCATTGAGGCCGACAGTGACGGCAAAACCTACACGGCCTTCCGTGTGGCGGTTCCGGTATAGGTGTTGAATGAGCGATAAGAACGAAAGCAGAAAAGTTCTCATAGTTGATGACGATGACAACATGCGCGAGGCACTCAGGGAAACAGTCAGGCGTATGGGGCTTTCAGTGGAAACCGCAGAAAACGGGCGTGAAGGATTCGAAAAGGCCTCCTCACGCCCCTATGACCTGATCATAAGCGACATGCGTATGCCTGAGATTGACGGACTCGCCATGTTCAACATGATGCGCTCCTCCGGCATTGAAACGCCCACATGCTTCATAACCGCATTCGGAACCGTTGCAAACGCAGTGGAGGCACTCAAACTCGGTGCTTCGGACTATATTCTCAAGCCGTTCCCGCCGGAAGTTATTGAAGAGCTCATAAGACGCACATTTGAGATAGAGAGCCTCACCAAAGGGGGCAAACGTAAGAAGAACAAGGCTGTTTTCCGCAGTGCTTTCATGGCGCGTCTGTTCGCGCTGGCCAAGGATGTGGCTGACAGTGAGGCCACTGTGCTTATCACCGGTGAATCAGGCACGGGCAAAGAGGTATTAGCCCGTTATATTCACGACAACAGTTCAAGGGCCGACGGCCCCTTTGTGGCGGTGAACTGCGCCGCCATACCCGAAAACCTCATAGAAAGCGAACTCTTCGGATTTGAAAAGGGAGCCTTCACCGGGGCAATCAACCGCAAGGCTGGCAAATTTGAACTGGCTGACGGCGGAACCATCCTGCTGGATGAGATAGGCGAGGTTCCGATTCATTTACAGGCCAAACTGCTCAGGGTTTTGCAGGAGCGGGAGGTGGAACGCCTCGGCTCCGTGCGCCCGGAAAAGATAAATGTCCGCATACTGGCCACCACTAACAGAGAGCTAAAAAAAGAGGTGGCAGCGGGCAATTTCAGGGAAGACCTGTTCTACAGGCTGAACGTTATCGCAATCGAGCTTCCGCCCCTTCGTGAACGCAGGGAGGATGTGCGGGAACTGGCAGAATTCTTCATGACAAAATACGCCGAAATAAACCGAAAGGGCTCATGCTCTCTGGGTGAAAAGGCGCTTCAGGCACTCATAGATTACGAGTGGCCGGGAAATGTCCGCGAACTGGAGCACACCATTGAGCGTGCGGTTGTTCTCTGCCGTGATAAGGTGATAAGCGAGCGCGATCTCTTCCTCCACGGCATAACCATAAAGCAGTTTCTTCTGGAGAGCGATTTCCAGAAGGATGTCCCCGTTCAGCAGGCGGAAGTATGCGTTGAAAATGCCTCCGGCGCTGAGGTATGCAGACCTGCCCCGGCTGTTCCCTCTGTGGGTGTAACCATTGCAGAGATGGAGAGGGAGCTTATACTGAAAACTCTCGATGAGGTCGGCGGAAACCGCACCAAGGCGGCGGATCTTCTGGGCATAACTGTACGCACACTGCGCAACAAACTCAATGAATACAGGGATTCGGGGCATTACAGCGACTGATATAACAGGGTAAATCAGTACATCCTGTCTGATTTACCCACACGCTCGCGCCGTGACGAAGCTCACTGTCATTGCGAACTTTAGTGAAGCAATCTCTAAGTATTAACAACACCATCACACCCCCGCAAAGCGGCAAGGAGACAAACACAGCTTAAGACTGCCGCGTCGCGCTGCTCCTCGCAGTGACGCAAACTACTGCCATTGCGAACTTTAGTGAAGCAATCTCTAAGTATTAACAGCACCCTCATACCCCCGCAAAGCGGCAAGAAGACAAACACAACTTAAGACTGCCGCGTCGCGCTGCTCCTCGCAGTGACGCAAACTACTGTCATTGCGAACTTTAGTGAAGCAATCTCTGAATATTAAAGCCACATCCTCATACCCCCGCAAAGCGGAAGGCAAAGCGGCAAGGAGACAATCACAGCTTGAGACTGCCGCATCGCGCTGCTCCCCGCCGTGACGAAGCTCACTGTCATTGCGAACATCAGTGAAGCAATCTCTAAGTATTAATACCTCATCCTCATAATCTTCGCAAAGCGGCAAGGAGACAAACACAGCTTGAGACTGCCGTGTCGTGCGACTCCCCGCAGTGACGAAGCTCACTGTCATTGCGAACGTCAGTGAAGCAATCTCTAAGTATTAATACCGCACCCTCATACCCCCGCAAAGCGGAAGGCAAAACCCAGCCAAAGCGGCATGGAGATGAGCGCCGCTGCCGTGGTGAAAACTATCACAGCGGAAGTCACCCTTGATTCACCCATATAATACTTCACCACGGCGAGGTTCATCATCCCCGCAGGCATGGCGGACTGAGCTGCGAGTATAATCTTGAGCCCCCTGTCGTTCACGGCGTATTTTGCTGTAAGCAGGAACAGAAAAGCCATTCCGACCATACGCAGCAGGATGCCCGCCACGCCTATCTTCACTGTTCCGCCGAGGCTTGAGCCGCGAAGCCCCTCACCCAAAGCCAGCCCGCTTATGAACAGACCCAATGGCATAGTGAGAAATGATATGACATCAAGCGCACTCCCCGCAGCACCGCTGAACGGTTCGGGTGAGAAAACAGAATTAAACGCCACAGACAGAAACAGCGCATAGAACGGCGTACTCGCGGCAAGCCTTATAATTCCCGCTCTGTAAGAGCCGGTGAGAACGACGATCCCCGCTGTCCAGTATATGAAGTCTATGCCGAAGTTAAAAAGCAGAAGCTGCCCCGCCGCGTCCCTGCCGAACAGATGCGCAACAACAGGCAGCGTAAAAAAGCCGTAGTTGTAAACCCCTATTGTAAAAGCGAAAGCCCGTCTCTCTTTCGACTCCCTCAGCCCTATGAACGGAGCCAGAAAATATGCCGCGGCAAAGCCGGAAGCAACGGAGAGCATTCCCCACAGCGGAAGGAAGACGGAGGAGGTTATATCCCTGAGATTTTCATTGCCTGTTATGAAGTTAACCACAAGGCACGGGAAAAAGAAGTGTATGAACAGGCGGAAAAGGAATTTATCAGCCTGAGGGGGCAGAGCGAAACCGCGCTTTAATACGAACCCCCCGGCGAATACGCCGAAATACGGCATGACTGTTTTAAAAATGTCTATGTAGTTCAAACAATTACTCTTCGATATATTTCAGGAAATCTTCCAGAGTTTCCTCACTGAAAAGCTTTACTCCGTTTGCCGCAAGAAGCTCTGCCGTAACCCCTCTTCCGTTGATTTTCACCCCGCTGAATGAGCCGTCATAAATGAGGGTTGAGCCGCAGGAAGGGCTTCTGTGCTTAAGCATCGCAGCGGTACAGCCGTGTTCCAAGGCCTTTTGAAGGGTCATATGCGCGCCTTTCACAAAAGGTTCGGTGAGTTTCTGCCCGTCATCACCGTAAACTTCCCCTCTGCCTTCCAGAACAGCTTTTCCGCCGCCCTCTCCTTTAATTTCGCAGGGTCTGCGCGGTGCGGGCAGTCCGGCGTCCACCTCAGGACAGACAAAGACAGCCAGCCCCTGATCAATAAGCCCTCTGAAAGTCTCGTTCTCTATCTTATTATTCCCGCCGTCATAACGGACATTCTCGCCCGCAAGGCAGGAGCTGAGCAGAAATTTTTTCAAAGCAGTTCCTCCAGAACCTCGGCAGCGTAGCCGACAAACTCTTCACACTGTTTCAGTTTTCCGGCCTCTCTGGCTTTTGTGCGCTCAGCCGGGTCTGACATATCCACACCCACAAGCTCAGAACAGCGCAGTGAGCCGAACCTGCCCCTGAACTTCTCTTTGAATTCCGCCATGAGGGAGTAGACAAACTCTTTAGCCTCAGTGTCTTCCAGAGTGCTTCTGCCGTGTATGAGCCCTATAACCATATAAGCACCGGAGACCGCGCCGCAGGTTTCCCCGCAGCCGCCCACGCCGCCGCCGAAAGGGGTGGCAAGCATAAGGGCCGTTTTTTCATCCATACCCGCCTCAGCGGCAAAAGCGGTAAATACTCCCTGAGAACAGTTAAAGCCGCTTCTGAAAATTTCCGCGGCTGTTTCTTTTCTGCCGGACAAAGCTGTGCCTCCTTAAGGCTTTTTTTGAAAAAATTGCATTTGGTGATAAATTTTTCTATACTATGGTATTATCAAATACATTTTTTCTCAAAAGGAATATTGATTATGATGAGAATTCTTCTCGCGGAGGACAACCCCGTTAATCAGATGATTACACGGAAGATTGTTGAAAAGCTTGGAACAAAAGTCGATGTGGCAGGCAACGGACGCGAAGCTGTTGATATGGTGCAGAAGGAGAGCTACGCGCTTATCCTGATGGATGTCAACATGCCTGTGATGAACGGGGCGGACGCAGCGGCGGAAATACGCAGAATGGGCTACGGCATGCCTATTGTGGCACTCACTGCGGATTCCGAAACCATGACGGCCGAGCTTGAAAACTGCGGAATGACCGATTTCATATCGAAACCTGTGAATATTGCCAAAATTGAAGCCCTGATAAACAGCTGCAAAAAACCTGCCGAAAGCCCGGCAAGAAGTATAAGCAGCGACAGCGTGGAAGGATGCATAAACTATGTTTTCACCCAGCTTGGCCTTGAGAGGGAGATAGTTACGGAGCTTCTCGGCGAGTTTGTGGAAGATTCCAAAATCCATCTGGAATACCTGATCGATGCCGTTAGAGCCAGAGACATGGCCAGAGCCGCCTCCGAAGCGCACTACATCAAGGGCGCAGCCAGAAACATGGGGCTGAGAAACATAGCGGCTGCGGCTGAAATCATCGAGAAGAACGCCCGCTCAAACTCCTCAAACGACTATGAGCTGCTTTATAAAGACCTTAAGGAAAAACTTACTGTTTTCGCCGCGGAGTTCAGCAGGCTTTCCTGAGATTTGCTCTCAAGTTTTTTAACATTCTGCCGATAATATATTCACGGAGAAAGCTCTATGAATACTGTCGGCATAAAGAATCCTCTGGCGATAACTTATTCCCCATTTAATCCATCCGCAAGAGTCAATACTTCTGCAAAGGGATATAACAAGCTTCACAAGTCGGTCAGACTGCCGGAATGCGAAATTTCTCACTGACAGCACAGGCGGCGCGCGATATTCTGGAAGCAGCAGGGATCAGCATTTTCAAAACCGGTATAAGCGGCAGCGCAATGATGTATAACCCGCAGAACGACTACCGCAAACTTGCGGACATGGTCTACTCCCCGTATTCAGGCAGATAAACGGTAAAGCAGGCTCCCTCCCCTATGTTGCAGGCGGTTATGGTTCCGTCCATCTTCTCTTCTATGATGGTTTTGGCTGTGCTGAGGCCTATTCCCGTACCTTTGTCCCCTTTGGAGGATACGTAAGGCTTGAAGACATCCTCAAGCATATCGCCGCTGATGCCGCCGCCGTTGTCGGATACTGTGAGGGCAATTTGCTCACCGTCACGCCTTATATCAAGGCGTATTCTGCCGCTGAAAAAGATTCCGTTTTCCTCTCTGCGGTTCACCACCGCATCCCTTGAATTTGAGATGATGTTCATCACCACCTGCTTAAACTCGTTTCTGAATCCCCGCACCTCGTACTCACCGTCGCAGGTCACTTTTGCCTCAATGTCACTCTGGCGGAGCTGCGGCGTGAGCATGCTCACTATCTCCTCAACTGCCCTTCTGACTTCGAAAATCTCAGGTTCCTTCCCCGGCTTGAAGAAGCTGCGGAAATCGTTCATGGTTTCGTTCATGAATTCCACCTGCTTCATTATCCCTTCTGATATTTCAGGAAGCTCTCTGAGCTTCTCCTCCGTACCCTCTTCTTCAAGCTCGGAAATATACTGCGCAAGGATATAAACCACATTAAGCGGCTGTTTCCACTGATGTGCTATAACGCCTATCATCTCTCCCATTGCGGCCATCTTAGACTGCTGGATAAGCATCTGCTCCTGCACATCGCGGATCTCCTCAAGATGCTTTATGCTTGTTATATCCTGCACACTGCACACAAACATTGTCCTGCCGCCCAGCATAATCCGGGAAACATACACGGAAACGGTTATCTCCCTGCCGGAGGATGTCACCCCTGTGTGTTCGCTGCTGAAATGCTCCGCCTGACCGTATGCAAAATCCCTTATCTCTCCGGTTACCCTCTCACGGCACTCAGCAGCGAGAAGCATTTCATATTTAACGCCGATCAGTTCGTCCGCCCTGTATTCGTGCATACTGGCAAAGGTATCGTTCACCTTGCAGAAAATGCCGCTTTCATCGCAGAGGCATATACCTATACCCGCCGCATTGAATGTGGCCTCCGTGAGCGTGTCACTGTCCTTTTTCTCTTTTTCAAGCCTTATGAGGCTGTCTATATCCCTCATGGAGACTATGCACAGAGGTGTGCCGTTTATCTCCACAAAACAACTGCCCACCTCAACGGTTATGCTGCTTCCGGAAAAGGTTTTAAGCCTGCTTTCATATACAAAATGCTTGCCTTCCGCAACCAGTTCCGCCACATTCAGACCGTGCTTATACTCCTGAGCCTCATAAAGCTCATCAGGCCGCATGGTATGGATCTCATGGCGGGAGAAGCCTGTGAGATACAGAAGCCGGTTGTTCGCATCTATTATTCTGCCCGGCGCTCCGTTCTGAGAAACGGGGAAGATTATCATGGCATCGTTAATATTGTTGAACACACCCTTGAGCTTCATCTCGTTACCGAGCCGTACGGCAAGTTCCCGTTCCACAGACTCAGCCAGATATTCGTTTATTCGCCTGAGTTCCTTCTCAAGGTTTTTCTGGTCTGTCATATCCGTTGCTATGCATATAAGCCCGTTGTTAAGGCCGCTCGGACACTTCACACGTACTTTTGTAACACTCAGATAACACGTACGCCCGTCAGACAGACACACCTCATGCTCCTTCACGGAAAACCCCGTATTCAGGAGTGTCTCCATATCATCAGACGTGAGGGATTCAAAACCCGCGGGCATTTTCTCATAATAGCGCCTGAGACCGCAGACATCGCTTTCGCTTATTCCTGTGGCGCGGCAGAATGCATCATTGGCTATTTTCAGGCTTCCGTCATAGGAGACAAACCAAATCCACGCCGGAGCATTTTTCAGCACAGCCCGCAGAAGCTCAGTTCTCTGTTCAAGCTCACGCTCCATCGTCTTTTTATCTGAAATATCCGTAATAATCGAAAACAGGTACTGCCTGCCTTCTATCTGCACCGGGCTTGAAAAAACGCTCACATCCTTGATCTCTCCGTCAGCAAGCCTGTGGCGAAATTCAAAGGAGTTTTGTTCCCCTGAGAGAGCCTGCTGCATTCTGCAATCCGCTGATTCGTCTATATTTATATCGCATACCCTGAGGGTTTTAAGCTTTTCCAGACTATAGCCGTAAAAGTTGACCGCGGCGGAGTTGGCATCTGATAATCTTTTTGTCACAGGATCCACAAGGAGCATTACTGCACTGTGTCCGTTGAAAAGAACCCTGAACTTGCTTTCGCTCTCTTTCAGCAGAAGCCTGATCCTTTCTATCTCTGTTATATCAGTGAAAGTTATGGCCAGCGTACCTTCTGACTGGTCAAACTCGCTGTGGCTGATGAGAAGTACCCGCACCTTTCCGGTGGCAGAATCGCGCATCTTAACCTTGCTTTCCGCCCCTTCCCTGTCATTTTCCCGCACCTGTTCAAGCCAGTTGCTCCCTTCCCTGTTAAAGATGTAGCCGGGTTCCTCAATGAAAAATTCGCAGATGCATAAGTGGTATTGCAGGAAAGCCTCCACAGAGGCGTAACCCAGAAAATCCATGGTGCGCCTGTTGGCTGTGATCATCCCTTTGCCGTCGGTTACACACACCATTGTGGGCAGCATATCAAGCAGACGGTATTTGAATGTTCTTTCATTCCTCAGTTTTTCCAGAGTCTTGGCGCTGAAGGTATAAAGCCACAGGACGGATATGAAGAACAGGCTGATAAAAAACGAAAAAGCGATCATCAGCCTGTCAGCTTTTGAATGTTCTGACCTGATGTCGGTCATGTAGGAAAGAACGCCTGACCAGTCCGATATTTCCGACTGCTCAATACAGCGTGATGAATATACAGAGAAACGGTTTATTTCTGAGGCAAAATTCTGACTGAGGAGATCAGCCCCGCCGTAGAAACTGCTCAGATACCCCTCAATACCTGCCCTGACAGTGAGCATGCAGCCGTCATAGCCTTCGCCTGTGTCTTTAAGATAATACAGCGCATTGTCAAAGCTCCTCACTGCCTTATCAAGGGCAACGGGGTCTTTCTGAAAATAAGCCTTCTGATACTGGCCGCAACCTTCTGCGATGAGAACAGAAGCCCGGAGAACATTCCTGGAGCGTTCAAACTCATACATATCAGGCTCAATTTTTCTTATACGCAGATAATCCAGCATTATCAGCGTGATAACCACGACTGAAAAAGCAGACACCAGCATAAACAGTCTGTTGCCCGAAATAAAACCCATAAGCGACCCTTGAATGAAAAATTGTGTACAGTGTTTTGTCTTTATCTAGTATTGACGTTAGTCCTTCGGGTTTCAAGTTTTTTTATGCAGGTTGCAGCGTATTAAACATTTTACCGTAATCCCGCGCAGTTATTAAAGCCCACATAGCCCGCCGGAAGAATAATCTGTTAACATCAGGTAAAACATAAATAGTTCCGTGTCTTATTCCGTTGATTTTTATGAACCGCTGATTTAGTATTTACTATTCTTCAGGCAGTGATTTCCTGCACAGGCGGAGCCGTTATTTTATGAGCATAAACTTTGACAGACTTGTGGAAACAGTCCGCAAACTGAGAAGCCCCGAAGGCTGTCCGTGGGACAGGGAGCAAAACCTTTACTCCATAAAAGAGCATTTCATGGAAGAAGCCTATGAGCTGCTTGATGCACTGGATAATAAAGATACAGAAAACATCCGCGAGGAGCTTGGGGACATTATATTCCATGTGGTGTTCCACTCCGTAATGGCGGAGGATGAGGAAGAGTTCAGCCTTGATGATGTGCTGGAAGAGATAAACAGCAAGCTCATAAGACGCCATCCCCATGTCTTCGGAAACGAAACGGTCAGCGGAACGGAAGATGTCATCGTAAACTGGGACAAAATCAAGGCGGAAGAGAAAAAGAATCTCTCCCGTTCATTCTTTGACGGAATCCCCGCATCCTTTCCGTCACTGCGCAGGGCTGAAAAGCTCCAGAAAAAAGCGCGCAAAGTCGGCTTTGACTGGCCGGGACTTGAGGACTGCATGGGCAAAGTCCGCGAGGAATTCGCCGAGTTTGAAGAGGCTGTCAGCGAAGGCAGCAGAGAGCACATAGAGCATGAGCTTGGGGATGTACTGTTCGCCCTTGTGAATGTGTCCAGATTTCTGGAAACTAACCCTGACGAAGCATTAAGAAAATGCAATAAAAGATTCACAGCACGCTTTGAATACATTGGCAGAAAGCTTGCCGAAAAAGGCCTGACCTATGAGGATGCCTCTCTGGAAGAGATGGACAGACTCTGGGACGAAGCAAAAGCGGCAGAAAACAGCATCTGATTTATCCCCTTAAATTTTCGGCAGGTAGCTTAATGAACAAAGAGATCAGCACATTTCATGCAGGCAGATTCTTATTCACCAACGGCAGAACAGTAAACCCCACTCTCCTTGCAGAGGCGGAAGGCACACTTTTCCTCGCAGGAAAACTGCCTGTTTTCCCGGACACAGCCGGAGAATTATTCCTCAACCTTGAACAGCGCTCGCTTTATGCCGCGTCCGAGCTTGCGGGAAACGCCCTTAACATGTCCGAGACAATGAGTATAACCGGCGGTGATGAGTCTTTTTTCGGCGAGGATTCCCGTGCGGTGCGAATTTTTAACCTCGGAAGAGCCTACGCCGCCCTCGCAGCCCAGAAAGAGTGCGGCAGTTTCCTTATTGATGAAAAGTTTGTATCATCCCTTAATTCCGTTCTGGAAAAAAGGCTGAACACAGAACCCGCAAACTACCGCAATCACCCTGTGAGCGTTTTTGAGAAACAGTTTTCAAGGCCGTACAGTCCGCCTGAAACAAAACTTGATGTAAACCTTCTTATGAAGTCATTCTTCGAGTGGATAAATTCGCCGGAAATTGTCTCCTGCGGTGTAATCACGAGAGCATCCCTCGCTCACCTTTACCTTGTGAAAATATACCCCTTCGCCGGGTCATCCGAAACATTGGCGAGACTGACAGAGAGCTTTATATACAAAGCGGCCGGGGTGGGCTATCTGCCGCATCTGCTCTGCCTTATTTACAGGGAATCAAAAGAATACTTCCCCATACTGGAAAGATTTACAGAGTCGGGCGACCCTTCGGAATTTATCAATTTTGTCTGCGGGATAATAGGCAGCAGTCTGGGAGAAGTCCAGAAGAGAAGCCTCGAAATAATAACAGAAGAGATGTTCGACAGCTATATCCGCAGACTGCTGGCAGCAAAGGAGATAAGCGAACGTCTGGCGGGGCTTGTGGGTATCCTTAAGAAACGCGGCTCATTCCGCCAGAGCGAGCTCCAGCTCATGAAGGAGTTCACCGTGCTCTACGGAGGAGTGAGCAGAACCACTGTCCGCAGGGATATTGTAAGGCTTGCTGAACTCAGGCTGATCACAGAGACAGGGGATGAAGAGTACACCCTCAACAGGGGAATACTCTTCGGAAAATAGACTTCTATACCCTGAAAAAGCCGACTGCATTCACCCTCGTTCCGTCAGAGACTGAAAACAGGTAATCTCCGCCCTTCTGCTCGATCTTCACCAGCGCCTCCTCAGTTCCGAGGGGGAGCTCATGGGAATATTCTATGCAGAATTCCGTAAAATCTCTCTTGCCCCCGTTTAACGCAGCAAAAGCCTGAAAGATATAGGCAGAGTAAACTGTGTTGTTCAGGTGCGAGTTTATGTCAAAATCGGTGAGCCTCGTCTGAATCCTGTGGGCGGCTGCATTTTCAGAGGGCGATTCCGGCTTCCAGTCCTCAATAACTGTTCCGTTTGTCATCTCCTCCACAGGCTTGTACGCCTCCGGAATTTCAGGCTCAATCTTTGCAGGGCGTTTTTTCTCAGTATCAATAAACAGCCACACGGAAGACGCGGTGCAGACTGTGCGCCCGTTTCCGGTAAGTTCAAACTCCCTGAACCCTTTGAAGCGTTGCATGCCCCTTGACCATGTTTCCGTTTTAAGAACATCATACAGGCGTATGCCGTCGTGGAGCTTGTAGGCCAGCCTGTGCAGCATCCACAGCCTGTTCATACCCATGTATCTTCCGTGAGTGAAGCCTATGCTGTCAGAGTGCTTTATCGCCGCTTCCTGAAAAATACGGAAGAGTGCGTCCGGGAGAATGTGTCCGTCTGTTCCTGCATCGTTTATTTTGACCGAGTCGGTTGTGCTGTACTTCATTTTTTCACCTTTGATAAAGCCTATCATATTCCATATGAACATTTTTTCCAAGTTGACAAATTACACCCCGGCGCATTTTTTTGTTTGCATGCTGATATTTTTTTTAGGGTTAACACATGCTCTTGACGTAAAAATTACCTGAAAGCCTGATTTGCTGAGGCTTTCAGACTGGAAAGTTTTTTTAATTTCCCTTGACGCATATATATGCTTCTGCTAAAGTTTGGCATGGATTGGATCGATAAGATCATAAATTGGTTTAATTTGGCATAAGTGAGATGGGCAGCTTCAAAGGAAAATACGAACACAAAATCAGCGAGACGGGCAGAATAAGCGTGCCGTCCAAGTTCCGGGACATCCTCCGCTCTAAATACCAGAGTGATGATCTCGTTCTGCTCTCAATGGGAAGCCATCTCCGTGTGTACCCCGCCGCTGAGTGGGAAAAGCAGGAAGCACGCTGGGAGCAGGAGCAGTCCGGCAACCCCGAATTAAACGAATTTCTCCGCCGTCTGTACTCGATGATGGATGAATGCTCCATAGACAAAAACGGCCGCATAGTAATAACACAGGACGTAAGGAAATATAACTCCCTCGAAGGGGACTGCATAATAAACGGCTTCCGCAACCGTATGGAAATATGGGACAAGGCGGCCTGGGAATCAGCAACCGGAGGAGAAAAACTCGAAGCACTGTTTGCCAAATTTGCGGACAGCTTCTAAGGAGGGCGGAAAATGCACAAATCCGTTCTGCTTAACGAGGTGCTCTCGTTTCTTCCTGCTAAGGATGACGGGGTTCTTCTGGATCTCACCGGCGGTTTCGGCGGTCACTCCGCCGCAATGAACGAAAGGCTTAAGCCGGAAGCCCGGCACATAATTCTGGACAGAGACCCGGAATCAGTGGCGAGGCTCAGGGAAAGATTTAAATCCTGCCCAAACGTGCAGGTGTTTCATAAAAACTTCGGCAGCTTTGACGAAGTGCTCGATGAACTGGGCATCGGAAAAGTTGACGGAATACTGGCGGACTTCGGGGTTTCCACCATGCAGGTGAGAGACGGAGCGAGGGGATTCTCCTTCCGGGAGGACGGTCCGCTGGATATGAGGATGGACAACTCAGAGGGGATAACCGCCGCTGATGTCGTAAACACATTCTCAAGAGAGGAAATCTCCGGAATCATAGATAAGTTCGGGGAGGACCGCTTCGCATGGCGGATAGCCGGGGCTATAGTCAGCGCAAGGGAGATAAAACCCTTTACCACCACAAAAGAACTTGCCGACACGGTTTTCAAGGCTGTTCCGGCTAAGTTCCACAAAAAAGGTTTTCACCCCGCCACGCAGACTTTTCAGGCGGTCAGAATATATGTGAACGGAGAGCTGGAAGAGATTGAAACCATGCTCTCCAAACTTGAGGACAGAGTAGAGACGGGCGGAATTGCTGCCTTTATTTCGTTTCACTCTCTGGAAGACAGACTGGTGAAAGAAAAATTCCGCTACTTTGAAAAAGAATGCATCTGCCCTATTGAGCAGATTTTATGCCGCTGCGGAAAGAAGAGAACCTTCCGTCAGCTTACAAGAAAACCTCTGGTTCCGTCTGAGGCCGAAGTGGCTGAAAATCCATTAAGCAGAAGCGCGAAGCTCAGAGCAGCACAAAGGGTGTCATCCTCTTGAATTAGAGGCAGGTTTCTCCGGGCGGGGTACGCCGTCCGGGGAACCTTAATAAATTAAACGCATGGGAAGGAACCTATGAGAGCGAAAACGATCTATTGGGACAAGGTTTATGAATCAAACGGCGAAAACTCCCTCAGCACCGGAAAGGTTCTTTTGTGGGCCCTGCTCATTATTTCGGTCTTTCTCGTAGTATATGTCAGACACCTCTGCGTCCGTGAAGGTTATGCCATAAGCAGACTGGCCTCGGATCTGAACGAAATGGAGATCCAGTACCAGCTCATGCAGGAAAAACAGTCCGAAATGCGCGACACCGCAAGCCTCTATAAAATGGGGGAGAACATGGGTCTCGTACTGCCGGACATGAACAGGACATTTAATGTTCAGTGAACGAAGCAGGATAAGATTTTTTATATATCTTTCCATAGTCCTGGGGGTGATAATCTCCGGGCGTCTTTTTTTTCTGCAGGTGGTTAAAGGCGACTTTTTCGCCCAGATCGCAGGCTCACAGGCCGAAAGTGAATACGCCGCCTTCAAAGGAAGAGGCACAATTTACGACCGTAACGGAAAACCCCTTGCGGTAAACAAAAAAGTTGCGTCCCTTTATGTTTTTGCCTCAAACCTCAAAAACAGAAAGGATTTTATAAACAGGCTGAATAAAGCGGGCATAAAAACCTCCAAAACCACGCAGACAAGGATCCTCAAAAACGAAGGCTTCGTCTGGGTGGAAAGGAATGTGAATATAGCACTTGCCAGAAAGGTTAAGGAGCTTGTGCCTGAGATAGAGTACACCCTCAGCGAAAACAGGTTTTACCCTGAGCGCCACCTCGCCGCTTCAATCATCGGCTTCACAGGGGTTGACAATCAGGGGCTCTGGGGGCTGGAAAACAGATACGATGAAGTGCTCAAAGGGGAGAAAATCAACCTTGTGACACTCAAGGACAACAAGGGACACCTTATCCTTTTTGAGGATAACAAAGCAAAAATACACGCGGAAAGCGCCCTGTACGTAACAATAGACACCTACCTTCAGGGTACTGCGGAATACCTTCTCCGCAAAGGCGTGGAGGAATTCAACGCCGAGCGCGGCATAGCAGTGGGCATTGACATAAAAACAGGGGACATCATATTTGCCGCCTCAAGCGACAACTATGACCCCAACAACTACAACCGCTACAGCGACAAGACATGGAAAAACGATGTGACCAGCTTCCTCTTTGAACCCGGTTCAATATACAAGCCAGTCGCATTCTCCTACCTCCTTGAAAAACAGGCGCTTGACCTCGCTAAAATGGTCAACTGCGAAAACGGTCAGTTCCGCATCCACGGTCACACAGTAAAGGATGTCAAGCCAATGGGCATGGCAACCGCCAAGGAAGTGCTGATAAAGTCCAGCAACATCGGAATGATAAAGCTCACAGACAAAATTGACCGGAAAGATTTTTACGAATATATGCGCAGCGCCGGTTTCGGACAGAAGACAGGGATAAACGGTGTAAGCGAAGAGGACGGACTGCTGCGAAGCTACAAGCAATGGTCGGGGCTGTCGCGCCCCTCCCTTTCCATGGGGCAGGAAATACTGGTTACACCTCTTCAGATGGCAAGATTTTACGCCGCCGTGGCTAACGGCGGTTTTCTCGTTACTCCTTCCATAGTTGAGAAGGTGGAAAAAAACGGACGCACGGTATCACCCGAAACACAGAGAACACCTGTAATGTCCGAGGCTACCTCGGAAACGCTGCGGGTTCTTCTTGCAGATGTGGTTAAGGAAGGAACCGGGCAGAAAGCTAAATCCGACTTTGTGGAGATAGCAGGCAAAACCGGCACGGGGCAGAAGTTTGATAAAGCCTCAGGTGCGTACAGCAGCAGGGAGTATGTGGCGAGCTTCGCCGGGTTTTACCCTGCGCAAAATCCGGGAGTGGCGATGGTTGTCGTTTATGACAGCCCGAAACTCAGCATTTATGGCGGCTCCACCGCCGCAGTGACCTTTAAAAGGCTTGCTGAGCTCACTTCGCTTTATCTCGGTTTACAGAGGAAAGATGTCGATGAAAGCATTTAACCTTTTTGACGGAATACCAATTACCGGATTTGACGCCGATGTCAACTTTGAGGCGGATGTTAAGGCGGTATGCTTCGACAGCAGAGATATAAAGGAAGGCTGTGTGTTCTTCGCCTATTCCGGCTCCGCTTTCGATTCCCACAGCGTGGCAGAGAAGGTTTACGCAGAAGGGAAGGTGCTGTTCATCGCCGCGGAGAGAAAACTTGAGAATATCCCCACTGTCATAGTTGAGGACGGACGCAAGGCACTGGCTCTGGCATGCAGAAACTTCTTCGGCAGACCGGATGAAAAAATGGAAAAGGTCGGCGTAACCGGAACAAACGGCAAAACGACTGTGACCTATCTGCTGGAAGCCATTATGGCGGCAGCGGGCAAAAAGCCCCTGAGAATGGGCACAACAGGCCACAGATACGCAGGCAAGGATGTTCCCTCGAACGTTACAACGCCTTCATCATATGACTACTACAAGGTGCTGGCAGATGCAGTTGCCGACGGGTGCAACGCTCTGGCTGTGGAGGTTTCCTCACACGCCCTTGACCAGCAGAGGCTCTACGGCACAAAGTTTGATGTAGCCCTGTTCACAAACCTTTCGGGCGATCATCTTGACTACCACCACACCATGGAAGAGTACTTCTCCGCAAAACGAAGGCTCTTTCAGGATGATTACGCCAACATCGCCGTGGTGAACATGGACAATGACTACGGCATGAGGCTGATAAAAGAGAAAAGCATAGACACCATAAAATACGGCGTCAGTGAGAGGGCTGAAATCTCAGCAGAGGAGATAGCCTTCACCCTTAACGGAATTACAGCCAGAGTGCGCTATCCGGGCAACACCTTTAACATAAGCACAACCCTTGTGGGGCTGCACAACCTTGAGAATATTCTCGCCGCAGTTTCCGCCGCCATAGCACTCGGAATAAATGATGATGCCATAGCAAAGGGGATAGAGAGCCTGAAAAATGTTCCCGGAAGGCTGGAGAAGTTCGAAGTGAACGGAGCCTTTGTATTCGTGGACTATGCACACACTGACGATGCCCTTATAAACGTACTTGAAGCGCTGACCCCCTTTAAGAAGACGAAGATAACCACAATCTTCGGCTGCGGCGGCGACCGTGACAGGACAAAACGCCCCAGAATGGCAAAAGCCGCCGAGAATTACTCGGATGTGATAATAGTTACCAGCGACAACCCCAGAACGGAAAGCCCTCAGCAGATTATTGAGGACATTCTCAAAGGGTTTGAAAATGCAGAAAAGGTCGTAATCTGTCCTGACAGGGGCGAGGCTATAAAAACCGCCCTCGTGAAGGCGGAGCCGGGCGACATAGTCCTCATAGCCGGGAAAGGACATGAGGACTACATGGTTATAGGAAAAGAGAAAATTCATTTTGATGACAGGGAAGAAGTCAGAAAGTTCCTTAAACAGGATTAAGACAGACCCGGAGGAAATGGATGAAGCTGAAAGAGATTGTAAACGCCCTCGGCGGCGTAATCAAGGCAGACACACCCTTTGATCTGCCCGTGAAAAAACTTGTTATCGACAGCAGAAAGGTCGAGGAAGGCGATATTTTTACGGCTCTTTCCGGTGAAAACACCGACGGGAACCTGTACGCACAGAAGGCTCTGGACGCGGGCGCGTCTCTGGTCATTGTGGATGACGGTAAAATATATGAAACCCTGAACGGAAACAAGGTACTTGTCCGTGACGGGCTGAGCGCCATAAAAGCACTGGGCGCGTATAAACTCAAAAACTACAAGGGAACAAAAATAGCCATTACGGGCAGCATGGGCAAAACCAGCACCAAGGAGCTTATAAGCTCTGTTCTGCGCACCCGTAAAAAGGTTTATACAGCTTACGGAAATTACAACAACGAACTCGGCGTAGCCATTTGCGCCGCCAACCTCAATATGAGAACAAGCTGCGCCGTTTTCGAATTCGGCACAAACTCCCCCGGAGAGATAGGACAGCTTTCCATGTACCTCAAGCCGGATGTGGCAGTGCTCACCGGCATAGGCCACGCCCACATAGGCAGGATGGGGAGCATGGAAAAACTGGCTGAGGAAAAGCTCTCCATAATAAACGGCATGAACGGCGGAACCCTCTGGGTGCATGAATCATGCCGCATGTATCTGGATGAGCGGGTTATGGGCGCTGTTGACGTGAAATACTTCGGCAGCGGGATGAACGCAGATGTGATCCTCGCGGACGCAGGGCGCAACAACAGGGAGCAGTTTTACTTCACAGCGGTTTACATGGGTGTGCCCTACTGCTTTATGCTGAACCACCCCTATGACCACTTCATAGCCAACTCCCTCGCCGCCATTGGCATAGGCTTTGAAGCAGGGCTTGACTATCAGGATGTGATGACGGGCATACTCGCCTTCAAACCCGTAACGGGCAGAGGGGCTATGGTAAATGTCGGCAGCATCAAGGTAATAGATGACACCTACAACGCAGGGTTCGAGTCCATAATGAGCGCGGTTAAAAACCTGGCCGAGATAAACGCTCCCAAAAGATACGCCATAATAGGCGAAATGGGCGAGATAGAAGGCTTCGAGGAGATGCTTTACCTCAAGCTTTATAAGCTGGCAAAAAGACTGACTGACATAAATTTCATATTCGTGGGGCAGAACTACTGCAAATTCGCCGAAACAGCGAACATAACAATAGCGCCCACAAAGGAAAAAGCTAACGAAACCGTGGCTCTCATTGAGGAGGGTCTGGTTCTTATAAAAGCGTCCAGAGCAAGGAAGTTCGAGGACTTTATAAGCTTTCTGGAACAGGAGAGAAAGAAGCGTGCTGTATAACCTGCTGGTTCCGTTATCTGACGTTTGGAGCATATTCAACGTCTTCCGCTACATCACATTCCGCACGGCGTATGCGACCCTTACCGCTCTGGTCATTACGCTTATTATCGCTCCGTTCATCATCAGGAAGCTGAAGGAGATGGCCTTCTCCATGAAGTCAAAGGGCTTTGAGCCCGCCACCCACAAGGTTAAGGAAGGCACTCCCACAATGGGCGGTATAATGATAGTTATAGCGGGCACGGTGTCCACCCTCCTCTGGGCGGATCTGAAAAACCCGTACATATGGATTACAATATTCACCTTCGTCTCCTACGGTATCATAGGCTTCGTGGATGACTACATAAAAACAGTGAAAAAGAACCCCAAAGGCCTTAAGGCAAGGGCAAAGTTCTGGGGACAGGTTTTTACCGGAGTAATAGCCATAGCGCTTATCATATATGTTGATAAAGGAAAAACGGCGACAGTTCTCGCCATGCCCTTCCTGAAAACCGCGGTAATAGATCTCTCTATATTCTATTTCGTGTTCGCCCTGTTTGTCATAGTGGGCACATCAAACGCGGTAAACATTACGGACGGGCTGGACGGACTGGCCATAGCGCCTTCGGTTATATCATTCGGCACACTGTGCTTTTTTGTTTATTTCACCGGACACAGCGAGTTTGCGCACTATCTGAACATCATTTATGTAAAAGGTTCGGGGGAGCTTGCGGTATTCTGCGGCGCGATGGTCGGCGCGGGGCTTGGCTTTCTCTGGTACAACGCCTTTCCCGCAAGCGTGTTCATGGGGGATGTGGGAAGCCTTTCCATAGGCGGAGCGATGGGCATAGTGTCCGTTATCTCCAAGCATGAGCTTGTGCTTGCCATAGTCGGAGGCGTTTTTGTCATCGAAACGGTAAGCGTTATCCTTCAGGTGGGCTTTTACAAGGCTACTCACGGGAAGCGTCTTTTCAGAATGGCGCCCATACACCACCACTTCGAGCTTAAGGGATGGAGCGAAACGAAAATTACCGTGCGGTTCTGGATTATTTCCTTCGTTCTGGCGCTCATTGCGCTCAGTACGCTTAAACTGAGGTAACGGATTATGAAAGCGGCAGTACTCGGCTACGGCAAAAGCGGCAAGGCGGCTGAAACCCTTCTCAGGCATGCAGGCGCAGTGCAGGTTGATATTTTTGAGGATAAAAACAATGCGTACCCTTCCATATCCGAATTTAAAAACGGGTATGACAGGGTGGCTGTGAGCCCCGGAATAGATATAGTCAGACGCGGGCTGAAAATAGATAACCTTACCAGCGAGATAGAGCTTGCTTACGAAGCACTCGCCGGAAAGGGAAAAATAATGGTGATGACAGGCACAAACGGCAAGTCCACAGTGACCTATCTCACAGCGCAGATACTGGAAAACGCAGGGCTCAGAGCCGTTGCATGCGGCAACATAGGCATCCCCTTCGGCGAAGTGGTGCTGAAAGGCGGATACGATGTGTTTGTTCTGGAGCTTTCCAGCTTCCAGATTGAGCTTCTGCGCAATTTTAAGGCGGACATGACGGCGATTACCAACCTCGCCCCGGATCATCTGGACAGGTATCCGAGCTATGAAGCCTACATAAAAGCTAAAATGGATGTACTCAGGTTCGTAAAAGAGGACGGCTTTGCCGTTCTGCCCGATGAGACCGAGCTCCTGAAACACGCTGAATACTTCAAAGGCAGAAGAGTGATAATAAACGAAGCCATGAACGGCTTCCCGAAACTCACAGGGAAAACGATGGATTTCGGAGCATACAGTCTGGACACGGCAAGATTCCCGCTGTTCGGAACCCACAACCTGCTTAATCTTGCCTTTTCCCTTGTCTCGGCGGACAGCCTGCTGAACTTCAAAGGCGATATGACCCCAGCGGTGGAGAACCTTAAGGGGCTGCCCCACAGGTGCGAGTATTCCGGCACGGTTGACGGTGTCAGTTTCATAAACGACTCAAAGGCAACCAATGTTTACTCCACCCTCGCCTGCCTTAAAGGCGCAAAGGCGGGGAACGTTATAATACTCGGCGGGCGCGACAAAAACGGAGACTTCGGTCTTCTGGCTGATGAGCTTAACAGGGCTGCAAGCACCGTAATAGCCTACGGTGAGGCGGCAATAGTAATAAAAGAGAAGCTCAAAGGGCTTCTCACATGCGATTTTGTGACCGCTCCCACCATGGAGCAGGCAATAAAAACGGGCCTTAACGTAGCCCCCAAAGGGAGCAACGTAATACTTACACCCGCATGCTCAAGCTATGACAGCTTCAACAACTTTGAAGAACGCGGCGAGAGATTCATGCAGATAGTAAAGGAACTCGGCGGAAAATAAAGTGTTTCAGATTAAAGACGAACGGCTGCAAATTCTGATAATCGCCTCTGTCCTCATCACAATGGGGCTGATATTCGTGTTCTCTGCGGGCTCCATACAGGCGCTCAGGCTGGAGAAAAACGAGCTCTACTTCTTCAACAAGCAGCTTTTAGCGGTCTTCATAGGTCTGGGGCTCATGTACGGCGCATACAGCATACCGCTGAAAACATGGCGCAGGTTTGTGCCGGCGCTCTATTTTCTGACACTGATACTGCTGATTTCCGTGTTCTTTTTCCCGAAGCTCAACGGTTCGCACAGGTGGATCCTTCTTCCCGGATTCAGCTTACAGCCTTCGGAGCTGGCTAAGTTCACCTGCATACTTTACCTTGCCCATTATCTGGACAAGAAAGAAGGCAGGCTCAACGACTTTACCACAGGTTTCCTCCCCGCTTCCATAATGCTGGGGATAATCGGCGCACTCATACTGAGCGAACCGGACTACGGAACAACACTGCTTATAATCTGCGTGTCATTCACGCTGTTTCTGATAGGCGGAGCCCACATGCGCCACATAATAGGCGTTATAGGGTTCATCGCTCCTATTATAACCGCAGGGCTTCTCATGGGTTACAGGAGAGGCAGAATAATGAGCTTCCTTGACCCGTGGGAAGATCGCTACGGAACAGGCTATCAGCTTGTGCAGTCCCTCACTGCCGTGGGCAGCGGCGGCATATTCGGCAAGGGAGTGGGCAACTCCTCCCAGAAGCTTTACTTCCTCCCGGAGGCGCATACGGACTTCATATACGCCATTATCGCAGAGGAAACAGGTCTTGTAGGTTCGCTGGCTGTGCTTGTGATAGTCACCGTGTTTTTTATAATAAGCGTTAAAGTGGCTCTTAAGCATAAGGAGCTTTTCTATAAACTGCTCACATTCGGGCTCGCTTTCAGCCTGTTTGTTCAGGCTCTGCTTCATATATCAGTGGTTACCGGTCTCCTCCCCACAAAGGGAATAGGCCTCCCGCTGGTCAGCTACGGCGGCTCAAACATGATGATCTCCCTGCTTATGGTGGGCGTACTCCTGCGCAGCGCAGAGGAGGCGGGCTCATGAGTGAAGAAAAACTCCACGGAGGGAGATTCGCCGTGCGCAGCGAAGGTCAGCCTGCTGACCGCGAGCGTGTACAGTTTTCGGACAGGACGTGCCGAAAACTGTTATCAGGACAGACTGAGGCGGGCTCATGAGTGAGAAAAATGTGAGGTTAATCATAGCGGGCGGCGGTACGGGCGGACACCTTTATCCCGGCATAGCCGTTGCGGATTATCTTAAAAATAAAGATGCGGAAGTGTTTTTCATGGTCTCCGACAGGGGGATTGAAAGAAAAATACTCACCGAAAAGGGCTACAGCTTTTACGAACAGCCGCAGACTCCCCTCAAGGGAATAAGCATGGCGGGCAGAGTGCGCTCCGTCATTCTCCTTGTCAGAGAAGTCTACGGAATGCTTAAAAAAATCAAAAAGACCGACACAGTGCTCCTCACAGGGGGTTTTGCCGCAGCAGCACCCGCCATAGCCGCAGTGCTTAAGGGTGCAAGGCTTTACCTGCATGAGCAGAACAGTGTGATGGGTCTTACCAACAGAATATTCGCCGTATTCAGCAAAAAGGTTTTCCTCTCATTTGAGGGAACGCTGAAGGCGAAAGGGAACACAGTTCACGCAGGCAACCCCGTAAGGGCTGAGTTTGCCTCCTGCACACCGAAGGCTGAGCCGACCAAGCGGATTCTGGTTCTCGGCGGCAGCCAGGGGAGCAGGTTTCTCAACAGGCTCATGGCAAGATCGGCAAAAGCACTGGCAGATGCCGGATGGAGCATAACCCATCAGGCAGGTGCGAAGCTTTATGACGAAGCACTTGAGGACTACCGCAATGCAGGTGCAGAGGCTGACGTGCGGAGCTACATAGAAAACGTGGCTGATGAATACGAAAAGGCGGATGTGGTCATAGCCCGCGCAGGCTCAGGCACGGTTTTTGAAACCATGTACGCACGCCGCCCGGCTGTATTAGTTCCCTTTGCGCAGGCAGCAGACGAACACCAGCTTTACAATGCCCTCTTCGCGGAAAAACTCGGCATAGCAAAGGTTATGACAGAGAGCGGAGCAAACCCGGAAAGGCTCAGAGAACTGATTGAGTGGTCACAGAAACAGGAAGTAAAAGACAGGCTGGCGGGTATAAAATATCTGAACAGCCCTGAAATAATAGCAAGAGGTATGGAACTTGACTGAAGTATTCGGGAAAGTGCGTAATATACATTTTGTAGGCATTGGCGGAATAGGCATGAGCGGTCTTGCCGAAATCCTTCACTCCATGGGCTTTAAGATAACAGGCTCAGACATAGCGGACAGCGCAAACTGCAAACGCCTCCGCGCCATGGGGATAAAAGTGTTCGTGGGGCATCTGGCTGAAAACGCCGTCGGTGCGGACGCTGTGGTGTATTCCTCCGCGGTGAGAAGCAGCAACCCGGAACTGATATACGCCAGAGAAAACTTCATCCCCGTCATAAAACGCGGCGAGATGCTGGCTGAACTGATGAGGATGAAATACTCCATAGCAATTGCGGGCAGTCACGGCAAAACCACCACAACCTCAATGGTTGCTGAAATATTCAACAAGGCAGAGCTTGACCCGACTGTGGTTGTGGGCGGCATACTCAACAGAAGAGACTCCAACGCCCTCAAAGGGAACAGTAATATAATGATCGCAGAAGCGGATGAATCTGACAAAAGCTTCCTCATGCTTCAGCCCACAGTGGCGGTGATCACCAACATAGATTTTGAACACACTGACACCTACGCCACAATGGACGAGGTTAAGGACAGCTTCCGCGACTTCGCTTCCAGAGTGCCTTTTTACGGGCTGAACGTTCTTTGTCTGGATGATGCGAACACTGCGGAGCTCATAAAACGCATTGACCGCCGCTTCATGACATACGGCCTCTCCGCTCAGGCGGATGTGCACAGCGCGGATATTGAAAAGCACGGCTTTGCCGTTTCCTTCGGTGTGGTGATACACGGCAAAAACATGGGGCGGATAAACCTGAACTTCCCCGGTGAGCACAATGTGCAGAACGCTCTGGCGGCAATCGCCGTGGCGACTGAGTTTGATATACCCTTCCGGGTGTGCAAGAAGGCTCTTGAGGAATTCGAGGGCGTACAGAGAAGGCTCACCGTGCGCTATGACGGCAACTGCTGCACAGTGCTTGACGACTACGGCCACCACCCGACAGAGATAAAGACCACCCTGAAAGCCATCAGGGAGGCATACGGCAGCAGGAGGATTGTTGTTGTCTTCCAGCCGCACAGATATTCCAGAACGCAGACGCTGATGAATGAGTTTTCCACATGCTTCTTTGATGCGGACAGGCTCTTCATAACAGATATATACGCCGCCAGTGAGGAACCCATAGAGGGCATAACCGCACAGGTGCTTGTGAAGGAGATAAAGGAGAGAGGCTTCAAAGACGTGCACTACCTCCCCTCTTTCGATGATATTTACAAATACCTTGAGGAAGCGGGCTGCGACAACAGCCTCATACTCACTCAGGGGGCGGGAAGCATAACCAGATTTTCAGGGGAGCTTGCCGCATGGCTGGAGAATAAGCATGAAAAATAAAAAGGTTGCCGTGCTCTACGGCGGTCTGTCAGCAGAGAGGGAAGTCTCCTTAAGAAGCGGAGCGGCAGCGGCAAAGGCATTACAGGAAGCAGGGTTCACTGACGTAACCCTCATAGATGCCGGACATGACCTGCCCGCACGTCTGCTTGAGCTTAAGCCTGACGTATGCTTCAACAGCCTCCACGGCACATTCGGCGAGGACGGCCGCATTCAGGGCATGCTTGAACTCATGGGCATCCCCTGCACCGGCTCTGACAGCCAGTCAAGCACAATCGCCTTTGACAAGCTCCTGAGCAAGGTGATCTTCGCGCTGAACAATGTGCCCACGCCTGAGTATGTGCAGCTTACGAGAGAGACGGGAGCACCCTTTCTCCCCTGTGTCATTAAACCGTGCAGACAGGGCTCAACCATAGGCATTACAGTTGCTAAAACAGAAGAAGAGTTTGAAAAAGGGAAAAAAGAGGCGTTTGAATATGACGAAAGGGTCATAGCCGAGCGGTTCATAAACGGAAAAGAACTTACAATAGGCATATTGTCTTCTAAAGTATTGCCGATAATATGGATAAGACCAAAATCCGGCTTTTATGACTACCAGTCCAAATACACCAAAGGGGCAACCGAGTATGTATTTGAGACTGAAATGACGGAAGATGAGGACAGACTGATAAAAAGCACGGCGCTACAGGCGTTTGAGAGTCTGGGATGCGCTTCTTACGGAAGGGTTGACATAATGTACGACGGCAAAACCCCATGGGTTCTGGAGATTAACACCCTCCCCGGCCTCACGGAGACAAGCCTTCTTCCGCAGGCGGCTGCAAAAACGGGAATAAGTTTCCCGGAACTCGTAACGGCTATGATAGGCGATGCACTGAGGTAATACTATGAAAAAGAGCGGTTTTCTTAAGGCAGCCCTTATTGCGGCGGTTTTTGCAATTCTGACAGGCGGCGTTGTCTGGGCAGCGGCGGGAATCGTCAAAATGACGGGCGGAAGCAAATACTTCCTTGTGAAAACCGTAAATGTTCAGGGTGTTATCCGGACTGACAGGGGAAAGGTGGATACCTTCGCCAAGAGCCTTGCCGGAAAGAATATGTTCGAGCTTGAGGAAAAAAAGCTCCGCCGCATAGATGACATCTGGGTGGAGAAGGTTGAGATAAAAAAGATCTTCCCCGATACGGTGAAGGTTATAATTTTTGAAGAGAGACCGATCGCATCCGTGAGGATAGGAAAGGAGTGCTTCATTGCAGCAGCAAGCGGAACGCTTATTCCTGATAAATGTTCCGGAGGCGAAATGGTCATGCACAAGGGAACGGAGAAAGAGCAGCTTGTCAGTTTCCTTAAAATATACGACAAAACACCGGAAATGCACGGCAGCCGCGCCCTTCTGAAACCCATGCACTTTGAGCTTGTGGTGGAGGGTGTTCTGTACAAATGCGGTTATGACGAAAGCGTCACCGATATGTTCAGAATATACAACAGCAGGATAAGCGGCAGGTACGCCAGGGTGGATTATGTCGACATGAGGCTGCGCGGAAAAATATACGTGAACGGGGTGAAAAATGTCTCAGGATAATAATATTTATGTCGGGCTTGACCTTGGAACGACAAAGGTCTGCATCGTCGTTGCCAGAAAAAACGCTGACAGAAGTATAGACGTTCTGGGAATAGGCAGTGTCCCGTCCAAAGGCGTTCGCAAGGGTGTGGTCGTCAATATAGAAGAGACTGTAGCCTGCATTCAGAAAGCCAAGGAAGAGGCGGAGAGAATGTCCGGCGTTGAGATAAAAAGCGTTACCGCCGGGCTTGCCAGCGGGCATATAAAGAGCTTCAACACCAGAGGAACCATTGCGGTTAAGAGCAAGGAAGTTACCCAGCAGGATGTGGACAGGGTTATAGAATCCGCCTCTGCGTACAACATGCAGCTCGGCGAGGAGATACTCGATGTTATCCCCCAGCAGTACATACTGGACGGACAGACTGAGATAAAATATCCCGTAGGCATGAGCGGCGTAAGGCTGGAAGTGGATGTGCATATCGTGACCGGGCAGGTTTCCTCCGCCACCAACATTGTTAAATGCTGCGAGAAGGCAGGGCTGGTGGTTGATGATATAATACTTGAGCAGTTCGCATCCGCAAAAGCTGTCCTCAACGAGGACGAAATGGAGATAGGCGTCTGCCTCATCGACGGCGGCGGCGGAACATGCGATATGGCTGTCTACAAACAGGGTGCGGTTTACCACACCGCAATCCTCCAGATAGGCGGCAACCACTTCACCAAGGATCTCTCCATAGGCTTAAGCACGCCGGAATCTGAGGCTGAAAGGCTTAAGATTAAGCACGGCTGCGTCTGGATGCCTCTGGTTTCCGATGACGAAATGGTAAACGTTACCACAGTGGGCGGAAGGCCGCCCCGCAAAATAAGCAAGCCCGTGCTCACGCAGATTCTTCAGGCCAGAGGCGAGGAGATCTTCCAGATGTTCAAGGGTGAGCTCCAGAAGCATAAGCTCCTTGAACTCATGGGCGCAGGCATAGTGGTTACAGGCGGCTTAAGCAATTTTGAAGGAATAGAAGAGCTCGCCACAAATGTTTTCAACACGCCGGTAAGGGTCGGCAGACCCACAAATATAGGCGGACTCACCGATCTGGTTTCAGATCCGAGATACGCCACTGCCGTGGGGCTTGCCATATACGCCACCAGAAAAGGAAAGGCGGGGGCTAAGCTCTCCAAAGGTAACGAGGACAAGGTTTTTACAAGTATTTTTCAAAGAATGAAAGGATGGTTAAAAGAGTTCTTTTAAGCATATCAGGGGGTTTGTATGTTTGAATTCGTAGATGTCAAGCAGGGCGCATGCATCAAAGTGATCGGCGTCGGCGGAGCAGGCGGAAACGCAATCAACAACATGATCGAACATGGTATCGAAGGCGTGGAATTTATCGTGGCTAATACTGACCAGCAGGCGCTGCGCAGCAATAAAGCTCCGAACAAAATCCAGCTCGGTACAACGCTGACCAAAGGGCTCGGCGCAGGCGGAATACCCGAACAGGGTAAAAAAGCCGCCATTGAGGATTTAGAGGCTATAGAAGCACAGCTCAGAGGAGCCGACCTCGTGTTTATAGCTGCCGGAATGGGCGGCGGAACAGGCACAGGTGCTGCTCCCGTAATAGCCAGCGTGGCGAAGGAACTCGGCGCGCTCACAGTTGCTGTTGTTTCCAAACCCTTCTCATGGGAAGGAAAAAAGAGAAACAGCAATGCTGAGCAGGGGCTGGAATTCCTGAAAAACCATGTTGATACCTACATTGTGGTTCCCAATGACAGAATCACAGCGGAATGCAAGGACAACACCCTCTTTGAGGATGCGTTCAGAATGGCTGATGATGTTCTCAGGCAGGGCGTTCAGGGTATCAGCGACTCTATCAACGGAAACGGCTACATCAACGTGGACTTCGCTGATATACGCTCAATAATGGAGTCAAAAGGCATGGCTCTCATGGGTATAGGCGAAGCCACAGGCGAAAACAGGGATATAGAAGCCGCAGAACGCGCGCTTAAGTCTCCCCTTCTCGCTGATATAAGCATAAACGGCGCTGAGGGTCTGCTTGTTAACATAGCATGCGGCAAAGACCTTAAAATGCACGAGGTGCAGAACATCGCCACCAAAATACATGACAGCGCAGGAGATAATGCCAACATTTATGAAGGAGTGGTAATAGACCCCAACTTCAACGGCTCCATCAGAGTTACGGTTGTGGCTACAGGTCTCGGCAAAAAGGAAAAGAAGCAGGCTAAAAGCCCTGAGCTTGAAAGCTTCCTGAATAAACAGCCCAAGCATGTCTCCAGCTTTAAGGAGAAAGTTGCGAAAATTACCGAGAGGGATCACTCCCTCAAAACAGTAAGCGATGCTAAAGAAGAGGAATTTGATATTCCGGCGTATCTCAGGTATCAGCAGGATTAAGGAAAGAATCGGCTGATGAGAGTTCTGAATGTCACAAACGTCCGGTGGTATAACGCCACCGCATGGTATGCACACATGCTTTCTCTGGGACTTGAGGCTCTGGGACACCGGACAGCAGTCCTCGGACTGCCCGGCACACCCCCTGTAATAAAGGCAGGAGAAGCAGGACTTCAGACCTATGAGGCAGAACTGAACAGCCTGAACCCGCTGAAACTAGCACAGTCCGCAGCGGTATTCAAAAAAGCTGTTAAGGAATTCAAGCCCGATGTGGTGGTATGCCACAGAGGCGAATTTTTCTTCTACTTCACCCACGTGCGTTTCTGGGAAAGACCGAAGTGGAAGCTGGTCAGGGTGAGGGGTGACCGCAGACCCCCCAAGGCGGATGCCCTCTCCCGCTGGCTGTACCACAACGCTGTGGACAAGGTTGTTACATCTTCCGAGTCCATGCGCAGGTTTCATCTGGAAAATCTTAAACTCCCCTCTGAGAAGGTTGTCACACTCTACGGAGGCGTAGACACCGGACTTTTCAGCCGCAGTGAGGAAGGAAGGCAAAGAGTCAGACGTGAATTCGGCTTTAACGAAAATGACCTTGTTCTTGGCATTCTCGGCAGATACGACACGGTTAAAGGGCACGAATCCCTCTTCCGCGCTGTCAGTGAGCTGAGAAATGAGGGGATGAGCAACCTGCGCCTCCTTGTGGCAGGAGTGGACGCCCGGATGAATGAATCCGACATCAGATTAATGCTGGAAAACAGAGGAATAAGAGACATAACCGCCGTTACGGGCAAAAGAGACGATGTGGCTGATGTTATAAGTGCCATGGATCTGGGCGTTATACCCTCCCTCGGCTCTGAGGCTGTCTGCCGCGTGGGGATGGAGATGCTCTCCTGCGGGGTTCCGGTCATCGGCTCAGACATAGGCGTAATACCTGAGATAATCCCCCCTTCAAATATATTCAAGGCCGGTGATGTGCAGTCCATCAAAAACCGGATAAGAGATTACAAAATTTACAGCAAAAGCTACGATTACATTGACTTTGCTGAGCATTTTGCCGCTTTTTTCAATTGACAATTGTTATGATTAGGCATAACAATTGAAAATATATCATCCCGATAGGGTTATTTTAAACACAATTTATCAAATATTTGTGTTGCCTGAGAAAAGTCGGGAACTATTTTAATTTACCTTTTAAAGGATGTAAGAACAATCTGAACAGACTGGGGTTATTCAGCTTAGCAGATTATTCGGGGGTCTACCTTATGCGCCTTTCCATCAGGACAGTTCTACTTATCATTATAGCCGCTGTGCCCGGCATGACGGCAGGTTTCATCGGAATCAAAAACTACTTTTTTTTCAGGCAGATAATGCCCGGCGGCGAAGATAGTACTCATGCACTTGAGCTTGCTTCAACAGGGCTTACAATCTCAGTCATATGCATTCTCACCACACTTGTTCTCGCATTTGTGATCCCTTTTACGGCATTCAGGCGGGTAAGCAGCGGTGTCCGGGAATTCGGCCTCACTCTGAAGGCGGCCCTCGGCGGGGATCTCACCAGAAGAGTGCCCATCAACGAATGCACAGGCGAGATGAAGGAACTGGGCATAGGGCTCAACGAACTTCTGGATAAGCTGGACAACACCATCTCAGAGTTTTATCACGCCGCAAACAACATAAGAAGCCTCGCAGACAACCTCTCATCTGTAAACGCCGAAGTAAACGGACAGATAAACATCATAAATGACAACGTAAACAACGTTTCCAGCGCCGCAGAAGAGCTCACCTCCACAGGACAGAGCGTTCTTTCCACATGCAAAGTATCCTTTGAGCTTGTGGAGGACTGCAGTGAGAGGGTAAAAACCGGCATCGGCATAATCACCAGCAACCGCAAAAGCATGGAAAACATATCCTCAAGCATCTCCTCAATCTCCGCAGTTGTGGAGGAATTCCTCAAACAGTCCGAGAAAATAGAGAATATTGTCGTCTCCATCAAAGAAATAGCAGACCAGACAAACCTTCTTGCTCTCAACGCCGCAATTGAAGCCGCCAGAGCAGGTGAACACGGCAGAGGCTTCGCAGTTGTTGCAGACGAAGTGCGCAAGCTTGCCGGTAAAACCACCGACTCCACAGAGCAGATAGGCGCGGTTATCAGAGAGCTCCAGTACAAGATAAACGATGTTTTCGGCAAGGTTCAGGAAGGTGTTGAAAACGTTGAGAAAGGCATAGAGTTTTCCGGAGAATCGGTCAATTCCATCAATATAATAGCAGACAGCATAAACGAACTCACAAGCCAGCTTAACGGCATTGTGCGCGCCATGGAGGAGGAAAACCTCGCCCTCGGAGAAGTTTCAGGCAGCACAGTGGAAATCTCTGATATGTCCGCTAACATTCTCCATATGGCTAACGAGTCAGTCATAGCGGGCAGCAACCTCCTTGACGTAACCAAAGGACTTGCAGGCAGCGTATCAGGCTTCAAGACATCCGGCGGGGATGAGTTTATTAAATGGTCAAAAGCGCTTGAAACAGGTGTACACCAGTTTGATGAGCAGCATAAAAAGCTTGTAGGCATTATAAATAACCTCTACAACGCCATAAGGGAAAACAAAGGCAAACAGATGCTTGAGCGCACCCTTAACGAGCTTGTGGAGTACACTGTCTACCACTTTGACTCAGAGGAAAAAGCCTTCCGGGCACACGGCTTTCCCCATAGCGCAAACCACATAAAATCCCACGATAAGCTGAAAGATGCTGTCGGGCAGTTCCTTGATAATTATAAGAAAGGAAAAGAGGTAATAGGCTTTAATCTGATGAGCTTCCTGCAGGACTGGCTGAAAAACCACATAATGCACGAGGATAAGGAATACGGCAAACACCTTGCTTCAAAAATGAACAGAAAATAAGAGCACCGACCCCGCTTTTCAGGCGGGGTTTTTTGTTAAGTCTGTTAATAAAAAAAACGCTTTAAACATTTGAAATTTTTTTTAAATTTTGTTGTTGACACGAAAGGATAAAGCTGATAAAAATTCGTTCTCGCTTGAGAGATTATAACTCGCCGAGGTGGTGGAATTGGTAGACACGCAGGACTAAGGATCCTGTGGGAGTTAATCCTGTGGGGGTTCGAGTCCCCCCCCCGGCACTTAGAAAAAGCCTCTGATTTTTGTCAGAGGCTTTTTTTATTACAGCGTTCAATCAATTTTGCGACCTTTTTACATTTTCCCGAACCTCGCCTTCACTTCTGCCACGTGGCTTTCCCATGTTCCGGCATACTGCATATCAAGCTGCTGCTGCCAGATTCCGTATGCCCCCCTGCGGAGAGCGGCATAGTGTCTGATTCGCACATCCTCAATCTCCTCCGCTGTCGGCTCATAAACAACATTCCCGTCATCGTCATATTCCGTCAGATGCGCCGCAATTGCCCCGTTTATCTCTTCATCAGTCATTGAGGCCGCAAGCCTCTCAAGCCATTTTTCAAAAGCTTCCATCATCCGCCCCCTTACAGTTTATTAGTATAAGCGCTCAGCGCCCACCACTGATTGCCGTGCGCACCCTGACGAATCTCAAGCACCTTCGTATGGTTGTAAGGTACCCCGATAACCACTCCGTTCGGAGCAAGCACACATCCGAACCATTTGCCCGAACCGCTGAAACTTCCTGTAAGCTTTGCGGTATTCACTAACGGATCAATAACAAGCACAGAGCCGGCATCGTAAGGGACACAATATATCCTTCCATCCGGAGCAAGAACACCGCCGAAGTACTTTGCAGAGCCGCTAAAACTTCCGATAAACTCTGTAGTGCCATTTGTCGGATCAATCACAAGAATCTCTGAAGCAGAGCCCGGTACACAATATATCTTTCCGTTCGGAGCAAGAGCACATCCGTACCACTTTGAAGAACCGATGAAACTGCCGATAAGCTCGGCGGAGTTGTCTGTCGGGTCTATAACCAAAATTTGTGCTGAGTTCAGCGGTGCACAATATATTCTCCCGTTCGGCGCTAAGGCTCCTCCGAACCACTTTGACCCGCCTACCGCAAAACTGCCGATGAGTTCCGTAGTGTTATCTGTAGGGTCAATGGTGAGTATCTGCGGGTAATCGTAAGGTACACAGTATATCTTCCCGTTCGGTGCAAGAACAGCACCGGCCCATTTTTTTGCACCTGTGAAACCCCCTATTAACACTGTGGTGTTATCTGCGGGGTCTATAACAAGTACAGAATCAGCATTGAATGGAGGGCAATATATCTTTCCGTTCGGTGCAAGCACTCCGCCCCTCCACTTTGCAGAACCGCTGAAACTGCCAATAAGCTCTGTAGTGTTACCTGAGGAGTCTATAACAAGTACAGAATTGGCATTGTAAGGAGGGCAATATATCTTTCCGTTCGGTGCAAGCACACCGCCTCCCCATTTTCCTGTTCCGCTCAGATTCCCGAACAGCAGTCCGCCGCCCAATGCTCCCGCAGGATCTGTTGATGCGTAACCTTCAAGGGGATTGGAGTACGGCGTGTTCCCTGCCGCCGCAACACCATCCAGATTAA
This sequence comes from Geovibrio ferrireducens, assembly GCF_026226615.1. Lineage (NCBI taxonomy): Bacteria > Pseudomonadati > Deferribacterota > Deferribacteres > Deferribacterales > Geovibrionaceae > Geovibrio > Geovibrio ferrireducens. Next base: position 62,458 of record NZ_JAJAPB010000004.1, read on the forward strand.
CCTTCAGTCTGCCCGACTGACTGTCAAAAACAAGATTCAGCACCTCATCCTCTGTTTTATATTTTGCCTTAAGACGCTGATCAGCAGAATCAAAAACGCTGTTCAGTATCTCAGCGGATGTTTTTCTCTTCCCCATGCTGTCCTCCCTTAAAGCTTCTTTTTAACTTCGCCGAGATCCACCATTCCAAGAGAAGCGGCAACCTCACTCACTATGCGGTCATCGATTGTAGTTTTTGTTGAGGCGGCAAGCTCCTTAAGCACCTCGATCACAACCAGAGTAATTATTTTTTCCGTAAGAAAAGCCTTTGCCACACCGAGCATTGCGCCCGAAAACATCTTAACCAGTATTGGAATCATTTTCCCCCTCCCGCGTGTTTATACGCTTTTTCAAAACTCACATATTCCCCGCCTATCCTGCCCCAGCGGGCGGAATAGCCCCTTATATCAAGATGGAAGCCCGGCGTGTTCCAGTCGGGATAAATCCCAAGCCCCACATAAGCCGCACTCACCTGTCCCAGAATCTCTGTCCCGTGCAGTGCTTTGAGAAGGCTGTCCACGGCTTCAGGAAACTTCATCCCTTCGATATGGAAATCCGCGGCATCACCTTTGTAGTGTCTGCTGCCGGAAGCGTGCCCCCCTTCCTCATAGCCGCAGTGGATTACAAACGGCCTGCCCACCTTCTCCCTGAGCCTGTCAAGGAGCAGGAGCAGCGCAGGGTTCATCCTCTCTGCCTTTCCCCATTTTTCGTTCTCGGTAAAATACTTAAGATTCTTCCATATCATTACTTCCTCCCCCGTTTTTTACTTTAATAAGAACAACGTCCGCTGCCGCAGCACCCATACCGAGATCTACAGTTCCATCTGAGCATGGAAAAACATGCTTTCTCAGCCATTCCCTGCCGCAGAGATACACCGCAAATCCGGTATCTGCCGCGTCTGTTCCGGTTACGCAGGAAGCCAGCAGAAATTCGCCGCCGCTGTTTCTCCCGCCGTAAAACCCGCCGAATGAGCGTATCTTCTCCCCGCTGTAGACCGGGTAAACAAACCAGTCCTCCCGAAAACGGGCGGTTTCGTCATATTCCGAACCGAAACCGAAGCGGTATGAGCGCTCCACCGTCCACCTGTCCCCGTCTATGATTGCCTGAGCTGTATGCTCATAAAAACATGCGCTGAATCCGGCGTATGCGGACTGGCTGAAAAGAGTGAACCAGCCTCCCCATGTATCCAGCACGCAGAAATCGTAATATTCGCTGTCTGCTGAAATTAACCCGCCGTTCAGGCTGAGCCTGTGTGAGGTTATGCTCAGGCACGCATCCTGCTGAACTTTTTCGGATTCGATTCCGTAGCCGCCGCTCTCCGCAAGAGGCTCAACCCTTATATAGCTGTCCTCAAACTCAGCCTCCGTGACAAATTCACAGGGGACTATCTCTCCGTCATCCGCTATGTACCAGCCGCCCTCAGCCGGGTATGCCACCCTGTATGTGAAACAGGGCCTTGCCCCCCCTGCGAAGCCGATAACCAGAGGCACACCTCCGATAAAGCAGACGATAACCTCATCCCCGGCTGTGAATACACCGCCGGAGCCTTTCACTGAGCCGTCCGGAGAAGCCTCCTCGTCCCCTTTGCAGCGGTAGAACAGAGGCACGCCCTGATACACTGCCGAGTCCGCGTCCACGTCAGCCTTATCCGTCTCTGTATTAACGGAGAGGATCACCCCTTTCCTGAACTCAGTGCCGGAGACTGCCTCGCCTATGTTCCGCAGAGGATATTTTTCCATCACACCCCTCCGTAAAAGCTGAACGGAACTATGATGTCATCCTCATCAAGGGAATCCCGCGAGGAAGCCAGAGAAGCCTTGCCTGTGGTCAGTGCATTTCCATTCAGCCCTTTTTTCACCACTGCCGCCCGCTCCCCGATTAAGAAGCGGGTGAAGTCCGCCGCTTTCAGAGCATAAGGCTGCCCCCTGAACTCCACAGCCCAGCGGAAATCAGAATGGGCAAACCTTTCCGGCTCAAACTCTGTCCCTTCCCCGCCTTCGTAAAAGGCTCCGTCACTGTAAAGGCCGCATCCGGCAATCACTGCCGATGTCCACACTGATGTCTCAAATACGGACGAACGGTACATGAACTCCTCAGCACTTCCTGCAAGGGTGAACATCACTGACACAGTTTCCCCCGGAGCAGCGCCCGTATCACTGAACATCAGCCTGAAATTTTCCGGGCTTGAACCCGTATACTCCGGCACAGTCCGGCTTATCTCCCCTATTCTCCCCGGAGTAATGTAGCTGACAGAGCCTCCGCCCATACGTATCACATAACCGCCGAACCCGCTGAACGCCAGTCGGGGAAAGCTGAAAACAAGCTCTCCCTCCTCCGCAGAATAGCTCAGTGCCCCCTTGCGCAGGGGCGACTTGGCGCATGGCGGGTTATGCAGGAGAAACTCATCACTCTCCGTTCCGTCAGAGAGGAGAACAGTCATAGCATCCGCATGTGCTGTGCCGTCCTGATCCATGTACGCATCCATAAACAGGGGCAAAGCCAGCCCCTGAATCCCGTCCGTATCATCAAACTCAATCCCCGTGCTCCGCCCTTTTACGGTGCAGAGCCCCTCCGGCCGCCAGTTTTCCCTGCTGAGATATAGGTTCAGTTCCATTATTCGATCCTGAAACTGTCATTTTTAAGGTTGTCCTTATCAGTGTCCAGATAGCCGTCCTTGCGCACAAGGAGGCTGTACTGCCCCTTCTTCAGTCTGCCCAGATTCAGCATTCCGCCGCCGTCTGTCACGCCTCTGAAAGTGCCGTTCATGAAAACCTGCGCATGGGGAATAATCTCCCTTGAGGCAGCGTCTCTTGCGGTGAGTATCACCAGACGGGAGGAGAGATCAGTCTCATCCCCTGTGTAGTCGAGTACGCAGTATGCTGCCCCTTTAGCGCTGGAAGCTTTCAGAATCACGTACCGTGCGGAAAACCCTGTGATCTCGATGAGATCATATGACGTTTCATATTCAACGGAAACGGAGTCCAGCCTGTTTTCCCGGAACCTCACTGAACGGCCGCCCACAAAGGGGGACGAGCCATCCGCCGCACGGGAAACATTCAGAACACGCACCACAGGATATTTCAGCCTGCCGGAAGACTGATCCGCAAAAGGGATATGTTCCATGTGCAGTTCGCTGAGACCGTAAGCCGAATATTTCCACGAACCGCCGGAGACTGTGATCTCCGCATTCAGCCCGGCGGGATATATCCGCACGTATGACTTTTCTCCGGCTGAATAGAGACTTTTGTTTCCGCCCCGTTCGTAATCCTCTGTCAGGAGGAGCTCCCCTTCCCTGCTTTCCGTGCCGAAGCCAACAATGAGTGAACCCATAATCTATTCCTGAAAGACGTAAATAAGCACGGGGTACTCAGGTCTGCTTTTCTTCGGCAGTGTTATGCCGAACCTTTTGAAGCCTGATGAATATGTCAGTTCAAGAAGCCCTACACCGCTCTCACCGGCGGCATCCGGTTCAATTTCGCATGAGACCGAGTACGCACCGCTTTTCTTAACATTGCCGAGGGATTTCCCAAGCCATACGGAGGAGACTATTTCCCTCACGGGGTATTTCGCCCCTGCCTCGTCTGATTCGGTAAACGGAATGAACTCGCCGCTCACGGTTTCCGTGCCCAGTCCGTGCTCTGTGATGCTTCCGTCAGATGAGACAGCCCGCACAGAAGCGGGCAAAGGGGAGTAAGCCCTGAAATATGCCGTTTCTCCGTAGCGGAAAAACTTCTTCACACTGCCGGAGGAATCAAGATTCATATCTTCATCCAGCTCTATTACCGTTTTCTCCCCGCCCTTTGCGGGTGTGACAAAACTAACTGTTACCTCAGCCATTTATTCCTCCCTCAGGTAAAGCTTTGTTTTCTGGATTATCTTCAGCGGGGCGGATGTTATCTCAACTGATGAGGCAACACAGTACCCCTCGCCCGCTGATGTCCGCATCAGAAGCGCATCCCCCGAAGCCGCAGCCGGGCTGAAAAGGTGTGTAACTTCCAGATATGCCCCTCCGCAGAGGCTGCGTTTAAGATTCTGAGCCCTTGCTGCCGCAGCGGACGGGTCATCGGTCAGCTTCTGCCGGAACTCCTTTACCGCCGTGCCGGAACCTGCGCAAAAGACGGTTTTCACCGCTTCGGCTTGCAGAACCGCATCCTTCTCAGCCCCTTCATACAGCAGGCAGTCATGCCGGATGGTTTCATACCTGACATTCCTGACGAAGCTGCCCCCGTCATGCACATAAACACTGCGCCCTTCCGCCGCGTCCGCTCCGTTTAAGAGTCTGAGAACAGGGTAGGAAGCCTTGCCCGCGCCGCCGGAGAAGCGGATTTTTTCTTCATATTCAGTGACCCTGTGCACGGCAGACTTAAAAACTGCCGCATCCGTACTTATCTTCACATCCCCGTTCGCATAAACCGATGCGGAGGCAAAGTTCCCGTAGGCAGTCTTCTTCTCATCAGGTTCTATCACAGGGTCTGTCGAGAAGCCTGACACCACCCTGATTCCGCTGTATTTCGGAGGCTCGCAGGTTCTCACCGCCTCAAAAAATGTGCCCGGACGAAGGCTGTTTTCCGCCGAATACGGATTCACAACTCGGTTAAGCCCGTCCGCACCCATGCGCACCGATGCTCCGCACTCATCAGCAAGCGCCCGCAGAAGCTCAGATTCTGAGAAACTGCCCCTTATCAGCGGAACAGAGAAATCCGGCACACTCCAGACAGCGCTCCCTGCCAGAGCCGATGCGGATGAATCAGTCCTGAAAACCGATCTCCTGCCCGCATAGGGCGGTTCATCCAGAATCCCGGCAGCGCGCCCGCTGATTTTCACCGTGTGTCCGGCTCTCTTTATTTTTTCGATCACAAAAAAGTATGAGGAGCCCTCCATGACAAATTCCGCCTCTGAACCCTTTTCTGCGGGCTCTGTGACAACAGCGCTGAATGAAGGGAAAGGATCTTTGCCGTAAAAACCGATTGCAGCACTTACGAGTTTGTCTGTAAGCTCCTTTCCGTTCAGCATAAAGCGTAAGGAGCACTGAATAATGCCTATGTCATCATCTGCTGATGATTTGATAAAAAGCGAACTGCTGAGGGAGTTTAAGGAGATCTCGCCTCTCAGGGACATAAATCCGCAAAGCCCGGAATCGCCTATGGTGCTTGCGCTCCTCACCTGCCCCGAAAGCCCGCCTGAAATACTCAGACACGCTTTCAGGGAGCTTCCCGCAGAGACGGCATTTGCCGCTTTCAGGTTTCCCCCAGCAGCGTCAGTCATTGCGCCGGAAATGATGATCCATCCGCTCAGGTCTGTACTGTATGAACCTGACACATAACAGTAATCATCCAGTCCGGCAGACTGCGCTATCACGGACAAACCGCCGGAGGATAAAGCCCCTTTCAGATCTGATGATGACCCGCATCCGGCGGAAAGCCGCAGAGACACTGCGCCGCTTAAGCTCAGGCCGGATGATGAAAAACCGTCTGTTCCGGGAACAAGCGCCCCCGCCACCCTGTACATGGCCTAGTCCGTTATCCAGTCAAGACGGATGAAGTTATCCGCCTCACGTTCCGTTTCTGCGGGTACAATCTCCTTAAGCCAGAAACCCTTCGCAGCGGCGCGTGTGCTGAACGTGAGCCTGTCCCCCGCCTGCCATGAGCCGCCCCAGCTCTGATGCGGCACAGCGAAATAGAAATCCCCCGCAGCCGTATTCATAGCCTGATAGTTTGCCGTTATGCTTCCGGAAGGCAGGCTGCCTGCCTGCGCACCCGAAACACTGAAAGCGGATGATGAAACAAACGTAACTGTCCATTCATCCTCCGCCGCACCGCGGTTGGAAACTATTATCCCGTCCGCACTGAAGGTTCCGCCTGATGACACTGCGCTTACGTTCTCTGCCTTTGCTTCCAGATTTCCAAGCTCAACGCATACCCCCGCATAGGTTTCTGATGCGGCAAAATTGTCCGGCGCCTGAGAGGCAAGCCCTATCAGAGCAACATTCCCTGTCCAGTCCGCTCCTGTTATCCTTGCGGTGAACATGCCGCCTGAATCCGCCTTGACCATGAGAAGCGCGCCCGCGGGTACTGCGTAGTCGCTGTGTTCAAAAAGCACCTGAACAGAGGCATCCCCCGCTGTGATGTCCGCATACAGCCTTCCGCCGCCTGTCCAGCCTTCCGCGGTGAGTTCCCCTTCGGTCTCCGCATGGTTCAATGCTGCCTTTATGTAAAACCTGTCCCCTCCGGCACTGGGCACTGTGAGCGCCACAGCCGCATCAAAAGCGGGTTCCGCCCCTGCTGCCCTGTTGGCAATGTAAGCCTTGCGCAGGCGTGTTTTTCCGTTCGTGCGCTCAAAGGCGGTCACTCTGGGAAAAAGATTGAACTTCACCCCGCTCACAACCTCCCTTGATATATCCATATGCCCGCCGTTTTCCGCCGTATCAGTGACGGTTTTTGAGCGGTAGAATTTTATGTCCCCGGTCTGCATATTTCCCCCTAAACTGTTTTCAGCCTTATTTTTCCGTAAAAGCAGTCCTTCTCCCCGCAGCCGCTTGCAGGGCGGACGGGCCTGAGCTCCAGAGCGGGCGCATCCTCATGACGGAAGCGGACTCTGAACTCCCTGCCTCTGTGTGAGAACAGATACACCCCGCCCGCGGCGCAGGCGGCATCCTTAAGCTGCTGCGCCTCATACGGGCTGAGCCATCCGTCATCCTCTGCGGATTCGAGATCTATGCCGAAGCTCACTCCGGCCTCAGTGAAGACTGCCGATGTTCCGTCCGCGCAGGGAACGGAAACGGCGGAGGGAAGCCCCGCCGAAAACTCATTTGTCCACACCATCCCCTCAAGCGGTATGCCGCACAGATAAACCATCCCCGCCCCCTTAAACCGTGTACCAGTCTGTGCCGTTTGAAATTATCTGCACCCTGTCCCACTGGGCGGAAAGCAGAATATCCGCACTCTGGGTGTCTATGAGCTCACCGGAACCGGCGGACACACGCACCGCCGCTCCGCCTGCGTCTATGCGCTTTATCATAAACACCCGCCCGGCATTTGCTGTCGGCGCGGGCAGGGTTATTTTTATGTCCGCTATTCCGGCGTTAACCATCACAGCCCTTTCCGCACCTGTCATGGCGTAGTTTGCCGCCTTCACGCTCACAGTGCCGACGCGCTCCGTCTGTGCCGCATTTGCCTTGAGTTCTATCTCAGCCTCAAGCTCGTTCAGCTTCCCGGCGGTTATTACATGGGCTATCCGGCTGCCCGCAGGCCAGTTCCGCTTCTGTGTCCCCTCTTTTCCGCCGTAGCAGTTAAAGGAGCTTTCAAAGCCTTCAAAACCGAAGGGAACCAGTTCAACAATCTCCCGCTCAGGATCGTCCAGAGGGGAAGCCGTTCCTCCGCCCCATATCACAGCCCTGAAACTGCCTGACTGGGAAAAGCCCGCATAATCCGTGACTGTGAGCTGCGCAGGCTGCACCGTCTGGTTCAGTTCATATGCCAGAGTGCTCACGGCGAAGTTGGTATTTTTCAGAACAATTGCCATTTCTTTATCCTTTAAGTCTCAGTCTGAAATCTATCCGGCAGAGGTTCGCCCCCTTGCCGGAGGAGAGGCCGGAAACCCGCCAGAAGGCAGGGGAGAGTTCTCTCAATGCACCAAAAACCGCATCCAGAACTTCACCCGTTGTTTTCACTGAGTTCTCCCCCCTGCCCGGAGCAGAGGTTTTAAGAACCACGGAAAAGACCGGTTCACGCCTGAGCGCACTTCCCGAAGGCTGCCCCTCCTCCCCTGTGTAGACCACGGCGGCTCCCGGTTCCCTCAAAATATCCTCCGCCGCCTTATCAGGCGGCCCGCCGTGGATAAGCACATGCCTGAATATGCCTGTAGCCTCCAGAAGCTCCGCTGTCATCCGTGCCGTTTCATAAACCATAGTTCCCAAACCTCACCTTTTATCAGTCAAAGCCTTTCCAGCTTTCTTTCCCCTGAGCCGAAGCCGCATCGGGATAAACAGCAGGGGCGAGAGGTTTAAGCACAAGGACAGCCTCATCACGGTACTGCTCCGCCGTCACCCAGTCAGCCGAGTAGGAATAAAGCTCGCTCAGCGCGGCCTTCACCACGGCGAGACGTATAACGGAGTCGGATTCGTCAAAGTCCACACCGTAGCCCTCTGTTATCCCCCTCACTCTCTCCCTTCCGTTTTCCAGAAAGGTTTCGGCCACTGCGTCATCCCCGCCTGTTATCGCGTCAAAGTCCTCCGGCTGAATATGCTGTTTCAGTTCGTCAACCGTCAGTTCCATGGCGCTATTCCGTTACCGTTGCCCAGTTTATTGCCCTAGTGTAAGGCACGGGGAGGGGTTTGCTCTCAGCCACAAGCTCGATTGAGGATGTGCGTTTGTCCTCAACGGGCTTCACGAAAAAGGGCATTGAGACAAGGTTGCTGTCCAGATCGTCCAGAACCGCGTAAATGAGTTCAAAGGGAGCATCCATCGCAACAGCGAGGAGTTTTCCGTCATCCACCACCTTAACGGGGCTGCCGGTTGCGGGGTCGATGTAGGCGGAGTTCATCAGCTCTATCCTGTAACCGCCGATAAGAATTGATTTTTCATCCATGGAGGCGATCACGTTTCTGCCCTCGAATGCCTGAACAAGCTTGGAAAGCGCCATAAACGCCTTTTTGCCGGCCCAGAACCTTACTCCCTCGCCGTATCTGCTGGTTTCCTGAATGTCCGCTTCCATTTCGATGAGGGTTTCAAGGATGTCGTCGATCGCAACCTGAGAATGGTCCCAGAGAACTGACGGGGTGTAGGAGAGCGTGGAGCCGAAATCCACCTCGTATGTTCCGTAGCCGCCGTCCATAACCATCGGGTAGCTTATTTTTCCGGTGAGGCTCTGAGCGGCCAGTGCCTCGGTGGAGGCGCGCACAACTCTTCTGAGTCTGTCGATTTTGTTATTGATGAGAAGCTGAACCCCTGTCCTGTCAAGTAGCTTGAAGTTATTAACCTCAACGCCGTTAAGCCTCTCTGAGGGTCTGAACGGCTGAGGCTCTATGTGGGTTATCTGCCCGGTGTCACCGTAAAGAGGTGTGGGCGCGGAGCCTCTTCTGCTTACCGCTATATTTGTTATGGGCTGCTGGAGGTCACTCACCGCAACTGTGGGCAGGGGGTGGTTTCTCCTCTTCTCCGTTCTGTAAACCGAGTCAAGAACGGGAGATTTAAGCTCCGGCATGTCCGTAAGGGTTCTTATCAGCGAATCCCTTGAAAAAAAGCTGCTTATATCAAACTGAAGCATGTTTCAAACCTCCTTAAAACGCCCAGATCTGCGTATTTGTTTCCAGCGCCTTCACCGCAGCCGTCTCAGCCTTGGCGCCGCCGTTTTTCAGTGCGCTCCTGATAACCGTTCCGTGTACAAGAACACTTCCGAGGCTGTCTTTTGCCGTATCAACGGTGAAGATGCTCACCCCCACCGGAACAGAGAGCGTGCCTTCGTCCTGTGCATCATAAAAGTCCGCCCTGCCGTCAGCATTGAGGGCAACTATCTCCCCGGCTTCGATTTTTCCGTTGTCCGCCTTAAAAGGCATTACCTTCACCACCGCAGGGTGGCGGCCGTCAATTATCCCGGCGGAACCCATGTCGCGCCTGTCGATTACTCCGTCAAACTTTGCCATCTTCTCCCCTCCTTAAATTTTCCCGAAAATTCCCTTCGGCTCTGCCGAAACGCCCCTTTCGGGCAGGTTCATTTTTCCCGCTTTCACAGGCTCCGGCAGGGATGAAAAAACATCCTTAAGCACACTCACCGCGTCCGCCTCGTGCCCGTCTGCGAAGTTCACAGTACCCTCAAGGTTTTCCGCAAACTCCATCACAAGCTCCAGCTTGGCGGCGGGGATTTTCCCCTCGCATGCGCATCTGAGATCGCTGAGTTTTTTCTCCCTCTTTTCCCTGCGGAGTGCTTCAAGCTCGCTGAAATAAGCGGGTATGGCTCCTGCAAAGGTCAGGAAATCGCCGCTGTCCCCCATCTCCACAACCTCAAGGCCGCGTATCTTAGGAGGCAGAGCACCCAGAAACGCAAGGTGGTGCAGGTAAAGCCTGCCGTCTGCGTCCCTCTTTGCGCCTATTGACCAGTTGCGGTACTCCCCTTTTTCATAGGCTTCCGTGAGCCAGTCCCCCAGCTCCGCCTCCCCCATGAGAACCCCTTTTTCCGCCCAGATATTTTTCACCCATCCGGCCGCGGGCATATTTCCGGCTATCTCGTGCCCCACAGTTACGGGCACTTTACCGCCGAAGCTTTTCTCCATCTGCTCCAGATCCGCCTCGGTAAGGGTCACCTCGCCGTATCTGCCTGTTTTAGCCATTTCAAGAATCATCACATTCCTCCTTAGCCGATGAGGGAATATAAACATTTAACAAACAATACTTGTTATAGCGTGTAATAATTACAAAAATTAACTGTATAAATTCTTATAAAAAACTTCTGTTATTTGTGAACAAGGGGTAATATTATTAATGAAGCCGAATATGGAGATATTATGAGACTTTATATATTGATCACGGCGGCAGCCCTTGCAGCATGTGCGCCAAAAGCCGCTGTTGAGTTTCAGAAAAACGGACAGGAAGCCCTCGAATCCGGTAATGCCGCTCTGGCTGCGGGGTATTTTGAAAAAGCCGTGCAGGAGCACGATTCCGGCGAAAACAGAACCCTATTGGGGGATGCCTACTTTGCCATGAAGGAATATGACAAAGCCTTTTACGAATACACCAGAGCACTGGGCAGAAATAAAAACACCCCCTACCTCCACTACAGAAGAGGGGAAATCCTTTTCTTACTCGGAAAATACAATGACGCTGTCATGGAACTTGATGAAGCGCTGACTCAGAAGCCGAAGACCTATGCACGGGCAAATACCCTGACAGGCCTTGCATATGCCGAACTGGGGAACACCAGACAGGCGTTCTTCTACCTGAACAGAGGAATAGAAGCTCAGGGCGAAAGTGCTGAGGCTTACCTCGGCAGGGCAAAAGCATATATGAAATCCGGAAGCCCCGAACAGGCCATAGTGGACGTGACCCGCGCCATACAGATTGACCCTAAAAATGCCGAAAGCTACTTCCTGCGGGCGCAGGTGCTCTTTGCTGTTTCAAAAACCGGTGACGGAATCAGGGATCTGGAAACGGCAATTATTCTGGATCATACTATGGAAAAAGCCTTTTCTCAGGCTGCATGGGTTCTCTCCACCCACCCTGACCCCTATTTCAGGAACGGGGCAAAGGCTGTGCTCTACGGACGCAAGGCCTACGCACTGAAACCGGATAACGAAAACGCAATCAGGCTTGCCGCCGCTTATGCGGAAAATGACGAATTTGACAAAGCTGTCTCAGTCATTGATGAACAAATCTCCGGGGAAAAGGATCTTGTGGAGGTGGACGGACTCAGGGTCTGGAAGGAAATGTACGGCAAGGGAATAAAATACAGACGAGATAAATAGGGTTGCCCGAAACGGCAAGCTGTGTTAATTTTCAGACTGTATTATTTTCTTCCGTAAGATAATCTGCTGATAAGGAAATCTAAGCCGTATGTACGATCTTTTCAAAGAAGATTTTCTGGTTACGGGCGAAAAAGCCGATATGCTCCGGCAGAAGATGTGGGGCAAAAAGGTTTTTTATGTCAATAACCTCCATATAAACTACACTGACATATGCGTGAGTAAGTGCCGCTTCTGCGCCTTTGCCAAGGATGAAGGCGATGAAACAGCCGTGTTCATGGATGTGGATGACATTATAAAATATGTCGCCGCCAAGGCTCCGAGCGCAAGCGAGCTTCATATTGTCGGCGGTCTGCACCCTTCAAAAAAATTCAGCTACTACACAGATATGGTAAAAGGGCTGAAAACCGCTTTCCCCGAAAAAACGATCAAAGGGTTCAGCGCGGTTGAAATAGACTATTTTGCGTCCATATCCGGGCTTTCTCTGACTGAAGTGCTGAGAAATCTTAAAAACGCAGGGCTTGAAATGATGCCGGGCGGCGGGGCTGAGATATTTGAACCGAGGGTGCGTAAAGAGATATGCCCTGAAAAAATACCTGCGGAAAGATGGCTTGAGGTGCATGAAACAGCCCACAGGGAAGGGATTTTCACCAACGCCACCATGCTCTACGGTCACATTGAAACCGGAGAGGACAAGATGCGCCATCTTGAAAAAATCCGTGAACTTCAGGAGAAAACGGGCGGCTTTCTGGCATTTATACCCCTTTCTTTCCACCCGCAGAACACTTTCCTGAGCCATATAAAACCCTCAACAGGCATGGACGACCTCATGACAGTGGCTGTCAGCCGCCTTGTTCTGGACAATGTGCCCCACATAAAAGCATACTGGGTTATGCTGGGCGAGAAGACAGCACAGGTCGCCCTCCGTTTCGGCGCGGATGACCTTGACGGAACCATAATAAAAGAGAACATTACCCACGCCGCCGGCGCAACAAGCAGCGCAGGGCTCACGGAGGACGAACTGAAAAATATGATAATCTCAGCGGGGCTTGAGCCTGTGAAACGCGATGCTTTCTACAGGACGATAAGCTGACGATGGCCGAGTTCATTTTCCTCAACCCCACCCCTAACCTGCTGAAAGTTGCGGACTATGTGAAGTTCTCCGGAAGAAGCGTGCGGATCGCCTCCAACAACCAGTTTCCGCCCATAACCTCCGCCAATATCCATTTTTTCCACGGCGGAACATACTCCACAGCAAGAAAAAGCCCGAACCCGAAGGAAGTGCCTGCGGATTTCTGCATGAAAATGAAGAAAAACATCTTCAACTTCCTCTACGGAAGAAAAATCCGCAGCGAACTTGCCGCACTGGGCGAAAGCTTCGGCCAGGGTAATATAACCGACCTCTGCCTGATGAAAACTCAGGGAGTTTATTCCCACGATATAAAAAGCACTCAGGATGAATCCGTCACCCACCAGACTCTCCTGAACGAATACCCTAACTCGTTCATTGTGACCGGCTACATGGAATCACTGAGCGGAACTGAAAAAATGCAGATGTACGATACTGATTTCAGCCTCCGTGAAGCCTTCGGGAATGATTTTTTTGTGGTCTTCACCAAAAATGACAGGATAGAGGTCTGTGCCCACGGAAACAGGCTTATAACAGTGGGCAGAAAAAACACCGAGCATATCAACGCACTGGCGGAAACATTCCCCATGCTGAAACAGTTCTCTTTCAAGAGAGTTAAAGAACTGGTAATATCAAGAAACAGGCAGCCATGGGCGTACAAGGTGATAGATAAGCGCATAATTCTGCTGAACGATTTCAGCTATTTCAGCCTTTCCCTCAAGCTGCCGGATTTATGGTATGAAAAGGCAGGCAGGCTGTTATGTTCAGAAAAGCTGCGGTAGCAGGACTTTTTTACCCGTCATCCTCAGAGGAAGCAGAAAGGTTCATCTCAGAAAACCTGACAGATGCGCCTCCCGCTGAAGCTCTGGCGGTTATGCTCCCCCATGCGGGCTGGGTGTATTCCGGCAGAACGGCGGTCAAAACTGCGTCAATGGTAAAAATCCCGGACAAGGTAATATTAATCGGCCCCAACCACACAGGCATGGGCGCGCGCATCTCCGTTTATCCGGATGGAAGCTGGGAAACCCCCTTCGGCGATGTGCTGATTGATGCCGCAACAGCCTCCAAACTAACATCCTCCAAGCTCTGTACCGCAGACACAGCTGCGCATATCAATGAGCATTCTCTGGAAGTTATTGTCCCCATACTGAAATACTTAAACCCTGATGTGCGGATAACCCCCGTTACAGTAATGGGGCTGAGTATGGAGACATGCGCTGCGCTTGGGGAACTTCTGGCTTCCGTCTGCGATGATGAAACACTTGTTGCCGTAAGCTCTGACATGAACCATTTTGAGAATGCGTCCGTTACGGAGAGGAAGGATGCTGCCGCTCTTCAAGCTGTTCTCGCGCTTGATGAAAAAGCGCTTGCAAGAACTGTGTCCGGGATGAATATTTCTATGTGCGGGGCTGTTCCCGCCGCTGCCGCCATCTGTTACTGCAAACTGAAAGGCTGCACAAAAACTGAGCTCACCGAGCACACCCACAGCGGTTACGTAAGCGGCGACTATGACAGGGTTGTCGGCTATGCCGGTGTTATTTTTCATAAATAAATCAAGGATGATGCAATGAAAGTCAAAAGCGCTGTTTTCCCCGTGGCAGGTTTCGGAACAAGGCTCCTGCCGGCAACAAAGGCGATCCCCAAGGAGATGGTGACGCTGATCGATAAACCCCTTATCCAGTACGGGGTGGAAGAAGCGCTGAACGGCGGTATTGAACGCATTATCTTTGTCACAGGACGCACAAAAAAATCCATGGAAGACCACTTTGACCGTGATCCGAACCTTGAGGCGGCACTGGCTGAGGCGGGCAAGGAAGAACTGCTCAGGGAAGTGCGCAAGATCTCTGATATGTGCGATGTAGTGTATATCCGCCAGAAGGAGCCCAGAGGTCTGGGGCATGCTGTGCTGTGCGCGAAGGATATTGTGGGGCGTGACCCTTTCGCAGTGATACTGCCGGACGACATTATCCTCTCAGAAAAATCGGTCATAGGCGAAATGACAAAGGAATTTGACAAGGTGAAGGCGCCCGTGATCTCCATAATGCAGGTTCCCCTCACCGATACCCACAAATACGGAATAGTCAAAGTTGAAAAGCAGATAGATGAAAGACTGTACAAACTCGGCTATATGGTTGAAAAACCAAAGACCAACCCGCCGAGCGACCTTGCCATTATAGGCAGATACATACTGACTCCGGAAATAATGGATGAGCTGGAAACCACCGCAGCAGGTGCGGGGAACGAGATCCAGCTTACGGATGCCATACATGCGGTTGCGGAAAAAAGCGGTGTCTACGGCTACCGCTTCGAAGGGCAGAGGTTTGACTGCGGCAATAAGCACGGCCTGATAGAGGCCACAGTCCATTTCGCCCTTTCAAGGGATGACACCAGAGATGCCATGATGGATTTAATGTCGGTTCTTTGCAGAACAAGGTGAAACAATGAGCAGTGAAAACGACTCTATATCAAAGATACGATTCATCCACGGCCTTATGAAAAAGGAGGTGGAGGAGCTTCTTAAGCTTATGGAGCGTACCAAAAGCCCCATAACGGAAACCGGAACACCGCCTCTGGACACCATGATCAGAGGGGATGACGTTATTATTACCGCGGAATTACCCGGTTTGACATCTAATGACTTTACTGTATATCTTTACGAAAATCTTCTTATAATAGAAGGAATAAGAAAACGATACTGTACGGACAAACAGATTTTTTTCATCCGCGCGGAGAGAGAGTTCGCACCTTTTAAAAGGATAATGCAGCTTCCGTTCCCCGTGGATAAAGACAACACACAGGCTGTACTGAAGAACGGTGTTCTTACAGTTACGCTGAGAAAAACAGAAAATTAAGATACAGGAGAGGGTAAAGTGGAACAGTTTGAATCGGATGTGAAAATACCGGAACAATTGCCCTTGCTGCCTGTAAGGGACATAGTTGTTTTCCCCTATATGGTTCTGCCGCTGTTTGTGGGCAGGGAAAGCAGCATTGCGGCAGTGAATGACGCGCTCAGCGCAGACAGGCTTATATTCCTCGCCTGCCAGAAGGATGCCTCGCAGGAGGAACCGGCAGAGGACGAGATAAACCGCATAGGCACAGTGGCGGTTATACTCAGAATGCTGAAACTGCCTGATGAGCGCATAAAGATTCTTGTTCAGGGCGTTAAAAGAGCGACAATAGAAGAATACATACAGATGAAGCCCTTCGCCAAGGTGAAGGTGAGCACATTCAATGAGGAACCGGGGGAAGACAACCTCGCATCGGAAGCGCTCATCAGGCACGTTAAGGAACAGCTTCATAACGCGGTAAGCCTCGGAAAGCCCATGCTGCCCGATCTCCTCGCCGTTATAGAGACAATAGACGATGCAGGCAAGCTCGCCGACATCATAGTCTCCAACCTCGGCCTCAAAATGGAAGAGGCGCAGGAGGTTCTGGAAGAGGACGACACCATAGAGCGCCTGAAAAAAGTCAGCGAGTTCCTTACCCGCGAGATCTCTATCCTTGAGGTTCAGCAGAAGATAATGAACGAGGCGCGCGGCGAGATAGACAAAAGCCAGAAGGAATATTTCCTCCGCGAACAGCTTAAGGCGATCAAGAAAGAGCTCGGCGAAGAGGACGATTTTCAGATCGAGATAGAAGAATACGAAAAGAAGATCAAAAAAGCCAAAATGCCGAAGGAAATAGCAGAGGAAGCAGACAAGCAGCTTAAGCGTCTCGCCCGTATGCACCCTGATTCGGCAGAATCGACAGTGGCGAGAACCTTCCTTGACTGGCTTGTGGAGCTTCCCTGGAGCAAGGCAAGCAAAGAGAAGCTGGATCTCAAAACCGCCAAAAAGATACTCAATGACGACCATTTCGGACTTGAAGAGGTGAAGGAGCGTATTCTGGACTTCCTCGCTCTGCGCAAGCTGAAAAAAGATATGAAAAGCCCCATACTCTGCTTTGTGGGCCCTCCGGGGGTTGGTAAAACATCTCTCGGAAAATCAATCGCCAGCGCTATGGGCAGGGAATATGTCCGCATGAGTCTCGGCGGGATGAGAGACGAAGCGGAGATCAGAGGCCACAGAAGAACATACATCGGCGCTCTGCCCGGAAAGATAATACAGAGTATGAAAACCGCAGGAACCAACAACCCGCTTATCATGCTGGACGAGATAGACAAGCTCGGCAGCGATTTCAGAGGGGATCCGGCATCAGCCCTCCTTGAAGTCCTTGACCCGGTGCAGAATGTCAACTTTGTGGATCATTTCCTCGGAGTGCCTTTTGATCTCTCCAAGGTGCTGTTCATCACCACTGCGAACTACCTTGACCCGATTCCCCACGCCCTGCGTGACAGGATGGAGATAATCCAGCTTCCCGGCTACACAGAGGAAGAAAAGCTGAAAATAACAGAAAAATACCTCATCCCCAGACAGATAAAAGAGAACGGCCTCACTCCGGAGCAGATAAAGTTCTCAAAAGCGGCTGTGATGCACATAATAAAAAGCTACACCCGCGAATCCGGCCTGAGGAATCTTGAACGCAGCATAGGAACGGTTTGCCGCAAGGTTGGCCGCAAAATTGTGGAAGGAAACGGCAGCAGCTTCCAGATTACACCGAAACTTGCCGAAAAATTCCTCGGCACTGTGAAATACCTCGGTGAAGATGAGCTTAAGGACAACGAAGTCGGCACGGCGACAGGCCTCGCATGGACACCCGTAGGCGGTGATGTCCTCTTCATAGAGTGCACAAAATATCAGGGCAAGGGGAACCTGCTTGTGACAGGGCAGCTTGGCGATGTTATGAAGGAATCCTCACGTGCGGCGTATACTTATGTACGCACAATCGCCGCCGGATACGGTATTGACCCGGAGGATTTCAACAAGTTTGACATCCATGTGCATGTCCCTGCCGGAGCCATCCCCAAGGACGGCCCCTCCGCGGGGATTACAATGGGAACAGCCCTCCTCTCTGCGCTGACAGGCAGACCTGTAAACAAATCGGTCGCTATGACCGGTGAGATAACGATCACCGGCAAGGTGCTGCCAATAGGCGGACTTAAGGAAAAACTTCTCGCCGCCAAAAGGCACGGTATCACCAAGGTAATTATCCCCAAAAAGAACGAGAAGGATATTACCACCATGCCTAAATATGTGAAAAGCTCCCTTGAGATAGTCCCGGTGGAGAAGTTCGAGGAGGTGGCGGAACTTGCCCTGCTTCCCGCTCCGCCTAAACCCGCTGAGGAAACTGCGGCTCCTGCGGAGAAAAAACCGAGAGCTAAAAGAAAGCCTGCGGAAAAACAGGCATAAAATAAGTATGGGAGAGACTGCTTCACTTCGTTCGCAATGACAGCGGTCGTTACTGCAAGGAGCAAAGCTGCGCGGCAGTCTCCGGTTTTTAAGCATTTGAGCAGACATCAGAAAGCCCCCGGAAACGGGGGCTTATTTGGTTTACTTAGATTCGATCTGTATTTTCTTTTCTTCGATTACTGATTTCAGAGGAATCCTGACTTCGAGTACGCCGTTTTTAAACACGGCTTTGACATTTTCAGCGTCCGTACCCTTGGGCAGGGCAAACTGTCTGACAAATCTGCCGAAAACTCTTTCACGTCTGTGGAATCCTTTTTCGGTTTCCTCTTTTTCCTCTGTCCTCTCACCCCTGACGGCAAGAATACCATCATTAATGGTGACTTCAATATCCTTCTCCTCCATTCCGGGAAGGTCTGCGGTCACAACCAACTGTCCGTTTTTTTCAATAATGTCAACATCAGGTCTGAACCCGCCGGGCATAGATTCACCGTCACCGAACCTGTCCATAAATCTGCCCATCTCCCTGTTGAGATCCAGAAGGCTTCTGAAGGGAGAAAAGAAAAGTTCATCGCGTTTTTTAAGCATTTTTCCACCTCCATAGGTAATGTGTTTTAACAATATACAAAATATATCTTAGCCCTATCGTGTCAAGTTATTTTATATCAATAAGTCATATCTGACTTTTTTTCGAAACAAATAATTATATTCTGGCTAATTTTGCACTTTGCGCTATATTGCTAAACTGAATATATGATATTTACAAATAATAAGTTAGCATGTATCTAACTATCCGATACCAAGCGGAGCATTAATTGAAAAGCAACACGGACGCAACCGGTTCCAGATATTCAGAAAATATGACTGACACTTTTACGGCGGCTTTGGCGGATGAATATTTCCGTCTCTTCAGCCCTGCGTTCTGTATTCTGGATAAAAAGGGGCACATCCTCCGTGCAAGCCGCAGCTTCCGCGAAATCTTCGCTCAGGAAGCAGATCCGCTTTCATTCGACAATATCAGCAGTTTCCTCTCACGGAAAAGCGCTGCTGTCCTCAAGGCACTCCTCAAAGAACCTGAAAAAGGCAAAGCAAAGCTGAAAGCCTTTGACACTGAGGGCAGAAAGCTGCACCTAAAAGTACGCATTTCAGCGCCGGAGAACAGCACCGGGATATTCTTTCTGTTCTTTGAGGATGTCACCAAAACAAAAGAGCTGAAAAAGAAACAGAAAAAGCAGGAAAAGCTTCTTATACAGCAGTCAAAAATGGCTGCAATGGGTGAAATGCTGGGTGTTATAGCCCACCAGTGGAAGCAGCCGCTGAACAACCTTGCCATCATAGCCCAGACCATAGGCGATGACTTTGACCACGGAGACCTCGATTCGGCAGCCGTTGAGGAACACATAGACTCAATCAACTCACAGATTCTGTTTATGAGCACGACAGTGGATGATTTCAGACGTTTCTTCATCCCGCAGAAGACACCCAGCAGGTTCAGTGTGATGCCCGCTGTTGAAGAGATAGTTTCTCTGATCAATCCTCAGCTCAAAGCCTGCAATATAGATGTCAGGCTCAGTGCGGGAGAAAACTGCGGGGAGATACTGGGCTACAGAAACGAGTTTAAGCAGGTTATCCTCAACCTCGTGGTGAACGCCAAGGATGCTATAATCCACAGACGGGAAGAGGATGAGAGATTCAGAACCGGACAGGGAATAATCGAAATAAACATTTCATGCACAGATAAAAACTGCACCCTTAGCGTAAAGGACAACGGCATGGGGATAAGCCCTGATGCGATGAAAAAACTCTTCAAACCCTATTTCACCACAAAAAATGATAACGGAACAGGCATAGGCCTCTACCTTTCAAAAACCATAATCGAAAACAAAATGCACGGCAGGCTGAGTGTCGGCAGTTCAGCCTCCGGCGCTTCGTTCACAATAATACTCCCCTTTGTTTAGAAAACAAAAAAAGCCCTCTTCCCGTGGCGGAAAGAGGGCAATGTAACGGTCAGGTAGTCTGCCCTCAGGCAGACTATTCTATTTGATTCCTACTATTTTATAAGTGATTTGGCATATTCGGGGTAAGCATCCACACCGTGTTCGTGCTTATCAAGACCCTCAAGCTCTTCTGTTTCGGAAACTCTGATTTTGATGAAGATATTGATGATTTTGAAAGCGATGAAGGATACGCCGAATGCCCATACGAATGCCGCAACTATACCGATGATCTGAGGCAGTATAACGGGGCTGAGTCCGCCTGCTTCGAAGTCATAGTTAAAGAGACCGGCAGCGAGGGTTCCCCATACACCGCATACGCCGTGAACGGAAATTGCACCCACCGGGTCGTCAACTCTGATTTTGTCGAAGAATATTACGCTGAACACAACCAGAAAACCCGCGATAGCGCCGATGAGCACCGCAAAAGCCGGTGTGACGTTTGCGCAGCCTGCCGTAATACCGACAAGACCAGCAAGAGCACCGTTGAGAGACATGCCCGCATCAAACTTTTTGTAAAGGATTACAGTTGTGAAAAGAGCCACAAGAACGCCTGCCGCCGGAGCAAGTGTGGTGTTGACCGCGATGAGAGGCAGAGCTGTGTCTGCAGCAGTTTCAGAACCGACGTTGAATCCGTACCAGCCAAACCAGAGTATGAAAACGCCTATTGTTGCAAGGGGTATGTTGTGTCCGGGGATGGCTCTGACGGAACCGTCTTTGGCATATTTACCGATTCTGGGTCCCACAACTATAGCACCCGCAAGCGCTGCCCAGCCGCCCACTGAGTGAACAACCGTGGAGCCTGCGAAATCTATAAAGCCGAAAGCCTCTATCCAGCCTTCGCCGTGGAAAAGTGAACCCCAGTACCAGCTTCCTGCTATGGGGTAGATAATCGTTGTCATAACAAGGCTGAAAAGAAGATAAGCCTTAAGGTTAGTTCTCTCTGCCATAGCTCCTGAAACTATTGTAGCCGCTGTGGCGCAGAAAACTGTCTGGAAGATCCAGAAAGCCAGTGTCCAGTTGTCCTGCATATCCCAGTTTGAAAGAAAGAAACCTTCCGTACCGAAAAAGCCTGTCGTGGTAGCGCCGAACATAAGACCGAAACCTACAGCCCAGTATCCGATCGCGCCCATCGAGAAGTCCATAAGGTTTTTCATTATTATGTTAACGGCGTTTTTTGCTCTGGTGAAGCCTGTCTCGACCATTGCGAAACCAAGCTGCATAAAAAAGACCATGAATGCTGCAATAAGTGTCCAGAGCCAGTCCGCATTTGCCTGAACGGCATCAACGGAAGCCTGAACCCCTTCAAGAGTCAGGGGTTCGTCATCTGCGAAGCCGGACGCTGCCATAAGCATAAGTCCGAGCATTATAATAATTTTTTTCATATATCCTCCTTGCACCTGTATAGCCGGATTAAAGCGACTCTATTCCTGTTTCGCCTGTTCTGATCCTCACGGATTCCTCAACAGGGATTACGAATATTTTGCCGTCACCGATTTTGCCTGTTTTAGCTGAATCGTTTATGGTTTTTACGACCTTCGCCGCGATGTCGGAGGAAACCACTACTTCCATCATGATTTTGGGAACGAAATCTATGCGGTATTCCGCGCCTCTGTAAAGTTCGTTGTGCCCTTTCTGTCTGCCGTAGCCTTTAACTTCGTATACGGTCATACCCGTGATTCCAAGCTCAGCGAGAGCTTCCTTAACTTCTTCAAGCATGTGAGGCTTGATGATCGCTTTTATCAGCTTCATAAAAACTCCTCCTTATTCCGGTGATGTTTTTAAGGAAGCAACAGATGTGCCAAGAATGGTTTTACGATTAGCAGGAATGGTTTACTGATTATTGAAAAATAATGACGCAAAAAGAGTGATTAAAAAATAACCACTCACTGACTAAAAACAGAACTGAAAAAATTGATTATTCGTTAAGCATAAAATAAACTGCGCCTGTTTTGCCAAGCTTGCCTGTGTTGGCTATGAACATCGCCGTATCGCTTTCTGAATAGGGGTATTCCCTGTAGGTTACCTTTACTTTTTCCGTGCCCTGAGGGATCACAAGCTTATATGCTCTCTCATCTCCGGGTTCCAGCGCAAGACCCACACTGGCAAAAGAGCCGATGACGGCATCATCCTTTATATATTCAGCACTTACCTGAAGGCGGGAAACCTTCTCGAAATAAGTGTTCCGCACACTGAGAACCTCTTCCTCAAGCTTCAGAGCGAAGCCGGGAATATCATAAACCGCTCCCTTACTTATCATTTCAGGCTCTCTGGGAGCGCACGACAGAAGCATTAAGAATATCGGTAAAAATATAAACTTTCTCATGGGTATAAAAATAATACTCAAGTTGTCTTTTTCAAGGGGTGTTTTGAGATTATACTCTTTAAGAAATATTGCAGTTTCGGATAATGAGGAGTATGCTTCTCAACTTATAATACAACTTAAGGTGCAGGTATGGACAGTACATCACTCAAACCCAGTCTGCTCACCGAACTTAAGAAAGGTTACGGCGCAGAGACACTGAGACGGGATTTCTTCTCCGGTCTCACTGTAGGCATCGTTGCGATCCCCCTTGCCATGGCGTTTGCAATCGCCAGCGGAACCACGCCCGATAAAGGGCTTTTTACCGCAGTTATCGCAGGTTTTTTCATCTCGCTTCTGGGCGGCAGCCGCTATCAGATAGGCGGCCCCACCGGAGCGTTTGTCATTATTATTTATGCCGTGATAGAGAAGCACGGCTACGACGGGCTGATACTCGCCACTATAATAGCGGGAGTACTCCTTATTATATTGGGGCTTATCAGGGTGGGGTCATACATCAAGTTTATCCCTTACCCGGTCACAACAGGCTTCACCGCTGGCATAGCGCTGGTGATTTTCTCCACTCAGGTCAAGGACTTCTTCGGACTCTCCATTGAAAAACTGCCGCCTGAGTTCCATGAAAAATGGATGGAATACTTCATCAATTTCAACACATTCAGCCCAGCGGCAACGGCAGTGGGCATTGCGACAGTGGCAATCATTGTTTCTGTCCGCAGGTTTGCGCCGAAAATTCCCGCCCATGTGGCTGCAATTTTCACACTCACCGCCGCAGCATGGATATTCGGCATTCCCGCCGAAACCGTAGGCGACCGCTTCGGCACACTCCCCTCCGGCTTCCCTATGCCGCAGCTGCCCGCATGGAGCCTTGAAAAAGTCCGTGCTGTGTTCCCCGATGCCATAACCATAGCTCTTCTGGCAGGGATTGAGTCACTCCTTTCCGCAGTGGTTGCAGACGGTATGACAGGGAGCAGACACAGGTCAAACACTGAGCTTGTGGCGCAGGGAACCGCGAACATAATGTCCGCATTCTTCGGCGGAATGCCCGCCACAGGCGCAATAGCCAGAACTGCCACAAACATTAAAACAGGGGCGAGAACTCCTGTTTCCGGTTTAATCCACGCTCTTACAGTGCTTATTTTTATCCTGTTCCTCTCCGGCGTTGCGGAAAGAATCCCCCTTGCCGCTCTCTCCGGCGTTCTCTTTGTTGTGGCGTGGGATATGAGCGAGCTTAAGAGCTTCCGCAGGCTGCTCAACGCGCCGAAAAGCGACAGCGGCGTGCTTGTGCTGACATTTCTTCTCACTGTTCTGGTGGATCTCACCGTTGCCGTGCAGGTCGGCGTTGTTCTGGCTGCTCTCCTTTTTATGAAGCGCATGAGCGACGTAACCCATGTTGACTATCTCACCGGAGAAGATGCGGCAGAGAATAAAAACGATCCGGACAGAATATCTCTCTACAATGTTCCCAAAGGTGTTGAGATATACGAAATAGACGGCCCCTTCTTTTTCGGTGTGGCAGACAGGCTGGCGGGGATGCTCACATATCTCCAGAAATCGCCCAAGGTATTTATATTGAGGATGCGCAAGGTTCCGGCAATTGATGCCACAGGAATACATGCCCTTGAGGAGTTTCATCACAAGTGTATGAATCACAATGTGCCCCTCGTGCTTTCCGGTGTTCAGGAGCAGCCTCACAAGGCTCTGAGAAAGTTCGGCTTTCTGAATGAAATAGGCGAGGAGAATGTCACAGACCATATCTCCAAGGCGCTCATCAGGGCTGAGGCGATCATAAATAAAGAGTAAACCCGCCCTTAACCGCAAATGCCGCTCTGAGAAGGGCGGCATAAAAAGCGGTTGACAGACACGCCCCTTTCACATATAAATTTTAGTTCCCGCATACACACGGGGAAGGTGCGTATTTTTACGCCCTTAAGCATCAGGAAGGTAAAAACGGACAATGTTCAACACTTTGAATGAAAAACTCAACGCGGTATTCAAGGGTATGCGCAAGCAGATCCGTATATCTGAGGAGAACATACAGGAAGCTCTGAAGCAGGTGCGTATCGCTCTTCTGGAAGCTGATGTTAACTTCAAGGTTGTTAAGAGATTCATAGAAAATGTCCGCGAAAAAGCCCTCGGTGAAAAGGTTCTGAAAAGCCTCACCCCCGATCAGGTTTTCATAAAGATAGTCCACGACGAGCTGGTTAATGTTCTGGGCGGCGATGACCCTGCCGCTAAAATAAACCTTAACTCTAAACCGCCCACAATAATAATGATGGCAGGTTTGCAGGGTGCGGGTAAAACAACAACCTCCGGCAAGCTGGCACGTTTCTTTATGAAAAGCGGCAAGTCGGTTCTTCTTGTTGCGGCGGATGTTTACAGACCCGCAGCCATAGACCAGCTTGAAGTTCTGGGCAGGCAGATCAAGGCTGATGTTTATACTGACAGAAGCACTAAGGACGTGGTGAAGATAGCTTCGGACGCCCTAGTATACGCAAAAAAGACAGCAAAAGATCTTATGATCATAGACACCGCAGGCCGTCTTCATATTGATGAAACACTCATGGACGAGCTTGTGAGAACAAAAGACGCAGTTAATCCGGACGAAATCCTTTTCGTCGCTGATGCCATGACCGGTCAGGACGCTGTGACAGTTGCCAAGACATTCAACGACAAACTTGATGCGACAGGCATAATCCTTACCAAAATGGACGGTGACGCAAGAGGCGGCGCTGCACTCTCTATCAAGGAAGTTACGGGCAAGCCCCTTAAATTCATAGCCATAGGCGAAAAGCTGGAAGACTTTGAACAGTTCTATCCGGACAGAATGGCATCCAGAATACTCGGCATGGGCGATGTTATCTCCCTTGTTGAAAGAGCTCAGGACGCCATAGACCCTGATGAGGCGGATGATCTCGCAAACAAGATCCAGAAGAAAGGTATGGATTTTGAAGATATGCTGAAGCAGTTTAAGATGATAAAACGTATGGGCTCCCTCGAAAGCATTATGCGGCTCATACCCGGACTCTCGGCTGCGGGTCCGATGAATGTGGACGAAAAACAGATTAAGCGTATCGAAGCCATCATCCAGTCTATGACACCACTGGAACGCAAAAATGCAAAAATCCTCAACTCCAGCAGGAAAAAGCGTATTGCAAGGGGAAGCGGTTCATCTGTCAACGAAATCAACAAACTCTGCACTCAGCTTGAGCAGATGAATAAAATGATGAAGCGCATGAAGCAAAAATTAGGCTCCGGCAAAGACCTGAGCAAAATGAATATGAAAGATATTTTTAAAAATATGTAAATCACGGAGGTACATCTAGTGGCAACAAAGATCAGACTCATGAGAATGGGTCGCAAAAAAAGACCTTTCTACAGAATAGTAGTGGCAGACAGCAGAGAAAGAAGAGACGGAAACTTCATCGAAATTCTTGGGTACTACAACCCTATCACAGAACCCGCAGAAGTGAAAATTGATGAAGAAAAAGCCATAAAATGGCTTAAAGTCGGCGCAGTGCCCACTGACACAGCTAAAAATCTTCTTTCAAAAGAAGGCATTATAAAAAAATTCCACGAAACCGGTGCCTGAGTAAATTTATATCAGAAGAGGTGAAGCCGTGAAGGAACTCGTAGAATTCATCGTCAAATCGCTCGTGGACAAACCGGACGCCGTCAGAATCGAAGAAGTTGAAGGGGAAAAAGCTTCTATCATTGAACTTCGCGTGGATAACGGCGACCTCGGCAAGGTAATCGGAAAGCAGGGCAGAACCGCAAAAGCCATAAGAACAATCCTTAACGCCTCCGGTGTTAAGGCGGGCAAAAAAGTGGTTCTTGAAATCCTCGAAGATTAACACCGAATTTCTCTTTCATCCGGACTGTCGGCGGGACATACGGAAAAAAGAGATTACAGCATTTGAACAATACCGGTAATTCAGCCGGAGAAACCTCCGGCTGAATTTTTTTCCTTAAGTTAAGCGGCTTCCTCTTTTGAGAAACTAAAGTCTTTTATATTTCCAAGGTTAATAATGAATTTTGTAAGAGTCGGGTTTATAACCGGTTCGCATGGACTGGACGGAACAGTTAAGATAGCGCCCAACACAGACAACCCGCAGGTTTACGCGGATATGGAATATCTTATGACCGCAAAAAACGGAGCCATAAAAGGCTCATACGAAATAGAATATCTGCAGGAGCACGGCAACGCCATACTCGTGCAGCTCAAAAATATCGATACAAAGGAAAAGGCTAATGCTCTCAAAGGGCTGGAGGTCGTAATTCCTGAGGATGTTCTGCCTGAGGAGGACGAGGGCAGCATCTACTGGCATAAAATCGAAAACGCCGAAGTGGTTGACGAAAACGGAAACTACATAGGCAGACTCACAGATTATCTTGAAACAGGCAGCAATGATGTTTTCATTATCACCGAAGGTGAGAAAAGCTGGATGATCTCCAACAACGAACATCACGTGCTTAAGATAGACACGGCAAACAGACGGATCACCGTCGACAGAGCAGGACTTGTAAGTGAAGAGATATAACATCCTCACAATCTTCCCGAAAATGTTTGAATCCGCCCTCGCTTTCGGAGTTGTCTCCAAGGCGGCGGACAAAGGGATTCTTGAAATAAACCCCGTTGACATAAGAGAATGCGCATACGATAAGCACCGCTCCACTGACGACTGTCAGTACGGAGGCGGTCACGGCCTTGTTATGAAGGCTGAGCCTGTTGTGGAGTCTGTCAGGGCGGTTAAGGCGAAAGACCCTTCCACACGGGTTATAATGCTTGATCCCAGAGGCAGAACCTTCGATCAGAAAGAGGCCGAAAGGCTCCTTGAATATGATAGCCTAACATTCATCTGCGGCAGATACGAAGGTGTGGATGAAAGGATATATGATCTTGTTGCGGATGAATCACTCTCTCTGGGTGACTTCATTCTCACCGGAGGCGAACTTGCCGCCATCACAATAATTGATGCTGTGGCAAGACTTATCCCCGGTGTGCTTGGGGATGAGAACTCACCTGTTGAGGACTCCTACTCCACAGGGCTGCTGGAATATCCGCACTATACAAGACCCGCAGAATACGAAGGACTTAGCGTGCCGGAAGTTTTAATGAACGGCAACCACGCAGAGATAGACCGCTGGAGAAGGGAGCAGTCGCTTAAGCTCACCTTTGACAGAAGACCGGAACTTCTGCGCAAAGCCCCGCTGAATGATCATGACAGAGCATTTTTACGCAAACTAACACTTGACAAAATAAAATCCAGAAGGTTATATGTAGCTCTTCTTCATTATCCGATGAAAGATAAGGAGAAGGATGTCGTTGCCACTTCCATAACAAATATGGATCTGCATGACATCTCCAGAAGCTGCACCACCTACGGTGTCAGAAAATACTTTGTAGTCACCCCCCTCTCAGCCCAGCGTGAAATCGCATCCAGGGTCATAGACCACTGGCTGGAAGGCTACGGCGCGACTTACAACGCAAACCGGAAACAGGCGTTCATGGGCACAGCCCTGAAAGAAAGCCTTATGGAAGTTTTAGAAGAAATCGAACGCGCGGAGGGTCAGCGACCCCGCATCGTAGCCACTACCGCGCGCACCGATAGAGCCAATATAAGCTATCCGCAGTTGGCGCAAGCCTCCCTTGATGAACCATGCCTTCTCATGTTCGGAACGGGTTGGGGCTTTACGGAAGATGTTTTTCGTCTCGCTGACAACATCCTCCAGCCGATTGACGGTACAGGTGAGTTTAATCACCTTTCCGTGCGGAGCGCTGTGGCAATTATACTGGACAGATTGAACAGGAACTCAGGAGGTCTGTTGTGAAGAACAAACTGATCGCGTCAATCGAAGCTGAACAGATTAAAAAGGAACTCCCTTCGTTCCGCCCCGGCGATACTGTTAAGGTAAACTTCAGAATCGTGGAAGGCAACAAGGAACGTGTTCAGCCTTACGAAGGACTTGTAATAAGAATTCACAGAAACGGCGCTTCATCCACTTTCACAGTCAGAAAGATGGTAGGCGACATCGGCGTGGAAAGGATTTTCCCCTTCTACTCACCCAGAATCGAAAGCGTTGAGGTTACCCGCACAGGTAAAGTAAGACAGGCTCGTCTGTACTACATGAGAAACCTCAAAGGCAAAGCTGCGAGAATCAAAGAACGCAGGAAAGGCTTCTAAGCTCAGGCTTGGAAAAATTAACGAATTTCCGCAAATGCCTGTCTTTTTAAAAACACAGGCGGCTGTAATAAAGAGGATGTTAAAATGAAGAGCTATTGGGCAAAACCTGATGACCTCGAAAAAAAATGGTTCCTTGTAAATGCTGACGGACTCGTTCTCGGCAGACTCGCAAGCAATATAGCCATGATCCTTATGGGGAAAAACAAACCCCAGTACACTCCCACTATTGACACGGGAGACTTTGTTGTTGTTGTAAACGCCGAAAAATTCGCTGTTACAGGCAACAAAATGGTCGACAAAAAATACTACAGACACTCAGGCTACATCGGCGGTCTTAAAGAAAGAAGACTCGAAGAAATGCTTGATAAAAAACCTGAAGAAGTTATCAGACTTGCCGTTAAACGTATGCTTCCTAAAACAAAACTTGGCAGCGCCATGCTTAAGAAGCTTAAAATTTACAGCGGCGAAGCTCACCCCCATGAGGCTCAAACGCCTGAAAAATTAGAGCTTTAGGAGGCAGTTCATGGCTGGATACAACTACGGAACCGGTAGAAGAAAAACCTCTATTGCAAGAGTTTTCATAAAACCCGGAAATGGCACTGTTACTATCAACGGAAAAGAGCCTGCGGCTTACTTCCAGAGGGATTCACTGATTCAGATCAGCCTTCAGCCCCTTGCAAAACTTAATGTTGAAAAGAAATTCGATGTTCTTGTTACTGTAAAAGGCGGCGGCAAAGGCGGTCAGGCCGGAGCGATCAGACACGGACTCGCAAGAGCCCTTACTGAGTTCGATGGTGAATTCAGAGCTCCCCTCAAAAAAGAAGGCTTCCTCACAAGGGATGCAAGAGCTGTGGAAAGAAAGAAACCCGGCCTTCCCAAAGCAAGGAAAAGCCCTCAGTTCTCCAAACGTTAATCAATTATCGCAAGATACTCAAAGGAGCCGGAAACGGCTCCTTTTTTTTGTTGATAACGCAGGGGAAACAGCAGATGTAAACAAGCTTCCCGTTGACGCAGCTTCCTGTAAACTTCTTAATCCATGCCGGCCGCCATCACTCTATAAACATTTTTCCGTTTAATTTCATGCAGTTCTTCCCGCAGCCCGCACAGCATAATTTCCAAGAAACACTCCATTCTATGTAACAAGCCCGGTGTAATAGTCTTAAGTTAAGGTAAGCGTTCCGTTATTTATTCACCGATTTTCAACAGACAAAAACGCTCGGTTTTATGATTACATTTATCAATAGATACAGGAAAGGCTCCCCGGACAGTTCTATAAAAAATGTGACTTTTACCGCATTTTAAAGGCAAAAAATACGCAACAAATTTTGTCGAGTTTTCAACAATCAGGATGTGGAAAGAGTGTGGATAAAAAAATCTCAAATCAACAATGAGTTCTGCTTAACATAACTTAACACGGGATTTTTCCACATGTTATCCGTAACTTATAACATTTTCAATATTGACTTGGGTTTTCCGCTGTCAAGCATTTTTTTCTCCACAGATTTGTGGAATCTGTATTGAAATTAATGTCAGACCTATGTGAAAACCCTCTCAAATCCGGGTTTGAGCTAAAGTGTTTAATTTTTAGACATCATAGAACCGGCGAAAAAATAATTTCAACTCTGTCCCGATAATACATATATTCGGATTATAGAATACTATTGCTTTTTCTAATGATAGGTTTTTTCATTAAACTGCATTTTTTTAATATGATATTTACAGGTTAACGATGTTGAAAGTTTGTGGAAAAATTTCTGCTGCTGATGCCCTGTATACAGCAATTACAGAATATAACATAATATATCCTTTTATATCAAGCATATAGCGGAAGACCTGATTCTAAGAGGGTTTAGGGTGTCAAGCACTTTTTTCTCCACAGATTTGTGGAATAGTTGTGCAGATCACTCTCATTCGTTTTGCGGATTTGCTCAGGAAAAGGCTTCCCGCTGATCGGTTATTTTTTAGACACCTGAAACCTGATTAAAAAAAATTAAGCTTAAAATATCTTAACCACGAAAAAACAGATTCAGGTTATTTTATCCGCTCAAAGTGCCTGTCTGCAATGCCTTTGCGGCAATACAATACAAGTGCCCGTCAGTCGCCGGAACAGCCTCCTCTCCATATCCGGGCATAAAAAAAGCCGCGGAACAGTCTCCCGCGGCTTCGTATTTTCATTTATTATCTTACCGGTCAGTTGAGTCCGAACTCAGCCAGCAGCATGTCTATATCGTCCTGCGAGGCCCCGCTTATGCTTTCCCCTGTTTCATCTTTTTTGGCTTTGATAATGCCAAGAATAGCGCCGATACGCGCTCCGACTTCTTCCACAGACTTTATGACCTTTCTTAATTTCTGCTCAGTTATATCCTGAAACTCAAGGGCGTGGAGTATTCCGAAGCCAAGGCTTTCAGCCAGTTCTATATCGGACTCAATTCTGTCTATCTTTTTCAGCAGGCTTTTCGCATCCTTTTTATAAACAAGATCTTCATAATCTTCTATGTCACTGAGGAACTGAGAGTAGAAAGCGGTCATTTTATCGGCAGCTTCCATAAGGTTCATGGTAGCTTCCTCTGTCTTCTCATTTACCTGCACAAGGGACTGTACAACAACGGGCATGCTGTCTTTAGACATTATGATTGTCGGGTCGACTTCATCCACTTTTGTTTTGGTATCAAGAATTAATCTGAGAAGTTCGCCGATCTCGCCTTTGATGTCAATACCGAGATCAATCGCATCACCATTGATTATTTTGCGGGAGAGATCTTTCAGTTCTTCAAGGGAATCAGCCTCAATGAACAGCCCCTTCCCCCTGGAAGGGGTCTGCACAGGCTCAGGTTCCGCTTTGAGAGTAACTGTTTCAGGTTCATATGATACCTCAGGCTCAGGTTCTGCCTGCACATCGAAGGATTCCGCCTCGCGGAGAATATCGTCTATATCTTCTGTCAGGATGGCTTCGGGATCATCAAGAGCAACTGTGGTGCTCTGAGCGGTGAGGAGCTCCTCCATTGAAGGTCCGAAAAGTTCTTCTTCAGCAGGCTCATCTGCGGCTTCAAACTCCGTATCTACGGTTTCAGCCGCCTGATCAGCGAAGAATGAGGAGACATTGAACTCCTCATCCTCTAATTTTTCATTTTTTTTTTCCTGCTCTTTCTTCTGTCTGTTGAGTTCTTCTGTTTCTTTTTCTCTCTTAGCGAGTTCCATCGCTATGAGAGCGTCAAGCTCGTCCTGCACCACATGACCTTCGTCACCGTTGATCACATGGTCGCTCTGGCTGAGTGCATCTTTAAGTATATCTTCTACGTCCGCATCCCCCTCAGCTTCATGGAATTCGGGCGTCACCTTTTTTTTGTTGAGTTCATCCGTTTCCTGTTCTCTTTTAGCAAGTTCCCTTGCGATGAGCTCGTCAATATTGTCAAGATCATCACCGGCAGAGGATTCATCGGAGGCTGAAATATCCTCTGATTCAGAGTCTTCATCATCTTCTATCTCATTCTCAACCGTTTCGGCCACATCGTCATAGTTTATCATGGGTTTAGCCTCAATAGCAGCCTGACCCATGAAGCGTCTTCTCAGGTCACTCTCAACTGCGGCTTTGCCCTCAACTATAACTGTGTCTATATCAAGGAGGATTATGAGTCTGTCATCGTACTTGCAGATTCCCAGGATGTACTCCTGACCTATGGAACCGACAAGCGGGGGTGTGGGGTCTACCATGTTTTTGCTGATGCGGATAACTTCCGTAACCTCATCCACAACGAAGCCTATGTGCTCGCTCTCAAAGCGGACAACGATAATTCTCGTTTCCTTGTCAAAATCCATTTTATCGAGATTGAACCTCACCCTGAGATCCACAACGGGAATAACCTTGCCCCTGAGATTCATAACTCCGAGTACAAAGGAATCCGTCCGCGGAACGGATGTGATCTCAACAGTGCGGATGATCTCCTGAATTTTGAGAACATCTATGGCATATTCTTCGTCTCCGAGTTTGAGTCCGACAAGCTGGACTATTTCTCCTTCTTCAAGTGAATCAAACTCTTCATCCAATCCCGCTGGATTTACCGGCTTAAGATTGCTCATTGAACACCCCTTTACAGCTTTGAAACGAGCTGCTGTCTTACGTCATCAATGCAGGAATTAAGTTCCCTGCTGACGAGGCTTGTGTAGAAAGGTTTTAAGAGCTTAATGCTCTCGCTTACTTTAACATCATAAGGTATGAACCCTATTTTTTCAATATCTATGCTGAGGTATTTTTTCGCAACTGTTTCAAAACCATAAAAAACATTAAGCTCTTTTTTGGTTTTCAGCATATTCAGAATGATGCCGACCCTGTATGAGGAGGCCACTTCTTCTGTTTTTGCAACATATGCAGGGTCAATCTCCCTTACTGCTTCCCTTATGGATGCGAGGCTGGGGAAGTTCATACTCTTGCTGCGTATTTTTTTGCATATATCGGCGAACCGGTAATCTTTTCTCAAAAGCTGCTCGACCTTCCTGTACAGAGCTATCTTAAGAAAGCCGTACGAGTTTTCCAGAGAGGTGGGCTCGCTGTTCATTATCATGACTTTTTTATCGGCAGAGTTGAAAAAATCTATCATGTTATAGCTTGTTCCTGCGCCAAGATCCATAACAACATATTCGTAATCAAGGGTTTTGAGTCTGTTGAGTATTTTCAGCTTCTCATAGTTGGTTATATGAGCCATACCGAGCACATCGCCTGTGCCGCCGATAAAATCAACTCCGGCAGGGCTCTTCTGTATTATGTCACCAATGCGGAAGCTTTCCTTGAGAAAATTGTACAGCCCTGTGCCCGGAAGCTTAAGCCCTACAAAATCATGAAGATTTGCACCGCCTAAATCCGCATCAACAAGAAGAACCTTTTTCCCCGCAGCAGTGAGGGACATAGCCACATTCGCGGAAAAAAAACTCTTACCTACCCCGCCTTTACCGCTGGCAACGGAAATTATCTCGGCCATAACTCCCCGCAACAAATGTATTTCAGGTGTTTTCTCTGTATTTCACAGCAATGTAATATATCACAAAATATGTTATAACAGCAAATATTAATCCTACCAGATGAGTCCCCACGAAAAAAGGGAGCAGTATTGACCTTGCCGCCTCGAAAATTTCCGCCAGTGAAATGTTTGCCCAGTCAATATCTATAGGGGTATCATCGCGCAGAACCCATTTGCCGAACCTATAACAGAGTGCGTATACAAAAACAATGGTCAGAGGGTTGGTGATATAAGCACCCAGAAGCAGAGGGTACATCGGCAGGCTGAATATAAAGGATATGCCTATGGCCAGCGCAGTGTGGAACCCCACGTATGGGGAAAAACCTATGAAAACCCCCACTGCTGATGAGATGGCAAGAACCTGAGGGGAACAGTCAAGCTGAAACAGCTTCCTGAACTTCTTGCGAATCATATTGAACGCCATATATTTTAACCGCCGCTGTTATCTGTAAGAAAACTGCGCACAGACGCAGTTCTTGAAGATTATAGATGAGCAGAGCAGATTTTAAAACTATATTTTCTGCGGCAGCAATGACTTTTTACTGAATATCTCTGTAACTGTACCCACATGCCTTATATCGGGCTCACCCACACTGATAGTCTCATAGGCATTATTTTCAGGCACAAGAAGACCTTCTCCGTCTTTCAGCAAATATTTGCGGATAAACGGCCGCCCTTCAGCGCCTATAAAGAGAACATAGCTTCCGTTTCTGAGTTTTCCGCTGTCTTTGATCCATAAAGCGATATCCCCTTCCGATATTACAGGGTGCATAGCATCGCAGACCACTATATGGGCATATCTGTCCGGATTGTTCAGAGTAAACGGAGTCTTAATGATTTCTGCTGCGGGGAGGAAAATGTCATACTCAGATTTCTGGAAGAGAGGCTGAAACATTTCGCCCGTACCGTGATAAATCCAGTCCGCCGATACGCCGTACTCATCCATAAGGAGGCGCAGATTGCTCTCACTGATGAATCTGTCGCCCGATTCCCAGTTCTGGACGGATCTGTAAGATGAGTAAATTCTCTCGGCGAACTCCCTCTGGGTGAGTCCCAGAAAAGTCCTTAGCTGCTTAATTCTTTTTCCGATTTCCTTGTTTTTTCGACACATTTATTCGTTTTATTCCTTGACACCCTACACTCATGGGTGTACCTTATACACATTAACACCATAGCAAAAATATATATTATTGCAAAATGAAAACTTTTACAAGAGAATAGCTTGCGGTATGAGAAAAGGCAATAGTCTGTTCACATTTCAGGAATCGTAAGGCAGAAAAAAACCGGAAAACGGTTGTGTTAATTTTTTGAGACGGTAAGTTTTTCAGCTTCAGCAACAACACCGGAAAAAATCGGGATGGGGGGATTTGAACCCCCGACCCCTGGTTCCCGAAACCAGTACGCTACCAAGCTGCGCTACATCCCGTTGAGTGATAACTTAGCACATTTTCTCTTTCTTTTGCAAGAATATATACGAAGAAAAGACCATGTGTAAATATATATTTGATATCGGCAGGACAAACAGAAAACTTTTTTTGTTTATCTGATATCTTCATCCCTGTACTTTTAACCTAATTGACGCTATGTGGATGCAATCGACTGCCTATAACAACTAGTATATTTACACAAAAAATATTATAAGGTAATGTTAGGCTATGATTGGAGAAAAACTTAGAAGACTAATTAAACGTAAAGGAATCAAGCAGGTTGAGGTATGCAGAGCCGTGGGACTTTCACCCTCCAGACTTTCCAACTACCTCAGCGGCAGCAGAGAGCCCGATCTTGAAACTCTTTCAAAAATTGCACGCTTTCTCGAAGTTAAGCTTGATTATTTCGCCTTTGGCGACTCCATCAAGAACACCAAGGAAATAGGCGAGCGAATCAAAAAAATCCGTGAAATGAGAGGACTTACCAAAAAAGATCTCTCTGATTCCACCGGGTATGACCTCACCTTCTTTGCCGCTCTTGAATTAGGGCACGGTGAATTTGAAAGAGAAACTATCGAAACCATAGCACAGATACTTAAGTACGGTGCTGATGAGCTCATAGGAAGCTGCGAACAGAATACGGAAGCCCTTTCCGCTGTTATGGAGAATGAGGTTGTGGATTACTTCCCCGCTTCTCCGGAAACACAGTACCACCTGGACGACATAGCATCCGCCAGGACAGAGGCGCTTAAAACACCTTTCTGGACAGTGGTTACAGACGGCAGGTTTGCTCCGAAAATCAACGAGAATGAGCTTGTTTTCGTTGAAAAGATAACGGGCTTTCCCGCTGACAGGGAATCAGTATTTTTTGCTTCGGAAGGCACGCTGCGGCTTATGCGCTGTTTTGAGTACCCTGATTCGGTGCTCCTTGCGCCTGAGTCAAAGGCCGGCGAACCCATAAGCCTTAATAAAAATGAGGAAATGAAACCCGGCAGCCGCTGCTACAAAATTCACTGGATTGCCAAAAAACCCGACTGATAATAAGGAGCCTTTTAGGCTCCTTTTTTTGCATACATTTCATTCACGCTAAGAGAATCTTTATTGACAAACAGTCTATCCTGAGCCATAATTCCAGCATGATTGGGAAAAGACTGAGACAACTGTTAGCCTCACACAACATGACGCAAGCCGAGCTTTGCAGGAAACTGGGCATCTCTCCGGGAAATATGTCCAACTTTATAAACGACCAGAGGAATCCCAGCCTTGAGACTCTCTCACGCATTGCCGGGTATTTCTCTGTTAATATTGATTCTTTTGTGTCAGAAGCACCTGTTGCCCGCTCAGGACCCAGACTTTTATCATCTCTGAGTGAAAATACTCTGAACACTGCGGGCAGATTCTGGGTAAAGATTGACACTGATGCTTTTTCCTCTGCATTCCGCAGAGAAACGCTTATATTCATTGATAAAGAAGCGGAAATAAATCACAGAGACTGCACACTGGTCATAAACAGCGGCAGACCGGAGATTTACAGATTTCTGGTGAAAAACAGAGGGGCTATACTAATACCGTTCAGAAAAACCGAAATGCCCCTTGAAATAAAAAAACACAGCAAAACAACGCTGTACAAGATACTTTTCTCGGCAGTATCTCCCTAGACCACTTCTGTTCCGCTCCCCATGAGAAACCCGGCGAGGAACTTGGTAAACACCCTGCGCTCACCCTCTTCAAAACTCACAAACTCCAGTGCGGCGAATCTTGATATGTCGTTGTTTCTTTCAGTATCAGGCTCAATGCGCCAGACTTTAGCCTTTGCGGTTATGCCGCTGTTATCCGCACAACCCTGAAAGCAGATCCGGAGTTCATAAAAGTCATATATATTTATAGCTTCATCAGTGCGGATCTTAATCCCGCCTATGCTTATATCCTTTATTTCGGCATCGATAAAAGAGAAGCCGTCCTCTTTTCTCAGCCGTACACTTACGGGAACATCTTCAAACCTGTGGAATCTTCTTCTTTCTATCATACCGCACCTGATAACTGTTTAAAAATATTACCCTGATAAAGCACAGACTTCAAGAACACAGCCTTACTTAACCTCACAGAAACAGCTTGAGCTGCTCCCCTTTGCGAAGTTGACTATAAGGCTTTTACCGTCCGGAACGGAGAACCATTCGCAACAGTTGATCTCATAGCTGCCTGTTATTAGCTGCGCGCTGATGCTAAGCCCTCCGGCTGTGCCCTTTATGTTCACAGACTGCTTAGGCTTAACCAGCACGTAATCCTCATTTCTGTTAAACTGAGTCTGCACTCTTACTCCGAGAAGCACCTCAGACCTGTTTTCGAACTTAATATCGGCAAATGCCGCCGCGGAAAACAGCAAAACGCACACCGCGCAAAAAATAATCATTCTCTTCATAATCTCCCAAAATTAGCATGACAGAAGCATATTGTGAAGGAAAAAAGTCTGTATGCCCGTTTATTTCAGCGGTATTCCGAATCTCCTTGCCGCTTCGGCGAAATCCACATCCATTCCGGCCTGTGCCGCTTCCCGTATTGTTGCCCAGTCGGCATATTCCTTCTCTTCAAAAACAAATGAAGGAAGCTTGCACCTGCTGCCGAAATTAAGTTCCGCAATCCATCTGACAAGGGTTGAGCTGACTGTGTCGGCCAGTGATGCGGCTGTTTTTGCCGCTTTTATGCCGAATGTTTTTGAATGTTCCCTGGCGAGGGCATACGAAGCCCCGGAGCCTGTATCGCTTGTGAGTATCTCCCCTGTTACAGCCTTGGAGATTTCGGCATTGCAGACTTCAATCAGCTTCGCGAAGTCATCAGAGCTCCCCCTGCTTTCAAGCACCTGAACGCTGTCCACATTGGCAAGCGCCACAGCCGCATCATTCTGGATTCCGCTCAGTGAATCAGCCAGAATCTGAGCCCTGCGCCGCGTTTCCTCCCCTCCGTCCGAGCTGAACATGGCAAGAACAGTGGGTACGCCGAATTTCTCAGCCACTGTGAGCCAGAAACGGAAACCCGCTTTCTTGAACATCCACGGCCAGTAGCATTTGGAAAGAACCGGGCTGCCGTAAGGATTTTCATTTCTGGGCATGTGTCTGTGAATGATGAACTTGTACTGCTCATCCAATGACACGCTCCTGCCGCCGTCCGTCATAAAAAGATTTCCTTCGGAATCAAAGGCGAACCTTGCCGGGTTACGGTTCAGAAGTCTGTCCGCCAGCCAGTGTGCTCCGTCCTTTTTCCACACTATTTCAGTGACAGAGAAACCGTACTCCACTGCGGAAAGCATCTCCTCCAGTTCCTGAAGGAAATTAGGCATGGCTTTGAGATTTTTCCTCACAAATTCCGCCGCTTTGGAGGCCTCTTTAGTGGAATCCGCCGGAATTATGCTCCATTCATATGCCAGAACACCGTGCCTCAGCTGCTCCAGCTTCGCAGATATATGCGCATCGGTGAGCATTTCATCAAAAACCGACAGTCTCAGACCGTTCTTTGATAAAATTATGTCCGGATTCGGCATAAAATTTAAAAATGCTGAAAACTCCGCTGCCGCAGAAATATTTTTTGTAAGATTATTCATATGTTTCCCCCCTTTAATATCCTCTGAATATTGAACCCGCCTGTCTCAGTGTGCCGGAGTGCGCTCCTTCGGGCATAGCCCTTGCCCCCCCTTCGCTCAATGCCTGAGTCATAGCATCAACCATATCGTCATGCCTGCCGAAGGGAAAGGACGCTGCCTCCTCAACCAGCTCCGCAGAGAAAGCCTTATCCTCCGGCAGGTAAACATTGCCCGCCTCAAGCAGAGGCTGAACTGCGTAAGCCCTCGAAATTTTAGAACCCTTCGGCTCCACAGCGATCATCCCCTGAACCTCTTTTCTCAGTGCTGAGAGAACTGCCGAACCGTTCGCCTTGTCCTCAACATACTTTGCCTTAGCCTGCGGCCAGCGGGCGGTGAGGTTTTTTACCGCACGGACAGTGGCGGAAAAATCCATCCTGTCCCGCACCATGTCTGCAAGATACCTGCATGAGCCTTTCACAGCCCAGACCTGCCCCACCACATAGTCCGCACCTTCGCCCCCTTTGAAGCTCATGTCCCATGACTGAAACCAGATGTCCGGATCTGCCGGAAGAGTTCTGTAGTAACGCCACCACTCACGCCGGAGCACCGTTCCCGAATCCGGTGACGGTTCCTGCATGTAAAGAGCATTCCACACCCTTGAGCCCACGGACTGCTTTATGCGCTCCAAAGCATGCTCACCGTATTTTTCAGGCCACAGCGGTTCCCCCGCCTTCCGGAACGGTTCATCCGACTCAGCAACCGCAGGCAGCTTCAGTATCTTCCATTCTTCCGGATATTCCGTCAGAAGCCTGCCCGCCAGATCATCCTCATGCCATCTGGTCTGAACAAGAATTATCCTTCCGTTTTTCTCAAGCCGTGTGAACAGGGTGGATCTGTACCAATCCCAGAGTTTGTCCCTGTATACCGCGGAGGAAGCCTGCTCTGCGTTTTTCACAGGGTCATCAATGATAATCAGATGCCCCCCCTGACCGGTGATCGACCCTCCGGCTCCTGCGGCAAGGTAACGTCCGCCATCTGCCAGTTCCCATCTTGAGGCGGATCGTACACCCGGCTTTACCCCTCTGCCGCCGAAAACATTCACAAACAGTCCGGATGCAGCCAGATCCCGCACTCTTCTGCCGAAGCTTTCCGCCAGATCTGCGCTGTATGAGCAGGCTATGACATTAAGTCCGGGGTTGCGCCCCATGAACCATGCGGGGAAACGGACTGAGGTTATTTCGCTCTTGCCGTGCCGTGGCGGCATCATTACCACCAGCCTGTCCGTTTCGCCTTTTTCCACAAGCTCAAGCTCACGGGCTAGCAGCCTGTGATGCCAGTTCGGCATAAAATCCCTGAAACTCAGCATGCAGTAGGAAATCAGTGAGCCTTTCGCTTTCCGGCAGGCCTCACTTCTCAAATCCGTCCGCATCATCCCCCATTACCCTTTCAGCGTCTTCCTTTGTGCATTCGTACATATCATCAAGGGCACTGTTCACCTGCACCTTGCCGATGATGTCGTCCGGTTTTGTGAGCCCCACATCCCTGTAGACCTTAAGCATTTTGGAGTGTGTCTCCAGATCCCGGACGTTTTTGCACTCTTCAAGCATGCTGTCCGCCTTTTCCACACCCTTAAGGGCAACATCCTGAACGGCCTTAAGGATTCTGATACGCTTTTTGCGCCCTGCTTCCAGACTGTTTTCCCATTTTTCTTTCTTTATGCGTTTTCTGATTTCATCCGCACTGCATCCGAACAGACCTGCGAGGCTGTCCGGTTCAGTGTTTCCGGTTTCATATTCTTCTCTGATTTTTACCCAGTCGAACCCCATCTCCCCACCGAAACAAGCATTTTGTTACGGACAGAAATATAGCGTATAAAAGAGGATGCGTTGTTACGCCGTGTGACTGATAAGGATTTTTAAGGAATGATTATTCTGAAACGGGTTCCCTTGGCCGAAGGAACAGCCTCCACCCTGCCGTTGAAATTTTTCTCGATCAGTTTGCTGGAAATATAAAGCCCCATACCCTTTTTAAGGTTCGGAGTGCTCAGCGGATCTTCCAGGGCAGAAACGCATGCCTCGCGGAATTTGCCCGTACTGTCCTCAATTGCTATAACGCAGCCGCCGTTCTCCTCACCCATGCCGAGGGTGATTGTACCCACGCCTACGCCGTTTGTTTCAACCAGTTCGCGGGAAACCATGAGAATATTAAGCAGCACCTGCTTGAGTACCGAGGCTGAGCCTGTGACCTGTCTTTTTGATGTATCACTGTAGAAAACGAAGCCCACACCGTCTTTTTCATAATAAGTCGAAACAAAAGAGTGCACCTCATCAAGCAGAGGCATTACCTCGAATGAATCCTCCCCGCTTTTATCAGTGGCTACAAAGCTCAGAAACCTGTCCACGGATTCCATCATAAGCTTTATCTGGTTTCTGCATGTGTTTATGCATTCTGCGAGGTATTTTTCATCCTCTATGCCGGATGAAATTTCCTCCTTGATGTTCTGCATGTTGATATGCACAAGGCTCAGAGGCTCACGCCAGTGGTGTGAGACAGAGGCCACCATCTCGCCTATGGAGTACAGCTTCATCTGCTGGATCATAAACTCCTTCTGTGTTTCAAGCCTTTCAGCCTCCTCCTCTGATCTCCTTTTCAGGTCTTCCTTGCAGCTTTCAAGCCTGAGAAGCACACCGTCAGTTTCCTCAAGGTGTCTGTTATACTCAAGTATAAGCTCCTTAAGCTCTGCCACATAACCGCTGTTTTCCCTGAGACTGATCTTTTTGGATTCCCCGAAGAGGCGCATAACCTCAGAATAGGGGATCTCAAACCTGCGCCGGAAAATTCCGAATACGTAGTACATGAACAGACCGGAGAAAAGGAGTGTCATAGCCGCAAGCATCATTGAGCCCTGCTTCATTCTGTTTATGCCTTCCGGGTTAAGAACGGCCTTGATCCCTATCTTCTCCCACGGGAAAAGCTGCTCCGCATCGCACCTGAATGTTTTATAAACAGAATCCTCCATAAAAAAAGTCTGCTCCTCGTGCACGTCAGCGAACACGGCAAAATCATCCGGGCTGAGCTCTGCTCCGTAAACCGCCGCAGAATCCACCGCCGATGTTCCCAGAGAGTACACG
The DNA here is from genome assembly GCF_026226615.1 of Geovibrio ferrireducens. Classification (NCBI taxonomy): domain Bacteria; kingdom Pseudomonadati; phylum Deferribacterota; class Deferribacteres; order Deferribacterales; family Geovibrionaceae; genus Geovibrio; species Geovibrio ferrireducens. The sequence goes on from NZ_JAJAPB010000004.1 coordinate 104,004, forward strand.
CCTATGTCTGTAAAGAGACTGCTTTCTCCGTGTATATTCTTCATACGGGAGGCTATTTCATCACCGAAGGAATACTCTGTCATAACTGCGGCGTATTTTCCCTGCTCAGGCGACCACTCAAAGCTCATTATCTCCGAAGCTTTTTTGGAGTACGAGTATCTTATGCGTGTCACTCCGCCGGGGTTCTCCCTTGCCGTGTCAAAATCCTTTGCAGCCGGTGTGAGAGCCCAGTCATCGGAGGCTCCCGCACTCTTTCCGCTGTAGAGCATGCGTCCGTCCATGCCGAAAATCATTATGGCGTAAGGCCTCTTTGTTGAGGCTGAATAGCCGTCCGCCAGTATGGATGCCTCTCTGCCGTCCGCAGGAAAGCTGTGGAGCACATCGCGCACATGGTGTCTGGTTACATCTGAAACGGCGTTAAGCCTTATGCTGAAAGTGTCTGCGGCTGATTTGACCGTTTCTTCCAGAAGCCCCGCCAGCCCTTTGTAAGTGTCCTCAGTTTTGGCCACGGCAAGGCGGACACTCAGATAATGATCCGCAATGACAAGGCAGACAAGGAAAAAGAAAAGAAAAATAAAGCTGTGAACCAGAAGTTTTTTCAGCGGTATCTTCATTTCGGCACACTCTTCTCAAGCCCGCAGGCAGCAGTGTTTTTATCCAGATAAATATCTATGTTCAGCCCTTCGGCAGAGCTTGTGATTTCTGTTCTGCCCTTCATGACCGTGTTAAAAAGCTCCACAGCCATGTAGAGATTAAAATACTCCATGCTGCCTTTTGAATCTGACAGATAGGGGTCATTGACCGCCCTGATCTCATCTGAGCACATGCCGCCGCTGTTGTCGCTCACGTTGATGCGCACAGCCTCGCCTTCATCGTACATAACAACTGAGATGAACGGTATGAAGGCGGAATCCCCCGCTTTCTTTTCATCAAGCAGCCTCTTGCTGTTGTGGAAAACACTCAGCACAGCAAGCTTGAACTCGGCAGGGTAGCCGCATATGGTAAAACCGAAGCTGGGACATTCCGGAACGCACTCCGGATAACCCGCGCCGCAGCATCTGTCCAGATTTTTCATCACATCCACCTTCACCGGCTCATCATATCCCTGAAGGCGGCATGTGAAGCTTAAATGGATGTCTCCCGAAAGCATATGCGGGGCGACCATACGCATGGTGTCTTCCAGAGTCTGGCGGAGATCGAAAAGCTTTTTTTCCAGCGAAGGTCTGAAAAAGTCACGCAAACCCTCTATGGTCGAGGACATATAAAGCACCTGCTCCATACACTCCGAGGCTATTTTCTCCAGCTTTTCCCTGTTCTCCTCAAAGTTTCCGGTCATGGCGGATATATTTTCCACATACTGCCCCAGAACCTTAAGGGGAAGCTGCCAGAGATAAGCCACTGAGTGGGTCATTTCGCCCATTGTGGCTAGCATTGACTGACGGATTATAAGCTGTTCGTTCGCCTTTCTTGTGGAAACCTCAGCCTTAATTCTCTGCTCCAGTTCCTCATTAAATTTCTCAGCATAGGACAGAAGCTCCTGCTGCCTGTCCAGATGACCGTTATAAAGCTCGGCCAGATGCGCCAGATCCTTTTCACCGGACAGAATGCTTTTCTCCGTTATTTTCTCTGAGTTTTTCACCTTGGCTATCATATTGCCGAAGGGGATTACAAAGCGGGAGTTCAGCCGCCTGTAAAAGAGGACAAGGGCCGCAACTGCCACAACCACGGAGAAAAGCTTAATGAAAAAGCTTAAAAGCCCGTAGCGGCGCTCATCAGTGGTGTCAAAAATTATCCGGTAGACTATCCGGTGATCCAGATCCTTCAGTTCTGCCGCGGAATCGGGGACACGGGCGGCCACATAGTAGCTTTTGCTTGTTCCGGTGAGCAGGCTGCCGGATGTTTTCTCTGTCATCCGGCCGTTTTTTATGGTTTCAAGAACAATGTCCGGGTCAGTATCCTTCTCCGGGTTGTCTGAGCTTATATTGAAAATGAGGTTGCTGCCCCCTTCCCTGTTATAAAAAACCAGAATGGCATCAACTGACTTTATGTACTCGGACAGGCCGACTATTTTCTCCAGCCTTTCACGCACCACTTTGAGGTCCGCCAGAAAAAGCGCGGTCTGGAGATATATGTCCCGCTCTTTTATATAAGACATGGTGTAGGCGCGCAGCACTCTGCCTGAGCGCTCGTACACGGGATAGTCCAGCAGAACGCCCCCTTTCTCCTTAGCCCTGCGCAGGGTTTCCTTGGCGTTGGGGAACTTGCTTATATCAAGCCCCAGTTCGGTGGGGTACGTGGTGGTGAAAATAACCCCCTCACCTGTGAGCATGGCTATCTCTATCTCGGTGTTAAGCTCTTCCTCGTGCTCCTGTTTACGGTTCATAAGATATTCGTAGGAGGGTATGCCGTATTCGGCTATGAAATCGTGCAGTTTCTGATGATCCTGCACCATATGAAGACGCACATGGATATTTGCAGGGGACTGGAACTCCTTGTAGTAGCCGATATTTTCATCGACCATCCGCACAGCCTCCGCCGTTATGCTGCGGACGTTCAGCTCAAAGTTCCTGTAGTTTAAAAAATAATTAACGAGAATCAGAGATACTGCCGCAAGCACAAGAATCAGGCAGTTTGCAGTCAAAAGCTTGCGGAGGCTTATCCCCTTCTGTTTACCAGCAGACATATTTCTCCGAAATAATAAACTTAACTAAAAACGATAATAAATATTAGCAGATTTAGATTTATTTTCTAACTATATTTACAAAAGTATCATAGTAGGCTATTCCGTTTCCGCTGTCAGTCAGGATGAAAGGAGTTGCATTATTGATATAACCTTCTGTCATTCTGCGGTTTTTATAAGCAAAAACAACATTGTCCGGTATGTCTCCGCTTATGCCCGCAATCCCGGTGAAACAGCCGGGCAGGCCGGAAATTTCAACACGGTCACCCTCTGCAAGCTGTTCCTTTGCCGCAGTTTCGGGGGATATGAACACGCGGGAATCATTCTCGCCCAGAGACGGAGGGATCTGTGAATTGAGATAAGCAGTGTGGGAGCCTGTGATCAGCCTGTAGCCGCTGTGCTCATACGGAACTGCGCTCTCAAGAGGTTTTACCGAATATTTCCGCACCGGGGGAGTTTTGCGTTCCACCCTGTCAGGTTCTGTGACATCCATTTTCACACCGAGAAGCCCCGCCAGTTCCGCCGCAAGCTCGCTGTCGGAAGGGAGACCGGCGAATTTGCCCCGCACTGAAGGTCTGTCATTAAAAAAGTAGCTGCCCATAATATCCTTCTGGGCGAACATGCCCCCGGCGCGGATAAACACATCCGCATGCTTTGAGGTCTCGGTTATGTTGGTATCTATGCTGATCAGCTTCACTTTTTCCAGAGCCCTGTGCCATTTTTCAGCCTCAGGGAAGGTCACGGCAGGGTTTGCGCCCACTATCACCATCACCGGGAACCGCTCAAGAGCATCCGGCAGGAGAGAGATATTCACCTTGCGCACGGGCTCCTTCGGGACTCCGGCAAGCTCCATCTTGGAGCCTCTGCCATAAAAAAGCAGGTGCTCGTTCCCCGTCTCCGCCGCCAGCCTGTTTATCCAGCGCACCGCAGCCATTCCGTTTTTGTAGCGCTGGAGCCCGAAGCCTGTTATGAATGCCGTTCTGCCTCTTTTTATATAGCCCGCGAAGAGCTCGAACTCCTCATCCGTGAGCCCTGTTTCTTTGACCAGTTCCCTGCGTCTGTCAGAATCTCCGGCGAGGTATGCCTCGCACAGAAGTCCGTCACAGGCAGGCTTGATCCGTATGAAATCAGTTGCGGAGGGTGCAGTTTCCGTCCGTATGGGATCTATATAGAGAATCCGTTTCCCGGCTTTTTTAAGCTTGAGAAGATAAGAGAAAAAGTGCTGGCTGACCGCCTTTGCGTTTCTGCCGAAAATGATGATATTGTCCGCATCCTCAAGATTCCGGACGGGAGGGTTTTCGCACACGCCGAAGTCAAGCTCGTGGGCGCTTTCCCCGGTTATGTCGCAGGGGCTGCCGTCTATGAAGACTGCTCCCTTTATGTTTGAAAAAAGAACATCCCACCAGCCCATGGCGTAGCCGAGGCTGCCTGAACCGCGCATATACAGAAATTCCCTCCCGCTGAGGGATTTTATGAGCTCCGCCGCTTTTTTCAGTGATTCAGGCTCAAACTCCGCCCCGTGGGTTATCTCCCTTTCGTAAAAGCCTTTCAGCTTGGAACAGACAAAGCCGTTGCGTCCGTCTTTTTCTTCGGCGGGCTTAAAAACAGGCACTCCGTCCTTTTCCTCAATATAAAAATCACAGAGATCGGGGCAGTCCTTGGAGCAAAATGTTCTCATAAATTATCTACCTTATATCAATCACGTATTTTTCGGTTATGTTGTCCTCGTTCATACCCATACCGGGCAGAACCTGCGCCCCTCGTATGGCAGCGTCAAGCGGTATGCAGAGCTCCCCGCCCTCCTCCTCGAAATGCAGCGCCGCAGAAAGTGAGGCTGATTTAACCGCCTTGAATGTGAGGACAGAGGCCTTGAATGTTCTCACGCCTATCACATTCCCCTGCTCGATATAGCATGTGAGGGTTCCGCCCCTGCTGTTCTCTGCGGAGCAGGCTTCGTAATATTTATAATCCATATTCTTTGTCATCTTTTCAAACTCTTTCCTGTCAGGAAAAAGGTAAATATTCAGAGGTTCAGCCGCGGAAAACTCCACAGTGTATTCGCTCCGGCCGCTTCCTCCTTCAAATGAGACAGCCCATGCGGTGTTTGCGGGCAGAAATGTTCTTGTGTCAGAAACGGTGAGTCTGCTTCCATACTCCTCCGCCACTGTGTTTTCAAACCTTACACGGTCTATTCCGCATACTCTGGAGTACATGTGGGTGTCGGTCGCCACAAGCTGGCTCTCCACACCTATGTTCCACAGCAGGGATGAAACAAGGATAGCCAGATCCTCACAGTCACCCGCCATCAGTGCGAGAGTTTCCTCCGGTTTCTGAATAAGCTCAAATCCTGCCGGGTCGCTCAGATAGCTGACCTTCTGCTGAACAAAGGCGTAAACCCTCGCCGCTCTGCACTCGGTATCAGCACATCCGGCAGTGAGCTCCGCGGCAATAGCCCTTAGCTGCGGGCTGTTTTTATCCACTGCTTTAACATAAGGCTGAAACCCTTTCCGCGTATATCTTTCAGGCATTTCACCCTTATATACCGGAATTTCTTTCCTGCCGCCGAGAAAAAATACGGCAAATGCTGCAAGAAAAAGCACCAGCGAGAGACCAAGCATTTTAGGGCGCATTAAAGCTCCATATCCACAGTCATTTCGCTGCCGTCACGCCTGATTTTCAGGGTAACAGTATTCCCCGGCTTCATATAAAACAGGGCTATTTTCAGATCCTCAAGGGAGTTAACCTCAAAGAAGTCTATGCCGATTATCACATCCCCTGTCCTGAGCCCTGCCTTTTTCGCAGGGGTATCATCGCCTATGTCGGTAACCTCCGGCGCTGTTTCGGGATTTTTCACAGCTACACCCAGCTTGGGAGCAGCCGCGCCGTCCAGCCTGCCGGGATAAAGCACAAAATCTGCTATGCCTTTTTCTGCGGGCTCGTCCTGAACTATGGAAATATATTTCATCCCTGTACGCCTTTTAACCCTTTCAGGCACACCGTAACCCTTTCTTATGTGGCCGTTTCCGGCGAGGACAACAACTATGCCCTCATTATTTTTCACGTAATCCGCCACTGTCTCGGCCATTGTTTCATCCCAGAGAAGCTGCGCCTCAAGGAAATTCTCGAAGACCTGCCTTGAGGGGTGCATATTGTATATCCATTTGAGATCCTCCCTGTAGCGTGGGTCTGTGTAGTCCAATTCAGATGCCGTGTGCTCCCGTTCATCGGCGGAGAGCGTGAAGAGGCCGTCAGAGGCGGTCTTCTTGGTCGCCTCCGTAGGAGCATTCAGCGCAATTATCCTTATGCCGTGCTCTCTGGCATAGGTAAGGATCGGTTTATACAGGTGATAGTCATACCGCCAGCGGGTGAAATATTCCGTCTGTTTCAGCATCATCCGTTCGTCTGTAAGTCCCTCTGTGTAATCATCCAGAGCCTTCTGGAAAGGACGCTGGAACATCTCCATCCCTATTGTGATTCTGCCGTATTTCTCATGCAGGAGTTTTATCATGGCAAGCTGGTTTGCGTGGTGGGAGTGCTCGTCATGCTTCTCGCCGATGAAGACAAGCCTTGTTCCCTCAGCTTCCGCCGCTATCTCCTCAAGGCTCATGGCTGCGGAGACTCTGAAAGCGAACTCCCTGTTCTTTATCTCATAGATAACGCCGTCTTCAGTGCGTTCAGTCTCTTTTTTCACATTGCGCCCCTTAACAAAAACAAGCTCGCTGTATTTTCCGTAATGCGGCAGCCTGCGGCATACGCCTTCAAGCCCGTCCTTATCACCGCTGACAGAAATCACCGAGTTATCCGCACTGAAAGGGTTTTTATAAGCCTTTATCAGCAGTCCTGCACCCTTTTCAGGCGCACGGCCGAAGTATTTTCCGTAAAAACTGTCCGGCACTCCGGCAAGCATTACGGAATGATCCTTATAATCCTCAAGCCTGAACCCGTCATAGGAAACGCGCTTTACTTCGCCCTGCTCACTCACATCCGCAAGGCAGTCAAACCCGTCTGCACCTGTGACAAACACTTTTTTTGACGCACCCAGATATGCGGCAAGCACAGGCGGTATCTCAGAGGCATAGAGAACACGGGGCACATCATAGTAAGGGTCCAGCGCAAAGCTCAGCGGCTCCGTATCTGTGGCAAGCTCAAACAGTTTGCTTGCGTTGTCGCTGCGGAGAATGAAATCCTTCTGCCCTGTGACTGTCTTGATGCTCACTGGCACATCGGCTATGAAGCCGCCCCCATTCCTCACGAGGTTAAAGGAGGTAATGTAGCGCCCGTTTTCCGATTTTATGTCAATTTTCTCAGCCGAATATTCCGGCAGACCTTTTGAGCTTATCCATGTATCAAAAAGAATACCCGCCTCTTCCCCTGAGGTTTTCAAAAATGCGCTCTTCCAGTCTTCCCATGAGGCTCTCCTGCCTGTATTTTCCTTCACAAACAGCCTGACAGCCTCAAGGAACCTGTCGTTTCCGTAAGTGCGTTTAAGCATATGGAAAAACATCATCGACTTATTATAGCCCACAGCGGAACCGGCCTTTCCGTGGCGGGAACGGAACTCGGTGAGCGGAAAATCCGTCTTATTATCAGTGTATGCAGCGTAAGAGATCAGTGCGTTTTTGCGGTATTCCTTCCCTTTCCACTTAAGCTCGTCATAGTAGTAATCAGCCATGTATGTGGTTATGCCCTCAGCCCAGTTGCCCTTATCGTAATCAATGCCCACTGAGCCTCCGAACCACTGGTGGAGTATTTCATGCCCCAGAGAGGTTTCTGTTATGAAAGGCAGGGGTATTACAGCGGAACCCAGAGTTGTGAACCCTTCAAACGCATATCCCACCGGATAGGGAACCTCAACCGCGGTGAAGGCCTCGTAAGGATATTTCCCGATGAGTTCTGTGTACATTTTTATGTATTCAGCGCTTTTACGCAGATATTCCTCCGCAAAAGCGGCGTTATTCACTGAAAATACTGTCCTGACAGTCACACCTTCTGACTTGATGCTCCGCATGGCGGCATCCTTTACTATCACAAGTGCCGGCTGTTCTGCCGCGCCCCTGCTTCTGAAAGTAAATACTCCGTTCAGAGCCGACAGTTCCTCTCCTTCAAAAACCGGGTATAAGCCTTTTGGAAGGGTGAGTTTAAGCATATAATAGGCTTCGTCTTTCGGTGCAGGGAACCATGAACCGAAGGCACTGCGCGGTGTACCCTCAAAGCTTATCTCAGTTCTGCCCGCAGGGAGGGTGAAAGTTCCGTCCGTCACCTCAGCGCCTTTGATGCTGAGACCTGCTGCATCAAATCCGGCAGGTTTATCCGACTTCCAAGCCGCTCTGCCTTTCACCTCTGTTCCGGAGTATGTCAGCTCAAGGCTGTATATGTTTGCCGCAAAAGCATTAAGAGATACAAAAACAACCATAAGAGCAAGAATATGTTTCATTTTCCACCTTTTGACCGAACAGTATCTGTTAGTTTCACATATTTAAATGTCAGATCAAAGACAATTTTCATCACATTAATACTTTGATTTTTTTTATTTTTGTTTTGCAGAAGTTTATAAAATTAAGAGGGCTAAATTCAGCTTGCAAAGAATCGGTTTTGAGTAAAAAATAAGTAAAGAAATACTCAATCTTATTTCAGGGGTCGTAAATGCAGTTTTTCAGAGATGTTTCTCTCAGGGTTAAGCTTCTGGGCATTTATTTTTTCGGGCTGATTATGCTCGGAGTGGTGGGTTACGGGCTTTTTATTTATACCGAAGTGCAGAATTATTACACGGACAAATCCGTTTTCAGCTCGCAGGGCAGGTATTTTCAGGAAAAATCGTTCCGCCATATGAAATACACCATGGATCTGCACGGCATACTCACCCGCCTGTACTCCGCTGCGGGGGATCCGGCGAACAACAAGGAGAACATAGTCAAGGAGTTCATCAGCAATGTGCTCATACTCAGTGACGACAGCTACTCATTCGCCATATTCGACTTCAACGGCAGCCTTGTAGCGGCGAACGGAAGCGATTTTAAAAAGCTCATGGAATCAAACAGCGAAAACAGAACCAAGCTGAACGGACTCATAAAAAGAGCCTTTGAATCCCGCATGCACGGAGCATTCGCCGACTTCACCTCGGAAAGCGGAACCGTAAGCTACTTCATAAACACCATGTACTTTGAGCCGCTGGACTACTACATTCTTTCTCTGGATAAAACCCAGAGAACGGAAGAAAATATTGACGCCATACTCCACGAAAAGCGGATGCGCATCATAAAATCCGTAGTGATATGCCTTATACTCGGTCTTGCCGCCACAACGGTTGTGGTGGGGATACTCTACACCTATCTCAAAGGGATGACCAAAAATATCAACAGGATAACCCGCAGCATACAGGATCTGGGCTCGGCCGGAATAATAGAAACCAAGCTGGAGGCTGTGAACAGGGATGAAATAGGACGAATGATAGCCGCATTCAACGACTATCTACAGAAGCGGCTCAACATGGAACAGTTTAAGCAGCTTATAGAAGAGGATAAAAACATATATGACGTTTATGTCAGGGTTTTCGGCCTTTTAAACAGCTTCGGATTCCATGATTTCGCCATATACGAAGTGGACGAGGCCAAGAACAAGATAAACTATCTCAATCACGAGGTCTGCGGCGATGTCTGCACCCTTGAACCCATGCCCTGCTCGGACGACATACTGATCAGCCCGGAGGAGTGCAGGTGCAAAAGACTGGCGCAGACTGTTTTCGGTTCAGCCGATTTCAGAGCCTGTCCCAAGTTTCTCGGTTATGAAACGGGGAGAAAGCACATGTGCATGCCCATTATCATAGCGGGTTCGGTGGGCGAGGTTGTGCATGTCACCGTGAAGCCGGAAAATGAAGAGATGCTGAAAAATGCCCTGCCCCTGCTTCAGGATTACCTTAAAAACGCATCCCCTGTCATAGAAAGCAAGAAACTGCTGAAAAACCTCCGTGAAACCACGCTGAAAGATCCGCTGACGGGGCTCAACAACCGCAGGTTCCTTGAGGAATACACGGAAATTCTCACCGCAGACACCAAACGCAGGCAGAAAAACATGGGCATACTTATGTGTGACCTCGACTACTTCAAAAAGGTGAATGACGACCTCGGACACGAAACAGGAGACAGGGTACTCCAGATCCTTGCGACTATCATGAAGGGTTCCGTCCGCTCATCAGACATAATAATCCGCTACGGCGGCGAGGAGTTCCTGATAATCATAAAAGATGCTGAGGATGACGAAAGCGTTATGAGCGTGGCTGAGAAAATCAGGCAGAATATGGAAGCCCACGAAATGCGCATAAGCCCGAATGTGACACTGAAAAAGACCCTGAGCATAGGCGTTTCCATTTTCCCCAAGGATACGGAGAACTTCTGGCAGGCTATAAAATTTGCGGATATTTCACTCTACAAGGCAAAAGAGGCGGGCAGAAACAGGGTAATGCGCTTCACCAAGGATATGTGGACGCACGATACTGAATATTAACCCTGAACCATGCACAGGGCGGCGGCTCCCAAAAGCCCTGCCCTGTTCTTTGCGGCGGCGGTTTCTATCACAACCTTGTCTTTAAGTGCGGGGAAGACTATCTTTGAAAACACCTTCACAGCGGTGTGCAGGTAAGCATCCGACATTTCCGAAAGCCCGCCCCCTATCTTTATCTTAAGCGGGGCAAACAGATTGGCAATGCTCGCCATCCCGTGGGCAAGGCTGTTTGCATATTTTTCAAAGGCCAGCTCCGCCACCTTGTCACCCATCTTAAACTGCTTATACACATCTGCCGCCTTGAGGAACTTCACATCAGCGCTGAGTTCGTTGTAGCTGCGCACAAGGCCGCTCATGCTGCAGTAATACTCAAAGCAGCCGCGCTTGCCGCAGCCGCATTTCTCGCCGTTGAAATTAAGGGTGATGTGCCCCACCTCAAATGCCGCAGACTCTGATGTAACAAGGGTTCCGTCCAGTATCAGCCCGCCGCCGACACCTGTTCCCAGCGTGAGCAGTATCATGTTTCCGGTGCTTTCGGTCTCAAAGAAGATATATTCGCCCAGAGCGGCAAGGTTCGCATCGTTTTCTATACTCACCGGAAGCTCAGTGAGGGCGGCTATATCCGCCTCAAGGGGATGCCCGTTCAGAACCGGGAGATTAGGGCAGTATGCGCTGCCGTCACTGACATTGCCGGGAATGCCTATGCCCACAGCGGAGCAGGAGTTGCCGAGGGAAAAATCCCGGATAGCTTTTATGAGCTCTTCATAGGTCTGGGGTGTTTTTTCGGACTCATATTCAAGGAAGATTCCGTTCTCGTCCACCACGCCCATTTTAAGGTTTGTGGCGCCTATATCAAAGCAAGCGTATTTCATTATTTCATCCTGATAAACGGAAAGAGGGATTCAAGCTCCTCCCTTTCGCCGGGGTCAAAGCCCATGAGTTTTTCCCAGAGAGATGAATGCTCCATGCAGAAGTATATGAAAACATTTTTCCATCTCTTCCTTAAAGATCCTACCACACTTTCAAGCATATGCGCCCTAAGAGGTTTGAAATAGCGCATCTTGCCGTCCAGCCCCTTTGTGTAGTCCCCTTTGAGCAGCATGCTGCCGCCGAACTTATCCCGCACTGTCGGGAGGAGTTCCGGCATGAAGCGGAATGTGGAAACGCTTATGAACTGCACGGCAGACTCATCAACATATCCGGCAAGCTGTTCAGCGAGTGCGTCATAATCCTTTTCAAACCCTTCGTAATATATCACCGGGTCAAAGTGAAAGGAAACCCTGTAGCCGTATGCGGAAAGATCCCTTGCCGCACTGAGCCGCGCTTTCAGAGGCGCTGCCCCGTGTTCCTCAAGCTTTATCACATGCTCAGGGTTCAGACTCCAGCTTACCACAATATTCTTCGGGTTTAAGTTAAAGAGTTTTGAAACATTTGCGGACTTGGTCTTAAGCTCAAACTGTATGTTGTCATACTCATTCACCACAGGCACAAGAATTTCGCTCAGTCCAAGCACATTGTCCAGTGCGAGACTGTCCGAAAGCTCACCCGTGCCGAGGCGCACCCGCTCACCCTTCGCTCCGAGATCTCTTATTTCAGACACTATGGCATCAGTGTCCCCGTAAACCTTTATGTACGAGTGATTAAGATATGACTGGAGTATGCAGTATGAACAGTCGAACGGGCAGCCCTCCGCCGCATCCGTGACGTAATAATTGCAGCATCGGTATATCTTGGTGGCGGGGCATCTGTGCACGTAATTATTGCGGGAGGAAGATATGAGGATATTCTTCTTGCTGTCATCCGGGATGAAGCCGTCCTCAACTGAAACCACTTCATTTTCCCGCGCGATTTTACGGGCAAGGGGCAGGTTTTCTGCTGATTTCTCAATATATATCATTATCTTTCAGGAACTTAAAAAGCTCATCCGCCTTAGCTCTGTTTTCAAAGAGCCTTTCGCATTTTTCAGCATACTCGCCGAAGGAGGAGGCTGTGAAGGTGAAGGTTATTTCCGGTGTTTCAAAGCCGCAGCGGCTTGAGGCCTCTGCGCCTAAACCCGAAGCCAGCCCGCGGAACTTTTCCTCAAAGCCTGTTCTCAGGCTTCTGCGTTCTGTTTCGAGCTTGTTTATCAGTGACATATCGGAAGGGTCAATGTCCCTGTCCGCGTAGTCAGTCAGGATCTCCGCCGCTGTCCTGAATGCGGATACGGAAGGCTGGGACTTGGAAAAAATATGAAGGAACTCTTTATGGGATTCAGGCAGCGAGGCATACATTCCGGCTGTTTTCATGGACGGCTCCTTCGCTCTTACATACTCAAGGAAGGTTTCCGGCGCGCTGCATAATATTTTCAGGGATGAGGCATTTTTCGCGCCCTTTACCCGGTCTGACACTGCTTTGATTTTATCAGGCTGACTGAAGCCCTCGGCAAGGATAATCATGCGCCCCAGATCAGCAATATCAGGCTCGCCGTGGAGACTGAGGGAAAGATCAAAGGCTTCGTTGATATTCAGCAATCCCGCATGAAAAAACGCATCAGCCTCTCTGCCGAATCCGCTCAGTCTGTACATCACGCCGTTTATCTCAGCCGTGACAGGGGGAAACGGGCTTTCCTGCTCTCTGTCCTTCCAGCGGAAATCGGCCGTTTTATAATCAGCCTTTATCAGCTTCATCACTGTCCGTGCGGAAGAGCGCTTCCACAAAGCTTTCGGCATCAAACGGACGCAAGTCGTCCATGCCTTCGCCGAAGCCGATGAACTTGACGGGAATCCTGAGCTCATCCACAATGCCTATAATAGCCCCGCCCTTGGCTGTTCCGTCCAGCTTGGTGAGGATTATGCCGGTAATCCCGACCTCCTCGTGGAACTTCTTGGCCTGTGCAAGAGCGTTCTGACCGCTTGTGGCATCCAGCACCAGAAGCACCTCGTGGGGCGCTGAGGGCATCTCCTTTCTGATTACTCTGAATATTTTCTCAAGCTCCTTCATAAGGTTGAACTTATTATGGAGCCTGCCTGCCGTGTCCGCTATGAGCACATCAAAACCCTTTGCCTTTGCCGACTGCACAGCATCGTATATAACTGCCGCCGGGTCAGAACCCTCTGCCTGACGGATTATGGGCACACCTGCCCTTTCCGCCCAGACAGCAAGCTGATCCACCGCCGCCGCACGGAATGTGTCACCGGCAGCAAGGACAGTCTTAAGGCCTGAGTCCTTAAACATTTTCGCAAGTTTGGCTATGCTTGTGGTTTTCCCGGTTCCGTTCACGCCTACAACTATGACCATGTAAGGCTTTTCTTCCACCTGATTCAGGCTGTTGTCCATGCTGATGATTTCCAGAATCTTCCTTTTCAGGCTGTTTCTCAGTTCCGCCGGGTCTTTCAGTGTTTTTCTGGAAACCTCTTCACGGACGCTCTCTATTATCTTCATGGAAGTCTGAACACCCATGTCGGAGGTTATGAGGAGCTCTTCAAGCTCTTCCAGCAGATCTTCATCTATTGTCTTACGGCCCAGAAAAATGTTCTCAAGTCCGCCTGTGAATTTATCGGATGTTTTGGAAAGCCCGGCTTTAAGCTTGCCCAGAAAGCTTTGGGATGATTCCGCCTCTGCCACCGGGGCTGCTTCCGGCACTGATGGTGCTTCCGTTTCCGGTGTGCTGTTTTTTTTCTTCCTGAATATATCAAAAAATGCCATTAATTAATGCTCCGCAGACTTTTTTTCAAGCCACACAAGTAAAAACTGTTGCCAGTTTTTTGTCAATATGATTTATTGGTTCAATAGTCAGTTGAAAAATGATGTTTTCTTAAATATTAATTGTTTATAAATAAGACCGACCGGGGTATAATATGCCCGATTTCTGTTGCCTGAACTGAAATATTATTCATAATTTATAGATAACACAGCCGATGGAGTGTGCATATGAAACTTACTATAAAATACAAGATAATCGTTGCGTTCAGCCTTCTTTCGCTCGTTACAATTCTTTTTCTGGCCATCACAACCTACAGCAACGCAAAGAAAATGTCATACTCCATGATTGAAAACGACCTCAAACACACCACAGACACTTTTGCCTCCATCGTTCTGGCATCCATAAACGCGTCTGCAAAAGGCTACATCGAAGGGGCTGTGGATTCCGGGCTGAACACCATAAACCTCACCTACATGAACTCACTCAGAGGCGGCTACAGCGAAAAAGTGGCTATGTATGACGCTTCACAGGCTCTTCTGGAGCAGGATATACTTGAGCATGGCTACTTCATAATCCTCAACAGTGAGGGAGTTGTCATTTACGACAGAAAAAGGGATGAAATCGGCAAAAACCTTTCAAACGCTGAAGGATTTGCAGAACTGATAAAAGAGCGCAGCGGCTATGCGCACGTAACACTGAACGGTGTCCCGTCACTGGGCGCGGCAGGTTACTTTGAAGAGTGGGGATGGATAGTACTGGGAACAGTACCTGTTTCAGACTTTAAAACAATGCTCAACCCCAGAGATTTCAGAGACTATATCCTCTCTGTAAAAATAGGCGACACCGGCTACGGTTATGTGCTTGACGCAGAAGGAACCCTGATGGTTCACCCCGCCCTTGAAGGCAAAAACCTCATAGACAGCAGGGACTCAGACGGCAGAATGTTTATAAAAGAGATAGTGACCAATAAAAGCGGCAAAATAGTTTACCCTTGGAAAAACCCGAACGAGACCAACGCAAGAGACAAAATAGTTATTTACAAATACATACCCGAAGTCGACTGGATAATAGCCGCCGGAAGTTACATAGAGGAGCTTGAGGCCCCCCTTATCCGCATGAGGAATATGATAATGATAGAAACGCCCATCATTCTGGCGCTTTTCATCCTTACCAGCTACTTCGCCGCCTCCACAATAACCCGGCCGCTGCTCGGTTTCGTCACAGTTTTCAGAGAGATAGCCGAAGGGGATCTCACTAAGAAAATCATGGTGAAATCCACCGATGAGATAGGCACTGTTGCCCGTGAATTTAACATCTTCGTGGATAATATACGTGAAACCATGCTCAGCGTCAAAGATGCAACGAACACCGTTGCCTCGGCCACTAATGAGCTTTCCAGCACAGCGGAGGAACTCTCCGCCACAGCAAACTCCCAGTCGGCACAGGTGGGCGATATAGCAAACGGCATGAGAGATGTTACACATTCCGCGGAGGAAGTGGTTTTCCATGTTGAAACCACCGGCAAGAAGGTTGAGGAAGCACTTGTTGTCACTGAAAAAGGAAAAGAATTTGTTCAGCAGACAGTGCGCAGAATATCAGGCATAAAAACAACAACAGCGGGACTCTCCGAAACAATATCAAAACTTGGCAAATCATCCGAGGAGATTGGGAACATTATCAGTGTGATAAACGATATAGCAGACCAAACCAACCTGCTTGCCCTTAATGCCGCAATAGAGGCAGCAAGAGCAGGTGAAGCGGGAAGAGGCTTTGCCGTTGTTGCGGATGAAGTGCGCAAACTCGCTGAACGCACACAGAACGCCACAAAGGAAGTGGGTGATATAATAGCCTCACTCCAGAAAGAAACCGAAATGGCGGAAGCGGGCATGCAGCAGGCTGAGAAAAGCGTTGATCAGGGAATCGGCGCGGCTGAGGAGACAAGGCACGTATTTGATGAAATCGTCACCGCAGCGGAGCAGATTCACCACGAAACTTCATCAGTCATGGAGCTTGTTCAGCGTCAGACCGGCTCCACAATGAACGTAAATGAGAGCCTTCAGGGTGTGGCGACAGCAGTGGAGCAGAGTTCAGCAGCCTTTGCAGAAGTCACCCAGACGGTGAATAACCTTCAGATTCAGACTGAGAACCTCACAATGCTTATAGCAAGGTTTAAGGTTTAGCAGAGCAACGGACTCCAAGTGTGAAAACAGTTTGAATTTAACGCAATATACTCTACAATCTCTCTATGCGCTTTAAATCCATCACACTCCAAGGTTTTAAATCATTTGTCGACAAGACCGCCGTGGATTTCCCCGACGGCATTACCTGCGTTGTTGGGCCGAACGGCTCCGGCAAAAGCAACATAATGGATGCCATACGCTGGGTTTTCGGCGAGCAGAGCCCCAAAGAGCTCCGCGGGAATGACATGGAAGATGTTATCTTCGGCGGCTCCGCCAAGCGCAAGGCATCCGGCTTCGCAGAAGTGTCCCTGACGGTGAGCGACCTGCCGGAGAGTGTGACGGCAAAATGGGGAACCCTCTCCGAAGTTACTGTAACAAGAAAGTTTTACCGCACAGGCGAGCGTGAATACAAAATCAACAACCGCAAGTGCCGCCTTAAAGACATCCGTGAAATTTTTTACGATACAGGCATGGGAGCCAGAAGCATATCCATAATCGAACAGGGGAAAGTGGAGAAAATTATTCAGGCCACCCCGGAGGAACTACGCCTCTTTCTGGAAGAAACCGCAGGTGTGGTGCGGTTCAAGGAACGCAAGAAGGAAGCCGAGCGCAGACTTCATCAGACAAAGGATAACCTCGGACGCGTAAACGACATAATCAGCGAAATCCGCAGCCATATAGACACACTCACCAGACAGGTGGAAACCGTTAAGAAGTTCCGTGAGTTTGCAGGGCGGAAGACTGAACTTGACAAAAACATCATCCTTTACAAATACATAAAGCTTAAAGAAGATTCATCCGCCCTCACGGAAGAGATAAACCGCGAAAAGGTGGGCATGGCGGGCATAATCGCCGAATTTGAAAACCTTGTAAAAACCGAAACCGAAAAGGAAAGAAAGCTCAACTCCCTCCGCGGCAGTTTCAGGGAAACAAATGAAAAAATGCTCTTCCTCGGTGATTCCATAGCGAATATCTCAGGCGATGTGCGGCTTCTGGAAAGTGAAATAGCCGGGGCAGAAAGCACAAAAGAGCGCCTTCACAGGGAGATAGAGGACTTTGAACGCAAGTTCAGGGAGCTTACCTCCTCCCGCGTGAGAATACTTTCATCAAAGGAAGAAACAGAGAAAAACAAGGCCAAACTCAGGGAGAGCCTTGAGGAACTCGAAGAGAAAATCGAAGAATATACCCGCATGCGGGACGACCTGAAATACGATATTGACGGGCTTGAGGACGAATACCTTGAGCTTACGCAGAAGCTTACATCCATCAACAATTCCGTATTCGAAAAAGAGACAACCATCAACCGCCTTGAGGCCGACAGGAAACGCTTTACCCTTGAAAAGGATGACCTTGAGGCTGAGATAGCCAAAGCCGTTCAGAGAGCCGAAGACGCTCAAAGAGAATTCGAGGAAACGAGAGACGCACTTAAGCACCTGACAGACGAGATAAAATCAATCAGGGCGGAACTCAGCGAAATAAAGACCCTTGAAGCGGATGCCAAGGCTGAAACTGACGGACTGCGCCTTGAGAAAAACTCCCTTGAAAGCAGAACCGCTGTCCTGAAAGAGCAGATAGAAAACGCCGCAGTGGGGGACAGCGGGGAATACCTCAAGAGATTTGAATCATCACTTCTTATTGATATGATTGATGAATCCGCCGAACCGCCCATGCACGCCGCAGACATACTTGTTTTCAGGGCGGAGCAGAAATCCATGGTTCTGGCGACTGTCAGGGAGATGACCGGCTCACTCCGCTTCACCTTTTCAGACAGTGCGGATGAACTGATTAACGAACTCACAGAACAGGAAAAAATAACAGAAAACATCATAAAGACAGGCAGCCTCTACCGGAAGATAGGTGACGATGACAAAGGCGTGGTGATCCTTAAGCTCAAGACCGAGCTTAAAACAGCCGAAGATAAGCTGGAAACTGTCACGGCTGATTTTGAGGATGCGGAAGCCAGATACGAAGGTCTCGCCGCCAAAACTGCCGAGACCGCTGAGATTCTTTCAGAAAAAGAGACCCGCAAGTCCACCCTTGAAACCGAGGCGAAAAACACATCACGCATGCTTGACGAGGCTGTGGCGGTGAAGGAAAAGCTCTCCCGCCGGGGCGAGATAATCGACAAGGAGACAGAGTTCGTTGCCCGTGAGCTTGAGCGCATGGAAAAAGAGCTCACATCCCTCAGAGAACAGCGTGAGAAAACCGCGGAGGAGCAGAGAGAGAAAGAGGATGAGAAACAGCTTCTGGATGAACGTCTTGAAGATGTGAATACCCTCTATGAAGATGCAAAGGATGAGCTTAACGCTCTTAAAATAGAAGAAAGGGGCTTCACCGAACAGATCAGCGCCCTCACCCGCGAGCTTCACTTCACTGACAGGGAAATAAGCGAAACCACACAGAAAACAGGCGAAGCCAAGCAGCGCCTCAGCAAGCTGCTCACTGTTGATATAATCAACTTCCGCGAGCGGCTGGAGGCTAAAAAGAGCGAGTACGCCTCACTTATGAAACAGCAGCAGGAGCTCCGCTCAAGCGCATTAAACACTGACAGGGAAGTGGCTGAGCAGGAAAAGGAGCTTGAAACTCTCAAGAAAGAGATAGAGAAAGCCAACCGTGAGGTTGAGAAGCTCCGCAGCGTGGTCACCGATTCCGAAATTAAGCGTGAGCGTGTTTTAGCTGAGATGCAGAGCCTGTCCGAAAACTTCACCGAGAAGTTCGAGGCGGATATTAACACCGAAAAGCCTGATCTTTCCTCATTTCAGCCGAACAAGGCAAAAGCCGAGCTGGACGCCGTTACTAAGCTCATTGATGAGCTGGGGCCGCTGAACATGGCCGCTGAGCAGGAACATGACGAAGTATGCAAGCGAAATGAATTTCTCACCCAGCAGAGAACCGACCTTGAGGATGCCATAGCCAGCATACATGAACTTATAAGCGAAATAGACGACAGCACGGCAGCCCTTTTCAGGGATACATTTGAAGGAGTGCGCGACAACTTCAAGAAGGTTTTCGACATTCTCTTCGGCGACGGCAGGGCGGAACTCCGCCTCAGCGAGCCGGACAACTTCCTCACCAGCGGTGTGGAGATCTTTGTTCAGCCGCCGGGCAAAAAACTTGTGAATATGAACCTTCTTTCAGGGGGAGAAAAGGCGATGAGCGCGTGCACACTCCTTTTTGCTCTGTTCCTTTACAAACCTACGCCTTTCTGCTTCCTGGATGAGATAGATGCGCCTCTGGACGAGGCTAACATAGATAAATTCATGAAGGTGGTTAAAACCCTTTCGGGGGACACCCAGTTTGTCATAATCACCCACAGTCAGAAGACAATGGCCGAGGCGGACAGCCTCTACGGAGTGACGATGCAGGAACCGGGTGTCTCAAAAATGCTCTCGGTGCGCCTCAGCGACCTTAAGCTTTAGCCTCTCCCGCGTTTTTTCTGCGGGGTTTTCTTCCGCCGGGCTTAGTGGGCTTGTTCCCTGCTCTGCCGGAAGTTTTTATGACAGGTCTTTCTTTTTTCTCCGGTTTCCTTACCTGTTCAGGCAGTTCCGCCAGAAGTTCCTCATCAGGGTAGATGTAGTTCATTTTAACGCCCGTATGTTCTTCCAGAGCGGGAATAAGCATTGATTCCTCTTCACAGGCGAATATAACGGATATGCCGGATGCTCCAGCCCTTGCTGTACGGCCTATTCTGTGCACATAGCTGTCAGGGTCCTCAGGCAGGTTGTAGTTAAAGACATGGGTAACGCCTTCGACATGGATTCCCCTCGCAGCAACATCAGTCGCCACCAGAACCTGTATTTTGCCGGTTCTGAATTCTTCAAGGGTGTTGATCCTCTTTGTCTGGCTGACATCACCGGAAAGCATTCTGCACTCAAGCCCAAGAGAATAAAGCTTGTCTGTGAGGTTGCGGGTCTGATCCCTTCTGTTGCAGAACACTATGACGCTTTTGAGGTCGTAGTGTCTGATATAGTTGTAAAGCACCTTGAACTTGTCATCGCTTTCGATTATGTAGGCAAGCTGCTCTATCCTGATGTTGGTCACGTTTTCAGGCTCTATCTCCACTGTGAAAGGTTCCTTGGTCCATCTGGAAGCAAGTTCCGCCACCACGGGGGTGAGAGTTGCGCTGAAAAGCATTGTCTGCCTGTTCTCTTTCTGGGGAAGGTAGTTGATTATCCTGCGGATGTCCGGAATAAAGCCCATATCCAGCATTCTGTCCGCCTCATCAATGATAAGTATCTCCACTTTGGAGAGATTAACCTTGCTGTTCTGGCGAAAATCAAGGAGCCTGCCGGGTGTGGCCACAACTATATCCACAAGCTTTTCCTCAAGGGCTCTTTTCTGTTTTTCATACCCCATACCGCCGAATACAGCCAGAACCTCGATGTCGGTATATTTGGAAAGGCCGAGAGCATCCTTCTCTATCTGCAGCACAAGCTCCCTTGTGGGTGCGAGCACAAGCACTCTGGGGTTTCCGGGCTTGCGGTTTTCGATGGGGTTTTTCTGGATGTGCCTGAGAGCCGAAAGGAGGAATGCGGCTGTTTTGCCTGTTCCTGTCTGCGCTTTTCCGCTTACGTCCCTGCCCTCGAAAGCCTGCGGGAGTATTTCCGCCTGAATGTCCGTGCAGTACTTGAAGCCCTGATCATAAATAGCTCTTAAAAGCTGTTCAGAAATGTCCAGATCATGGAAGCGGACTTTTCCTTCAGCAGATTCCACAGTGAATGACGAAGGATCCCACGGTTCAAATACCTTGGGCTCTTTTTTGGGCTTAGGCTGAGCCTGTACAACCCTGATTTTTTCCTTAGGAGGCGCAGTTCTCACCTTCTCCCTTGTCGGTTTTACAGCAGGTTTATGATACTGCTGCACTTCTTTTTTCGCATCCGGCATGATTTCTCTCACGCGGATCGCCGCTGCCTTCTTTCTTCCGAAAAGGGAGCGGATTTTTTGTTTTAAACGTCTTAGCAAATGCCACCTCTACTTTACTGCTCGTGTTTACCGTCCATGGAAACACTCGCCACACGCTCGCGCCGTGATGAACACGGCTGCGCTTCGCACGGCGAACTTCCTTCCATGGAAGTTTGTGAGCCTATATATAATCGTATTCCGTTCTCTGTTACGTTTGCTGCTCCCGCATACGCTGCGGTACGCACTCCGCGTGTGCCTCCATGCACATCAGGCAAGTTCCAGCTTCGCACGGCGGACTTCCTTCCATGGAAGTTTGTGAGCTTATATAAATCGTATTCCCGATCCCGGTTTATGCCGCAGCCCGCCGTCAGGAGACCGCAGACTTCAAATAACAAAATAATCCAGCAGGAGTGTAAAACTATATGAAGAAAAAGCAAAGGATTTTATACGATCCGCAGTACGATAACTTTTACAAATATACCCTTTAAAAAAATAAATAACTTCCTAAACTAATAGTTCTGAACTATATCTATCAAAAAAATAACCAATTTCTGCGATGTTGAATGGCTAATTTAAATGAACTTGTGAATACGGACAAACTGAAAAAGCAGCTGGAGCAGTTTTCGGATTTTTCAGGCTTCCCTGCCAGCGTACACGGTGCTGACGGGGAAATCCTCGTAAAAGCTGACGGTAATACATTTGCCGAAATGCTCCCGGCAGTTTTTGCGAAGGCCGGGGCGGATAACATAATAAAAGGTATTCTGCGGACAAAAAACGGCGGGATATTCGCCATAAATTCCACAGAAATTGATAATTTTCCGAAAATCTTCTCTGCTGTTTACTCCGAAAGCGATATTGAACCGGGCAGACTTAAATCCGCTGCCGCTTATGTCTCCACCCTCACTCAGGGATGCCTTGCGGACAATCTGGTCAGTGCTGCTCACTCCGACCTGTACTGCGACAATGTCCGCATGCTCCGTACATTTTACGCCACTGTCGAACAGAGCCCTATATCAATTGCAGTTACAGACAGAAACGGAACCATAGAATATGTTAACCCGTTTTTCAAAGAGCTTACCGGATTTTCACGGGAGGAGATAATAGGCCTCGGATTTAATGCACTCAAATCCGGCGAGCATGACAGAGAGTTTTATAAGGATCTCTGGCAGACGATCAGAAGCGGCAGGGTGTGGACAGGCAAGTTCATCAATAAAAAGAAAGACGGCTCCAAATACATAGAAGATGCCAAAATTGCCCCAATAATTGAAAACGGTGAAATAGTACGCTACATCGGCATTAAAACAGACATAACCGAACAGGAACGTCTGCATGAGCTTCTGGAGGAATCCAATCAGGCGCTTGAGGCCACAGTGCGCAAACGTACGGAGAAGCTCCGTACAGCCTACATCCGCCTCAAAGAGAACAGAGACCTGCTTAAAAAAACGCAGAAAGTCGCCAGAATGGGCGGCTGGATGCGTGATATGCGAACCAGACGCGGCTACTGGACTGATGAGGCGTTTGCCATCTTCGGAATAGAGCGCAGACCGGAAGCACCGACTGTAAAGGAAATTCTCACCGCCACCCATCCGGAAGACCGCGATAAGGTGAGAGAATGGCTTGAAGCCCTGTTCGGATATACCCCGGAAAGGGAATTCAGTTTCAGAATAATACAGCCCGGCGGTGAGGAGCGGATCATCACCTCCATATATTCATACGATTTTGACTCAAACGGAAAACCATACAGAATAAACGGCATACACCACGACCAGACAGAAAAGATCCGCACGGCAGAACGCATAGAAAAGCATGAAAAACTTCTCAGCTCCATACTGCTTTCGGCTAATGTCGGTATATGCGTTCTGGACGGCGACTGCCGGGTTGAGATGGTGAACCCTGAGTTCGAGAAAATATTCGGACGCAGGACAACAGGCGCAGGCAGTCTTTTTACGGATGCCTATCCTGAGATTTTAAACAGCAGCGATGCTGAAGCCCTCTGTGATGCCTTAAGATCAAAAACGCCTACGACAAGAATGGAATACAGATTTACACTCCCTTCCGGCAGGGAAAAAATACTCACCATCAGCGTTGCCGTGCCCAAGACAGACCATGATCCGGTAACACTTATCACCGCGTCTGATATTACTGAGCTCAGTGAACTCCACAACAAACAGATTGAGCAGGAGGCGATGCTCATTCAGCAGTCAAAAATGGCTGCTCTCGGTGAAATGATAGGGGTAATAACCCACCAGTGGCAGCAGCCGCTGAACGCTGTGGGGATGTTCAGCCAGCTTATCGAATCGGAATTTAAAAGCAGTGATCTGAACGCTGAAAACCTGCGTGAGTACACAGCGGCCATAATGAGCCAGCTTGATTTCATGTCTCAGACAGAGAAGGATTTCCGGAACTTTTTCAAACCCGGCCGCACTGATGACAGATTTGAGCCTGTCTCCGCTCTGGAGGAGATAATAGACCTCGTCTCTGTGCATTACGCCAACAGCAGAATCGAAATACGTCACCAACTCACCTGCGCCGCTGACACCCCCGTCCACGGCTCCAGAAATGAGTTTAAGCAGGTTATACTCAATCTTCTTGCCAATGCAAAGGATGCCATTACTGCCCATTCAGGAGGGGCTTCCGGAGGCTTGATTCATGTAAGCTGCGCGGAAACCGCTCAGGAAGTGATCATCAGAATAAAAGACAACGGCGGCGGCATACCGGAAAATGTTAAGGACAGTATTTTCAAATCATACTTCACCACAAAAGGGAACAGCGGAACAGGCATAGGGCTTTATATATCGAAATTAATCACAGAAACCCACATGCACGGCAGCATATACGCTGATAATGAAGACAGCGGCGCAGTTTTCACCCTGCGCCTGAAAAAAGCCTCGCGGGAAGTTTAGTTTTTTCTGTTATAATTAGAGACTTGTACTCATTTACACGGGGGGCGGATGATAAGGCAGATAATAACCGAACGGTTTGAGCGTATAACTTTCAGCGGGAAATATGATGAGAAGGCCGCAGCTCCCCTGCTGAAAGAGGCTGACGCACGCTTTGCCGTTCTCAGCGGACTGCCTGTCACGCCATATGCATACCCTTTTCTGGACGACCTTTGCGGCAGATGCATTTACTCATCCCTCACTGTGCAGAAGAACAACATCAAAAGCGAGGATGCACTCCACCTTCTGCGCATCCTTCAGGACAGCTACCACCGCCCCGCAGCGGAAAAAGCACTTGCCAACCTGCGGATAGTCTACGGGCTGATTGACTCAATTGTCCCCTCCCCTGAGCCTTTTATACTCACCCCGGACTTCATAAAGCGTCTGCACATGCACATCACATTTGATGTGCGCACCGAAGGGAATATTCCGGGCAGTTTCAGGACCAAGGCGGCGGACATTAAGTACTTTGCGCCGCCGGAAAGGGATATTGCCCGATTGGTAAAGGAGTTCTGCGACTGGTTCAATACAGAGCAGAAATCAGTTCACCCGCTCATACGCGCATGTCTGGCTCATTACCACCTCAGCCTTATTCACCCGTTCGGTGACGGAAACGGCCGCACTGCGCGCAGCGTTGAGGCTGCGATTCTTAAAAAAGCCGGCTACAGATACCTTTACCGCTCCATAGGCATTTACTACAAAGAGAACAGAACCGAATATTACCGCAGCTTCCGCAAAAGCGAAAAGACAGGCGGCTTTGACCTTACGCCGTTTATATGCTTTTTTCTGGAAGGGGTTTGCAGATCATTTGTGACAGTGACCGATATTCTGCTTGCCGGATTAAGAATAAGCGCCGTGAAGGACTTCTTTGAATGGCTTAAATCTGAAAATAAAATTACAGAGCGCCAGTACCGACTGCTTCACGCACTTCTGGAAGCGGACAGAACTGTCTCAGAGGAGGAGCTTTTCAGAAACAGGATTTTCTCCGGGCTCTACGAAACCGACTCAGCGGAGGAGAGAGAGGGAGATTTAAGGAATCTCGCTGATACAGGAATAATTTTCAGGCTCGAAGGCGGCTTTGAGCTTAACAGGAACCTGCCGCAGAGATAGACTTCGCGTGTCTGTCCAGTATGATGCTGAAAACAGCGCCTGACTCTCCGTTACGCACACAGACTTTTCCCCCCATGCTGTTCTCCACAATTGCCCGCACCATGTACAGCCCGATTCCTGAGCCGTGTTCGGAGCTTTTGGTGGTGAAGTAAGGATCAAATATTTTATTGAGAAGATGCTCAGGGATTCCGCCGCCGTTGTCTTCTATATCTATGGAGATACGCCCGTTACTGTCGCCTATGTGTACGCATATTCTGCCGCTTTCAGTGAGCCTGCCCTGTTTTTTTGATGATTCTATGGCATCCTTTGCATTGTTGAATATATTCAGCAGAACCTGCATAAACTCATTTCTGTAACCCTCTATGTGCACATCGCTGCGTCCGCAGTTCTCACAATCTATAAGCACGTTGGGGCTGCCGATATTCTTCACGTGCTTCACATCTGAGCCGTTTTTCCCTTTTTTCCAGTCGCACTTCATCTCTATACGGAGGTCATGGGAAATAGCCTGATGCGAGAAAATTTTCAATGTCGGCCAGAGGGCATCCTCAATGGTAAACAGGCTCCTCTCCTTCGACGGGCGGAGGAAATCCATAAAATCCTTAACAGTTTCCGTCATATAGGAGATTTGCTCAGTGGAAGTATTATGCACCCAGTCGATATATTCCTTATCCAGCCCTCCGGCATCGTATGTACGCACCAGATCCTGCAAAAGCATGCTGACAGCACTGAGAGGCTGTTTCCACTGGTGTGCGATGGAACGGAGCATAGCGCCCATCTCCGCCAGTTTTGACTGCTGAACAAGAAGCTGTTCCTGCTCGTAACGTTTGATGGTCTCTTCCCTTACCTTTTCCTCAAGGCTGTTCTGGAGTTCTTTAAGGTCTGATATATCTATTGTGCTGCCTATCCCCGCGAACTCGCCGTCAATCATAACGGTGTTGGTAGCTACGCGGACAGTGCGGATTTCACCTGATTTTGTAATTATTTTGCGTTCGTGATACTTCTGATCAAAAACCTCTCCGGCCAGTCTGCGGAGAACATTTTCCTTAACAAACCGCCTGTCGTCCTCATGCACAATCTCCCACGGAGTCATCTGCTTGAGTTCTTCCATCGTGTAGCCTGTCTTGGAGAGGTATTCAGGGTTGGCGTAGATATACTTATCTTTATAAATGTAGATTCCGGCGAATGAATTTTCGGTCAGAATGCGGAAAAGCTGCTCAGTTTCCGCAAGTTTTTTAACCTGCCTGTCCAGAGAAGTATTAGGGTCGAATATCACCATACAGGCATTCTTTCCTTCGAAATCTATGCTTTTGATCTCACCTTTAAGAGCAATAAGAGCGCCGGAAGCGGTCTGAAAATTGAACTCGCCTGCCATCTCACAGTCATAGATCTCCTCGAAAAGGCATGAACTCAAAAGTTTTGAATCTACAGGGAAAATTTCGCTGGGGTCTTTGCCCTCAAGGCTTCCGGCAGGATAACCCAGAGAAGTTTCGGCAATGGAGTTGGAGTAAATAACCCTGCCGTTAAAAACAAGGATACCCTTACCTATTGAATCAAGTATAGAAATAAGCAGAGCAGCATTGCTGCCTGAAGAACAATTTTCACCAATCATTAAAAATGATCCTTCCCGAAAGCTGATTTCACATTATTATAACAACATTATACCTGATGTACAGGTTTTTCAATTGCATATAATGAATTTTTTGTACTTCATAAAAACATTTTATGACAAGGAGGTAATTCCGATTTCAAATTAAAACAGAAATGAAAAGAATGCATGCCGATTACAAAATAAGAGATGAGTCCGGAATTTCAAGAAAAAAAGAGGGGTGTCCGAAGACACCCCTCTTAAGGCATGAGCCTGTGTAATTTTACATTGCCGCTTTGGCGAGTTCTGCGCCCGCAGCGAGTGCTTTTCTGTTAAGCTCTTCTGTTCCTTTGGGAACACGGCTGAGAACCGCTTTCTCAAGGGTAGCAGGGTCAACAAGGTTGCAGAAAGTGTTAAGCGCGCCGAGGGTTACAACGTTTGCAACCATAGCTTTGCCGACTTTCTCAGCAGCGGTCACGATTATATCGAGGCCGACAACTTTGAACTTCCCTTCGGGAGCCTTTTTAACCATAAGGTTGTCTACTATGAGAAGACCGGTGTCTTTCAGGTCTTTGCAGTATTTATCAGCAGCTTCCTGAGTCAGAGCCACTACAACATCAGGGTACATTACTTTGGGGTAGTATATCGCATCATCACTGATGATAACCTCTGCCTTGCTTGCTCCGCCTCTTGCTTCAGGTCCGTATGACTGGGACTGAATGGCTTTTTTGCCTTCGTAAACGGAAGCAGCCATGGCAAGGATAATACCGGCAGTAATCATACCCTGTCCGCCGGAACCGCTAAGTCTTATCTCACTTCTAGCCATTTTCAATCACTCCTTACTTCAAACCGACCTGAGCGTCGTAAGCTTCGACGTACTCAGGTTTCTGAACTTCATGCAGAACACCGATGGCGAATTTGCCTTCCATCTCTTCCGCGCTCATTTCCTTGGCTTTGTTAGCGGGAATCGCGTTCTCTTTCTGCCAGAGGATCATGTTTGCGGGTGAGCCCTGTTTGTTTTTACGTCCGTAGCCTGTGGGGCAGCCGGCCATGATTTCCACAACGCTGAAGCCTTTGTGGTCAAGAGCCTGTTTGATAAGCTTTTCCATAGGAACAGCGTGGTAAGTAGTCGTTCTTGCAACGAAGGTTGCGCCTGCGCCTATTGCGAGCTGTGCTATATCAAACTGGTTGTCCGCGTTGCCGTAAGGTGCGGTTGTAGCTCTGGAGTTTTTAGGCGTGGTAGGTGAGTACTGACCGCCTGTCATTCCGTATATATAGTTGTTGAAAACAAAGCATGTTATGTCAATGTTTCTTCTGCACGCATGGATAAAGTGGTTTCCGCCTATGGCTGTCATGTCGCCGTCACCGCCGAGAGCGATAACTTTCAGCTTGGGGTTTGCCACTTTCACGCCTGTGGCGAAAGCCAGTGAGCGTCCGTGTGTTGTGTGCAGGGTGTTGAAGTCCATGTAGCCGGGGAGACGGCTTGCGCAGCCTATGCCTGAGGTAAGGACTATTTCGTCCTTGTTGAGACCTGTGGCATCTATCGCCCTGATGAGGGACTTCATAATTATGCCGTAGCCGCAGCCGGGGCACCATATATGGGGGATTTTACCTGATCTGAGGTATTTGCTGTAATCGTAAGCCATTACTTAGCCCTCCTGATTTCATCGATGATCTCAACGGGCGTAATCGGGTCGGAGTCAATTTTATTGATTCCCACAACATTCGCCTGTCCTTTCACGACTCTGTCGACCTCAAACTTCATCATACCGAGGTTGAGCTCAGGAACGATGAACTTTTTGGCTTTGCCGACATATTTCTCAAGATGTTTCTCAGGGAAAGGCCACAGGGTAAGGGGTCTGAAAAGACCGGCTTTTATGCCTTCGGCTCTTGCCTTGATAACGGCTTCTTTAGCGGAACGGGCTGAGCTGCCGTATGCGAAAATGATGATTTCCGCATCTGAGCACTCAAACTCTTCTACCTTCACTATGTCGTCATAGTGGTGCATTACTTTGTTTTCCTGACGGATTTCATCGGCCTGAGCCATTTTACCGTTGTTGGAGGGGAAACCGTCTTCAGCGTGGTTAAGACCGGTGATGTGGTATCTGTAGCCTGAGCCGAAATCAGCCATCGGGGGTACGAGGTCTGCGTCGGGTCTGTAGGGTTTATAGTCTTTCGGATCGCATGTGGGTCTCTTGCGGTCAATGACCTCAAGCTCGCCGGGTTCGGGAATTTCGATGGCTTCCCTCATGTGACCGATAATTTCATCAGTGAGAACGATTACGGGCATTCTGTACTTTTCTGAGAGGTTGAATGCGCGCACTGTTTCGTTAAGCTGCTCCTGTACTGTTGAAGGAGTGAGGACTATTGCGGGGTGGTCTCCGTGAGTTCCCCATTTAGCCTGCATAACGTCGGACTGACCGGGTCCTGTGGGAAGACCTGTTGAAGGGCCGCCTCTCATAACGTTAACGATAACACAGGGCACCTCTGTAAGATACGCATAGCCGAGGTTTTCCATTTTAAGGGACATACCGGGGCCTGATGTTGCCGTCAGTGATTTTTTACCTGCGATTGAGCCGCCTATTGTCGCTGCCATAGCAGCAAGTTCGTCTTCCATCTGGATGAAGCGTCCGCCTACCTTGGGCAGTGAAGCCGAAAGACCTTCTGCAATTTCGGTTGAAGGCGTAATAGGGTAGCCTGCATAAAATCTGCAGCCCGCATAAAGGGCACCTTCACATACTGCTTCGTTTCCTTGAAGGAATCTAATTTCTCTAGCCACAAATTCCTCCTGTTAGCCTTTTTTATAAACTTCGATTGCAAAGTCGGGACACCTAAGCTCGCACTGCATGCAAGCTATGCACTTGTCAAGGTCGGCGACATGCGCTTTAAAGTCCTTCATATCAAGGACTTTGGTAGGACAGAGTTCCACGCAGATTTCGCAACCTTTGCAGTACTCTACAATAATGTTAATGCTTTCTGCCTTACCCATTAACTTCTCCTTTTGTAATTGCGGCAACTTATCAATCTGCCGCATTCAGAATACGCAGCCTTCCCTGAGCCGCTGAGATCGGGTTCCGGTACGTATCCTCTACTTTTATATTTAGGCCGTCCGCATACCCCATACGGACGGCCTTTTATTTCTAAATTTTTCCAAGAACCTCAGCAACTTTTTTACCGATGTCCGAAGGTAACTCCACAACATGAACACCGCACTCGGCAAGCCTTTTCATTTTGGAGGCCGCCGTGTCGTCTCCGCCGGAGATTATTGCTCCCGCGTGTCCCATTCTTTTACCTTTGGGCGCGGTCTGTCCGGCTATGAAGCTGACTACGGGCTTCGTAAAGTTGTTTTTAATCCATTCCCCTGCCTTAACTTCTGCCTGGCCGCCGATTTCGCCGATCAGAACCACAAGCTCCGTCTGCGCGTCGTACTCAAACATTTCCAGCAGGTCGATATATTTAAGACCTATAACAGGATCTCCGCCTATTCCCACACAAGTTGACTGACCGAGACCGTATGCGCTTACCTGCTTAACGGCTTCGTAAGTCAGTGTGCCTGATTTTGAAATAATTCCCACTGTTCCGGGAGTATGTATTTCACCGGGCATAATCCCCATCTTGCATTCGCCGGGTGTGATTACACCGGGGCAGTTGGGGCCTATGAGCATTGTCCTTGAACCTGTGGTTTTTATCATTCTCTTAACCGCAAGCATGTCCCTCACGGGTATGCCTTCGGTAATGCACACACAAACATCAAGGTTCGCATCCACCGCTTCCATAATGGAGTCAGCAGCATACGCGGGCGGAACATAGATGATAGACGCATTGGCTCCTGTTGCTCTCACCGCTTCTTCTATGGTGTCAAACACCGGAGTGCCGTCTACACTTTCTCCGCCTTTGCCCGGAACGACACCGGCTACGATGTTGGTTCCGTATTCTTTCATTTTGGCTGCGTGGAATCTTCCCTGACTGCCTGT
Organism: Geovibrio ferrireducens; assembly: GCF_026226615.1. Lineage (NCBI taxonomy): Bacteria > Pseudomonadati > Deferribacterota > Deferribacteres > Deferribacterales > Geovibrionaceae > Geovibrio > Geovibrio ferrireducens. Next base: position 134,553 of record NZ_JAJAPB010000004.1, read on the forward strand.
AAGGCCCTGTACAATCACCTTGGTTCTGTTATTTATAAGTATGCTCATTTGTTACCCCCTTTCTTCCTTGCAGGAGCATCGGGTGCGGGTTCGTTCGCAAGTTTGACGGCAAGCTGGGCGGCGTCTGCCATCGTGTCTGCGGCGTAGATATTCAGTCCTGATGCTTTGGCTTCTTCGTTGATGATTTTTTTGCCTTCAGCAACGTTTGTGCCGTCAAGTCTGAGTACCACGTGCTTATCGCCCGGAACCTCGTTTGCTGCCTTAAGAACGCCTTTGGCTATTAAGTCGCAGCGGACAATACCACCGAAAATATTCACGAAGATAACCTTCACATTCGGGTCGGTAAGGATGATTCTGAAAGCCTCCCTTACCTTGTTTTCGTCCGCTCCGCCGCCAACGTCCAGGAAGTTTGCGGGTTGTCCGCCGAAGGACTTGATGATGTCCATAGTGGCCATAGCAAGACCGGCTCCGTTTACCATGCAGCCGATATTGCCTTCCATGCTCACGTATGACAGGTCGTAAATGGATGCCCTTACTTCCTGAGGCTCCATTTCGCCGTAGTCCTTCATCTCTTCTATCTTGGAGTGACGGAAGAGTGCGTTGTCGTCCACAGTGATTTTTGCGTCAAGGCAGACGATTTCATTGTCACTGTTTACAACAAGGGGGTTTATCTCAAGCAGCATGCAGTCATAATCCATGAAGACCTGATGCAGCTTAACCACAACCGCGGAAAACTTATTGAGAAGATTGCCTTTAAGCCCAAGTTTTTTGGCAATTTTCCTTCCCTGATAGAAGCCCATGGCTTTTATAGCGGAGAGTTTCTCCTTTATAATAGCGTCCGGTCTGCTTTCAGCGAGAGTTTCAATCTCTGTTCCGCCTTCTGCGCTTGCTATTAAGATGTGCTGCTCGTTATCTCTGTCGACCATGAAGCTCAGGTAGATTTCCTGTTTGATGTTAGTCGCCTTCTCAACGAGAATCCTGCGGACGATTTTACCCTCTTCCCCGGTCTGGTGTGTAACCAGCTTCATACCGAGCATGTGGGTTGCCTCATCATAGACATCCGAGAATGACTGAACAATCTTAACACCGCCGGCTTTTCCCCTTCCGCCTGCGTGTACCTGAGCCTTAATGACCCATTTTTCTCCTTTCAACTCTTTTGCAACGCGAAGCGCGTCGCTGGCTGTGGATGCTACTCCTCCGTCCGGTACGGGAAGACCGTACTCGCGGAGAAGACCCTTAGCCTGAAATTCGTGTAAATACATGGCTCACCTTCCAGCTGTTTTGTTTTACTTCGGGCTTAAAACACGAAAATAGTATTCCAAACCAATGCTAACTTCAAGCCTTAATTGGTGAGCCATGTTAATATAGCCTTAAAATATAACAGTTATTCTAAAGGAAACCGAGGCGTGTCATAGCCTCAACAAGATCTTTTACTGCATTGACAGAATTATCCATCAGAGCCTGCTCTTCAGCATCAAGATCGAGTTCGATAATTTTTTCAACGCCGTTTTTGCCGAGAACAACAGGCACGCCCACATAGAGGTTATCCACGCTGTATTCGCCTTTGAGAAGTGCGCATACGGGCAGAACTCTTTTCTCATCTTTCAGAATGGCTTCTGCCATCTGGATTGCAGAGGAAGCGGGAGAATAGAACGCTGAACCTGTTTTAAGAAGTTTCACGACTTCGCCGCCAGCCTGTTTTGTTCTTTCAACCATTGCAACCATAACTTCTTTGGCTTTGGCTTTGTCGTTGTATTTTTTCTCAAGGAGCTCCATAACGGGGCAGCCGTTTACGTTTGCATAGCGAACAAGGGGAACCATTGTGTCGCCGTGACCGCCGAGAACCATGGCGTTTACGTCTTTAACGGATACGCCGAGTTCCCATGCGATGAAGGAAGCAAACCTTGAGGAGTCAAGAACACCGGCCTGGCCGATAACTCTTTCTGCGGGGAAACCTGTCACTTTCTGCATAAGAGTGACCATAGCGTCAAGCGGGTTGGAGATAACTATTACATATGAATCGGGAGCATATTTTTTGATGTTTTCGGCAACGCTTTTGATGATGTTAGCGTTTGTTGTAAGCAGGTCGTCTCTGCTCATTCCGGGTTTTCTGGGGAGGCCTGCGGTAACGATAACTATGTTTGCGCCTGCTATGTCTTTGTAGTCGTTTGTTCCCATGAGGCATGCATCAAAGCCATCCACTCTGGAAGCTTCAGCTATATCAAGGGTTTTACCCTGAGGCATGTCCTCAACTATATCGAAGAGAACAACATCACCGAGCTCTTTAAGAGCGCTGAGCTGAGCGAGAACGCCGCCGATCTGGCCGCCGCCTATGAGGGCTATTTTAGGTCTGGTAAAGCACATATCAAACTCCTGTTTAAGTTATAATTTCAGAGCATCGAAGCTCCAATCTCTTCATAGTACACGCTTTTAAGACTATAATCAGCAGTTTTTCTGAACCTGCCCTATAAAAGTCCGTTTTCGTTACCGCGCACTCACACCGGAAAAGCGTTTTTAGAACCCCTTTCTGATGTATACTGTATACAGTTATAATTATACACGGATTTTTGTCAAGTATTATTGGCAACGCCGATAATAAAACATTTTTTAAATTTGATAAAGCTAAAAATAGATTTTTTTGCATATAATAAGTGACAAAAAAAATAGCTCATGGTTCACGACATTTCAGAACCCTTGAAAATACGCTTTTTCAGAACAAATAGCACAGGAGTGCCTTTTTGCTTATTTTTCGATATATCGGTTTAAAAATTTCCAGATGACCTCCGCCGCATTCTGTTAGCGGGCTTAGGATTGCTTTCACCGATCTGCTGATTGATTATTCAAATACGCATATCACTTTTATCTATCGAATTTATCAAACACTATTTTATGAACATAAATGCATTTGAAGCATAACGAAATAACAAAACGACTCCCCCTGCCGTCATTCTGAACGCAGTGAAGAATCTCTCATTTAACAGAATATTGAGACTCTTCGCTCTGCTCAGAGTGACGCATCACAACATCACTGCGCCATAAGAAAAAAGCACAAAATACACATGTTTTCCCGGAGGTCATTCTGAACGCAGTGAAGAATCTATCATTAAACAGAACATTGAGACTCTTCGCTCTGCTCAGAGTGACGCTGACAGCATTACTGCGCCATGCGGCAAGACACAAAATACACACCCAAAAAGATGGAAAAACGATTCCCCCTGCGGTCATTCTGAACGCAGTGAAGAATCTCTCATTTAACAGAACCTGAGACTCTTCGCTCTGCTCAGAGTGACGCATCACTGTTTTGTGCCGCAAAAAAAAGGGGGCTCCCAAGAGCCCCCTGTATCAAAATCCTTTTAGAATGCCACTCTTTCGATGTATGAGAGTTCAAAATCCCCCATTTTGTCGAATTCGAGGTATTTGTACACCTCAGCCTGTTTCGGCTCAATTTTGCTTTTATACAGCATGAGGTATTCCGCCGGGGTGGGAAGCTCGCCCATAAGAGCGGTCACTGCCGTAAGTTCCGCAGATCCGAGGTAAACCTGAGACTCATCCCCTATACGGTTGGGGAAGTTCCTTGTTGATGTTGAAAGAACATGAGCCTTGGGCTGTACACGCCCCTGATTGCCCATGCAGAGTGAGCAGCCGGGAATCTCCGTTCTTGCGCCCACGCTGGCGTAGATTGAGTAGTAGCCCTCTTCCATAAGCTGCATCTGATCCATAAGTGTCGGAGGAGTGAGCCATATTTTTGTTTTGGGATAAGCTGCGCCTTCCCAGATTTTACCTGCGGCGCGGAAGTGACCTATGTTAGTCATGCAGGAACCGATAAAGATCTCATCTATTTTGTTCCCCGCGACTTCGCTGAGAAGCTTAACATCGTCAGGGTCGTTGGGGCATGCGAGAATCGGCTCAGTGATTTCGGCAAGGTCGATTTCTATAACAGCCGCATATTCGGCGTTTTCGTCTCTTTCAAGAAGAACGGGATTGGCAAGCCATTTTTCAGCGTCCTCAATGCGTTTTTTCAGCGTGTCCGCATGCCTGTACCCTGCCGCAATCATCTTTTTCATCAGCGCTATGTTGCTTCTGAGAAAACCGGAAACAGACTTCTCGCTGAGCTTTATCGTACCGCCGGCGGCTGATCTTTCCGCTGTAGCATCAGTGAGTTCAAACGCCTGCTCAACTGTAAGATCCGGCAGACCTTCCATCTCAAGAATGCGTCCGTTGAAAATGTTCTTTTTATTCTGCTTGGGAACAGTAAGCAGCCCCTGCTTGATCGCCCAGTAGGGGATAGCGTTTACTGCGTCCCTGAGAGTTATGCCGGGGTTGAACTTGCCCTTGAACTTCACAAGCACGGATTCGGGAACATCAAGAGGCATAAAGCCGAGAGCGCCCGCAAAAGCGACAAGACCTGAGCCCGCAGGGAGAGAAAGCCCTATAGGGAAGCGTGTGTGAGAGTCGCCGCCTGTTCCCAGAGTATCGGGAAGAAGAAGCCTGTTAAGCCATGAGTGGATAACACCGTCACCGGGGCGAAGCGCCACGCCTTTTCTTAAGGTGACGAAATCGGGGAGAGATTTGTGCATAGCCACATCGGCTTTCTTGGGGTAAGCGGCAGTGTGGCAGAAGGACTGCATGAACATAGACGCCTGAAACTCAAGGCAGGCAAGCTCTGTGATTTCATCCCTTGTCATCGGTCCGGTGGTGTCCTGAGAGCCGACAGTTGTCATTACGGGCTCGCAAGCGGTTCCGGGAAGAACGCCTTCCACTCCGCATGCTTTTCCGATAATTTTCTGCGCAAGCGTGAAGCCCTGACCTTTTTTGGGAACAGGATTTACCGTTGCGGTGAAGACTGTGCTTTCAGGAAGACCGAGTGCTTTGCGGGCTTTTGCGGTAAGCTGGCGGCCGATTATAAGGTTAAGACGTCCGCCCGCCCTGTACTCGTCTTTTATAGTGGAGGGGGTAAGCTTAAAGGTGGAAATAACCTTGCCGGCCTCGTCCCTGACTTCGCATTTTTCTGTATCAACAGTTATAAGGTCGCCTGTTTTGATGCTGTTCACATCGCAGGTGATGGGCAGACCGCCGGAATCCTCAGTGGTGTTGAAGAAAATGGGGGCTATTACGCCGCCGAGTATTACGCCGCCGCGCCTTTTATTGGGAACAAAGGGTATATCCTGACCGATTTTCCACATAACAGAGTTGCATGCGGATTTTCTGGATGAACCAGTACCCACAACATCGCCCACGAAGCCGACTTCAAAGCCTTCCGCACGGAATTTGTCAATGGTGGCGTTCCCCTGAGGCCATGAGGTTTCACCCATGGCGAGAGCATGCAGCGGAATGTCCGGACGGCTCCACGCGTGTTTAGCGGGGGAAAAATCGTCCGTGTTTGTTTCGCCGTCTGCTTTAAATATTTTCAACTTGAATGATCTGGGAAATTCGGGCTTGGATGTGAACCACTCAGCATCCGCCCATGACTGAATAACAGCCTTGGCATTGGCGTTGGACTTGGAAAGAGCAAGCACATCTTCAAAAGAGCCGTAAATGAGTATGGTCTGTTTAAGAGCTTCGGCGGCATCAGCACCGAGTTCGGCGTCAGTGAGAAGATCCACAAGGGGTTTTACGTTGTAGCCGCCGAGCATTGTTCCGAGGAAGAACACAGCATCTTTTTTTGTGATTACGGGGCATTTCACAGCGCCTTTGGCGACTCTTTCAAGCCAAGCTGCCTTGACTTCCGCAGCGGGGTCAACACCGGGAGAAACACGGTTAACTATAAGTTCCTTAAGGAAATCCGCCTGCTCCTTCGCCGGATTTTCCAGCATTTTACACACTTCTGCGGTAAATTCGGGCGACAGAGGAAGAGGAGGTATCCCCTGAGCCTTTCTTTCTTCAACATGCTTAAGATAGTCTTGCATCATAAATATTTCTCCTTAGTAGAGGTATTCTCTGCGCAGCCTCAGCTCCGCTCATTTTCATATTAATGATTCCGAACCCGCAAGCTTTCGGAGCGGAACCGTTCATAATTTAAGATTGTATTCTGTATACAATTTTGAGCGCTTTTTGTCAAAATATTTTAGAACATATTTTCGTATGCGCCATATATAAGCTTAAGCATAAATCAGACTCCCAGTAAATACAATGCGAAACCCTTTAATATAAGGCGTTACCGGGCACACGCAAATGAAAACTGCGGTTACTTGTACAACGACGCATATTTAACCTGCAATAACTATCAGAAGAAATGAGAGCCTATTGTTCATAAACAGACCGAACATCAACGGAGATAAACAGTATTCGCGACATCTTTCCTTTTAATTGTAAAACAATTACCGCCTTATATTATATTTTAAAACCATTCAGGTATTTTAACAAAGAAAAAGATAGTGCGTTTATAATTTTTACCGGATTTTATTAGAGAAATTTTATTCATAATAAAATTTTTGAATTTGTAGTCCAAGCTACTATAATTTTCTGCACTTTATTTAAAATGCACATCTCAAAAGCTTTCATTTTTATACAGGTTAACCGTGAAAACTAGCTCTGCCTGCAAAGAGAAACAGTAAAATGTTTCTCTTTAAACAGCAGCAACCTGTAAAAAAGCTCTGTCTGCGTATATTTAAGGAGGTAGAAAGTATTTGATTATTTCAAACATAGTGAAATATTAGATAAGCAGACATATTTATTAAGGAGCATTCATTTATGGCAGGTTGTATTTGCAACAATTTTATTTCCGGTTACCACAGTCACAGTAAAGCATGTATCGGCAGCACATGGATTTTTCAGAATCTCTCTCCTGATGAGAAATCCTCTCTCGCTTCCTTCGCCGTGAGAAAGGAGTACAAAAAGGGCGAAGTCGTTTTTTCTCAGGGGGATACTGCGGATCAGATGTTCCTGATTAAAGCCGGGCTCGTGAAGATCTCCAAGGTCTCTGAAAACGGCAGTGAGATGATACTTGATATAAGAAAAATGGGTGACTTCATGGGTGAGCAGATATTCTGGGACGATTTTGAGTACCCCGGAACGGCGGTCTGTGTGGAAGACTCGTTCATATGCACTTTTTCAAAGAACGCTTTTGAAAAGCTGGTGCTGAGTAACCCTAACATCGGGCTTAATGTTGTTAAAAACCTCAGCAAGCATATCGAATTTCTAAGCTCAAGAAACTGCTATCTGCTGATCAGGGATTTGAAGGAGAAGCTTTACAACCTGCTTCTGAATATAGGAAACGAGCACGGAACAAATCACAGTGATCATTTTGAGATCAATATACATCTCAGCCACGAAGAGCTTGGATTTCTGCTCGGCGCTCACCGTGTAAGCATTACCAAAACAATGAAAGCTTTGAGAAAAACAGGATTGGTTAAAAAAGAAGGTAAAACTCTTTATGTTTACCGAAGTTAATTTTTTCTCTGAACAGGAGGTTACGCATGTTCAAACTGAAAGCTTTCATTCTGATCGTAGCAGCACTTTTTATTTTTTCATCTGACGTTTACGCGGCACAGTACCCCATAGCGGGCAAAGTGGTCAACACAGCGGGAGAGCCTATTGAAAAAATCACAGTAAAGCTGATTAATGCCAAAGATAACTCCGTTGCTGCCTCAGCAATGACAGACAAAAACGGAAACTACACCTTCAAAAATATTATGTCCGGAACAAAGTACTTTGTACAGACAGACAAATCCGCAGACGGCAAATACATACGCGGCGGGCTGAGAATGTCGGTGGAAGCCGGAATAAACACCGCTTCCCTCAGAAACATTCAGCTTTCCGGCAGACCGGGTGACAAGGCGGAATATGTGGGAAATAAAATCTGCATGGATTGCCATATGGACATGGATAAAAGCCACGATATGGCATCCGGTCACTCAGCATCCGCACATATGCGAATCATAATGCCCGGTCAGAAAGATGTCATTGAACCAATGAGCGGCTGGGGAGCGGATAATGATCCGCTCGGTAAAAAAACAGGCGTTTCGGCATCTCCCCCTGACGGCAGCGACAATGACCCTGTGCCGGTAACCGCATGTACCAAAAAAGGAATCAAAGGCTTCGCGTTCGGCGGAAATGGAAAGAACCCTTGTGTTACAGGTGTTTTTATACCCATAGCCGCCACAGTCGGCGGACAGGGTGATAAATACATTATGCCCGGGACAGACGAGATGCACACGAATGTAGGAGTATTCAAACAGCACTATCTCGCCAAACTCAAGGATGTTCCGGCTACCTCCAGCTGGGAAATGTATCCTTATCCGGGCGCAGATAAGGATTTTATAATGCTTCCGCTTTATGTGGCTCAGTCTGGAACTGATTCACCGAAATTCAAGCCCTTCCGCGCAGTACGTGCCGGCGGTGCGGCCAAAGCAGTCCAGAACGACGCTGTACAAGCCTTCCGTGCCAAAGGAACAGGCAATCTCCGGAACGCATGGGTTGATCAGGGGCAGCAGTATTCACAGGCATGTGCGGGGTGCCATGTTCTCGGCATTAAGATAAAAACCGGCGGGGAAAAAGGGGTCTACACCTCCGAATTTGACTTCCTTGAATTCGGTGTCGGCTGCGAAAACTGTCACGGACCCGGCTCACAGCACACTGAAGATCCCGGAAAAAGCAAACACATAATCAATCCCGCAGCACTCACTGCAACTGATGAAAGAGAGATATGCGCCCGCTGCCACGGACTCGCTCTGCCCGCCAGCGCCAGCCCCGCCAATGCTCTCCTTTATCCGTGGAATGATAAATACGCAGGTTCCGTGGGTCACGGCAACTTCATAGCCGGAATCCATAAGCTCGCTGATTTTATGCCCGGGTGGGAAAACGGAAAAGGTTTCTTCAGCTGGGACGGAGTGCACGGCAGACACCACAAGCAGCAGTCATATGAGTTTGAGCTCTCCGTACATGTAAACAACACAACCAGACCTCTGACATGCACAGCCTGTCACTCCTCGCACAGTCTCTATCAGGGACCTGAAAACAGACGGGAAATGTCAATAGACGGAAAGGAATATAACTATCGCAACACCAAATTTAATAATAATACGGTATGCCTCGCCTGTCATGCGGAATCAGGCAGCTTTGCATCCCTCTCCAAAAATGACATTGCCCTGCTCAGCGCAGGATACGGTCAGCCCACGTTCCTAAACGGTGATGCCAAGCCTCTCTACGAAGTCGGCGCAGCAGGAATAGGCAAGGCGCAGAACAAGACTGCCGCAGCGGTAATCAAACATATGAAGGATAAGGCAGGCATGGTCACTGCCGCCTATAACCCTTTAGATGAGTCCAATCCTGTGGGCAGATGCCAGAGCTGTCACATGCCGAATACGGGTATGATGGGCGACTATACTTATGATGATGATAAGACGAACTCCTCAAGAGCAATGATTGAGGGAGATGTCGTGTCTCATGTGGGTGATGTGGTGTGTCCTGCCGATGTGTATTCCATGTTCAGAGGAGTGGAAGAGAAAAAGGCCGCACCTCTCACGAGATGGAGCAGTGTAATGCCAACCTCATGCGGTAAATGCCATAAAAGCAGCCGTTATTATCTTAAATAAAACCTAAATTTACGCGCTGTCCGCCCTCCTTCGGGCAGCGCGCCTTTTATTACCTTATGCACAGTGTGATGTTAAGTATGAGATTCAGAAAGACACAGCGACGTTCACAGCTCTCTGACATAGCAACTCCACGGATGGAGCTGCGCCGTGCGGAGCGAAGACCTGTCTTGCAGGGCGTGAGCGTATATACAAAATTTCCATGGAAGGCAAATTTTGGATTATCAAGACAAGACACTGCGCCGTGCGGAGCGAAGACCTGTCTTACAGGGCGTGAGCGTATATACAAAATTTCCATGGAAGGCAAATTTTAAGCGGTAAGTCAGTAAAAATCTATATTCATTGAATTCCTTTTCTGCACAAACTCCGCTATGCTCTGTTTCGCTATGCGCCAGTGCCCCTTGCCATCTGTCCGTGTATTCCAAGCAGGAAGCTCCACCCGCCAGATCCATCTTTTAACAGTAAGGGGGTTCACCTGAAGAATCTCAGCCGCCTGTGACACAGATAAAAAACCGTGCGGTATCTTCGCCAGTTCCTCTTTTATACTTTTTTCCTCCCACTCAAGCTCCCTGTACACCATCCGCCTCCATAATCACAAATAATATTTGTTATTACACAAATTGTGCGTAAAAATCAACAATAATTTTTTGTTATAATTTTACGCAAATTTCATGTATCTTAATTTTTATGGATTTAGCAGAAAGATTAAAAACCCTCAGAAGACATTTCAAGATTTCCCAGTCCGATATTGGAGACATACTCTCAGTGCGTCAGCAGGCTGTATCTCACTATGAAAAGTCCGGCAATATCGATGCCGCGAAGCTTGAGGTGCTGGCAGACCACTTCGGTCTGGATATAAAGTTTTTTTACGAAAAAGCGCCTCTGGAGTACTATCTCAACTCCAACAGACAGGCAGTCCGCCAGCTTTCAGCCTCCGGCGGCCCTGTTGTACCCGCAGGCTGGGACAGTCTTCTGGAACGGATAAGCCGCCTGAGCTACGCCAATATAAAAAACATAGAAAAAGTTATAGTACCTTTGGTGGAAGTCTTTGAGGGTTCAAAAGAATAAAACCCGGCCGCTTTGAAGCCGCATTTTTGCCGGAGTCCGAATAATGGGGAACATCTTCAAAAACCCCATACTATTCATGGAGTTTTCTGAAAACTTTGTAAAAACACGCCCTGCCTCCGGTGTTCCTCTTAAGCCGAGAACATCCGGGCATCCGCCCCTGAGCAGGGGAACCATTGTCCGTATGATGGAGGAAGGGTTCGGTTTTTACAGAAATTTTGAGTACAACAGGGGTCTGCCTGTTGTGGAAAAGTTTGTGCTGCGGGAAAACTCACTGGCAAAATCCCTTCGCTACAGTTTTCTGGAAACAGCAAAAATCTCTCTCATAGGCTCAGTCGGGCAGTCAGGCTTCCTTTTCCCTGTTGCGGATGATTCCGAACTTTCGAGAATATGCACTGTGCTCCGGTTCAGCAGGAGCAAATCCCTTGAGGCGTCCCTTACCCATATTGAAAGCATCGGCGGATTTTACCCGAACGAAAAGCTGGAGCTTTCCCGCAGCTTTGTTCAGAAGGCGGTATTTGACAAATCTCCCGGCAGGCTTATACGCCTGCGATGCTTCCCTTTCCATGACACAGCGGAAAAAGTCGCCTGTTTCCTCAATAATCTCGGTGCTTCCTCCGTGAGGGTACACCCCTTCGTAACCGATTCGGTCTTCATAGAGGCATACCTCAGCGACTACAAACCCAAACTCACCGCCATACTGAACCACAGCTATATAAGCGAGGTTTCTGAACCGGAAACTGTCGAAATAACAGAGCATTACCTGCGCCATGAAGATCTGTTTGCAGACTGCGTAATGGAAAAATCCGCCGGCACGGCATATCCGGCTGTGGGGATAATAGATTCCGGCGTAGCGGAAAATTCCTTTCTGCGCAGGTGGGAAACCGGACGTGAGCTTTTTGTGGAGCCTGCGTTTCTGGACACAGCCCACGGAACCTTCGTAACCGGACGCGCCCTTGCCAGCGGGGAATGTTTCGGCGGCACGGAATTTCTTGATGTAACCGTTATGCCGGGACGGGCGGGTACTCCGCCGGATCTGGCACGGCTTGCAGAAATACTGCGCATTGTGATCCCCAAATACAGGAATAAGATAAAAATATGGAACCTCTCTCTGGGGACGAACATACGGGCAGGAGAGAACATCAGCCTGTTTGCCTATCTGCTGGACTGTATTCAGCGGGAGCAGGATGTGCTGTTTGTGCTGCCTGCCGGCAACTGCTTCCCTCTGCGCACATGGAGTACGGATGAACTGCAGACGGATGATTTAATCACCGTCCCCGCGGAGAGCCTGCTGGCACTCACAATAGGCTCCGTAAGTCATATGGACACCAACCTCACGCCGCTTCACAGCCCTTCCCTCTTCACACGCAGGGGCAGGGGAGCCTTCTCCTCCGTGAAGCCTGAGCTTGTGTATTACGGAGGAACCCATGAACTGAAATTCGGACGCAGCATACCCAAAGGCGTTTTCTCGATAGGGAAGAATAATGAAATTGCGGAAGATACGGGAACAAGCCATGCAGCCCCCGTCATAGCCGGGATTGCTGCAAAGCTTTATCAGCTTCTGGGCAGGGCGGCCAGTGTGGATGCGGTAAAAGCGCTGATTATACACAAGGCATACGGCGGTTTCGGCGACGGCATATACACAGGCTGGGGGCTGCCGGAAACACCGGAAGAGATGATGAGAACTGACGATGGCACAATTACCATAATACACACAGGAACATACGAAAAAGGCAGCCACATTGAGACCCAACCTGTCCCCGTACCCCCGGAGATGATGCTGAACGGCCGCCTTACCGGAACAGTGCGAATCACCCTTTCCTACCGGCCTCCGGTGAGCATTAGCTTCTCAGGCTATTATACATGCATGAACCTGCGGGCATCCCTCGGCTTCTACAAAAACGGCAGATGGACAGGCCTCATAACTGACAAGGATATGAAATTCGCTCCGGAGGAGGCGAAAAGCAGGGCTGATTTTCTCTGGCTGCCGCTGAAGGACTATCAGGCCGAGCTGAACACAGCCTGTGCTTCTGACAAACTGTTCCTGAGAATATCAGCATCAAGGCGCGATTTCTGGAAAGAGACCTCAGCCGTTCCTTATGCCGCTGTGATCTCTTTCATATGCGGCAGCAAGCAGAATTACCCCAGGTTTAAAAAAATCATGGAAGAGAACACTGACGATTTTTCATTTTTAGGGATATAATAGTATTAATATAAAAGACAGGGCTCTGTTGCAATATCGTTGATATATTCGTATTTCCATATTACAATTGTGAAACATATCACTTGGAGTGATGGATGGTAAAAGACTTATCAAACCTGAGCATACTTTATGTCGAAGATGAATCCGTCACAAGGATGGCGGTTACCCGTGTCCTGCAAAAGCGTGTGGGGAGTATCTACCCCGCCAAGGACGGAAAAGAGGGGCTCTCCATGTTTCTGGAGCACAGGCCGGATATGGTGCTGACAGATCTCCAGATGCCCGTTATGGACGGCTGGGAAATGATTTCGGAGATACGCAAGGTTGCTCCGTCCGTGCCCATTATTGTCATATCCGCCTATGAGTACGACAACAGTGACTGCACCGTGAGCGATTCCATAGTCAAACCTGTTATCAAAGACACTCTCTTCGAAAAAATCGAGCACTGTTCAAAATAAAATCAGGGGGGTCTGCCCCCCCCCCTGCTGTGTTTATTCCTTCGGCGTAACCATCTCTTCCGGTATAACGTACTTATCAAACTCCTCTGCGGTCAGAAGACCAAGCTTAACAGCTGTTTCTTTCAGAGTTGAGTTCTCCTTATAAGCAGTTTTTGCGATCTTAGCCGCGTTCTCATACCCTATGTACGGATTAAGGGCGGTCACAAGCATCAGCGAGTTTTTCAGATAGCTGTCTATAACCCCTTTATTAGCCTCTATCCCCACAGCGCAATGCTCGTTGAAGGAGTCCATACTGTCCGCAAGCAGCCTCACAGACTGGAGGAAGTTATAAATTATCACAGGTTTGAATACATTAAGCTCAAAGTTCCCCTGACTTGCGCCGAAGGCTATGGCAGCATCATTACCGAATACCTGGCACGCAACCATAGTCACTGCTTCCGACTGAGTGGGGTTCACCTTGCCGGGCATTATTGAGCTTCCCGGCTCGTTTTCGGGTATTGTCAGTTCTCCGATTCCGCATCTGGGGCCGGAGGCAAGCCAGCGGATGTCATTCGCTATCTTCATGAGGTTTGCAGCCAGAGACTTTGCCGCACCGCTGGCATAAACAAGGGCATCGTGGGATGTGAGCGCCTGAAACTTGTTCGGTGCGGAGACGAAGCGCCTTCCCGTGAATGAGCTTATCTCCTCGGATGCCATCACGCCGAGTTTCGGGTGAGCATTGATCCCTGTTCCCACCGCTGTTCCGCCTATCGCAAGCTCACGGACATATTCCAGCGAACGCTCAATCTGCGTGTAGTTGGTTTCAAGCATGGCCACATAACCGCTGAACTCCTGCCCAAGGGTGAGAGGTGTAGCGTCCTGAAGGTGGGTACGGCCGATTTTCACAATCCCCGCGAATTCATCCCTCTTCTTCGCCAGAGTCTCTGTCAGCCGTCTGACAGCAGGAAGAAGCAGATCCTCAACCTCAGCAACCGCAGCAATGTGCATGGCTGTGGGGAAGGTATCATTGGAACTCTGGGACATGTTTACATGGTCATTGGGGTGGATCAGCCTTTTAGTGCGGAAATCGCCGCCGAGGATCTCCGTTGCCCTGCTGGCTATGACTTCGTTAAGATTCATATTCGTCTGTGTTCCGCTGCCTGTCTGCCATACAGCAAGGGGGAACTGGTCTGCGAGCTTTCCTTCCAGTATTTCATCGCAGGTTTTAACAATCGCCATTGTTTTTTCATCATCCAGCTTGCCCAGCTTGTTGTTCACCACTGCCAGAGATCTTTTCAGAACAGCGAAAGCCTTTATAAGTTCCGCGGGCATCTTTTCCGTGCCTATACGGAAATTCTGAAGGCTTCTCTGAGTCTGCGCTGCCCAGTAATTTTCATTGGCAACTTTGATTTCTCCCATTGTATCTTTTTCGATTCTGAAGCTCATTGTTTTCCTCCGATGTTTTATTATAAAAAATCTGATACCTGTTTCCGCATAAAACAATACTTATCTGCCATACATGAATTTTATCACACTTAGTTTCCTCTAACACAATAAAAAGCATTGTTTTAAAAGCTTGTATGCGCTTTATGAGCACTATGTTTATAATATAAATTAATACCTGATTAAAGCCGTTCTTGAAATATAACATTTTTTGGGTTACATATGAGTATAAGCGCAAAATAATGCTATTAATTTTTTCAATAGCTAAATAATGAGGTGGCTATGGAACTTAAAAACGCTATGCTGGAACTGCTCCGCAGAGCCTCCACTGACCTTGCACCGGATGTGGAGAAAGCGATCAGGCAGGCCTACAAAAATGAGGACGAGGGAACATCCGCGAAAAACGTTTTCGGCACTATCGTCGAAAACATCGAACTGGCAAGGGAAGCATCCACGCCCCTCTGTCAGGACACGGGTTCGATAATCTGTTATGTTGACTTTCCCATTGGCGAAAGCGAAAAGAAATACCGTGAGGCTCTTGAGTGGGCAGCAATTGAGGCTACCAAGCTTCAGTACCTCCGCCCCAATGCGGTTGATCCCATCACAGGCAAAAACACAGGCAACAACATCGGCATAAACGCCCCCTACATGCACTTTCACCAGTGGGACAAACCAGAAGTAAGAGTGAGAGTAATGCTCAAAGGCGGCGGCTCCGAAAACGTGGGCGCTCAGTACAGGCTGCCGGATGCTGCGCTTAAAGCAGGCCGCGACCTTAAAGGCGTTCGCAAAGTAATCATCGACGCAGTTCACAAAGCACAAGGCTACGGCTGCGCACCCGGAATAATCGGTGTCGGAATCGGCGGCGACAGGGTGACAAGCTATGCCCTCTCAAAAGAACAGTTTTTCCGCACACTCGGCGAAAAGAGCGATAACCCCGAACTCGCCAAGCTTGAGGAAGGCCTCCTTGAGGATCTGAATAAGCTGAAAATCGGCCCCATGGGCTTCGGCGGCAAAACAACGGTTCTCGGAGTAAACATAGGCCTTCAGCACAGACACCCCGCCACCTACTACGTTGCAATATCATACACCTGTTGGGCTTACCGCAGGAAAACCATGATTATCAAAGGAAGCGAGGTGAGCTATGATTAAGCTGAAAACTCCTATTTCTGAGGAAACGGCAAGAAGCCTCAAAGTCGGCGATGAGGTTCTTCTCACCGGAACAATAGTTACAGCAAGAGACGCCGCACACAAACTCATGGTTGAGGAAAGACCCGATTTCATAAGAGAGCATCTTTTCGGCTCCGTTATCTATCACTGCGGCCCTGTTGTGAAAAAAGATGAGAAAGGCAGCTACTCATTCGTAGCGGCAGGTCCCACCACTTCTTCAAGGGAAGAGCCTTATCAGGCTGATGTTATAGAGGAATACAAAGTCCGCGCCGTAATAGGCAAGGGCGGTATGGGCCCCAAAACAGCAGACGGCCTCAAAAAAACAGGCGCTGTTTATCTCCACGCAGTGGGCGGCGCGGGTTCTCTTATCGCTAAGAAAGTTACCAGCGTTGACACTGTTTACAAACTTGAGGAATTCGGAACACCTGAGGCCTTCTGGGTTATTCAGGTTGAGGACTTCCCCTGCGTTGTGACTATGGACTCCCATGGCGGCAGCCTCCACAAAGACATTATGGAAATGTCCGGCAGCATAGCCAAAGAACTCATGGAAAAATAAAAATCAGCGGAAGATATACTGCAAAGCCCTGCTTAAGTTTACCTGAGCAGGGCTTTTTTTACGGAAAAAACGGGTTCTTCATAATGAAAGAACCCGCCAATCCTTTGTCTGGTTATACCTATAACCGTATGATAACTGACGGCTTATGATGAAAAACGCACCGTCACTATGGTTATGGGGATAACCACTGCAATAACATAAGCAAAATGAACCGCAAAAATTGTCAGTCCCTTGCTGAAACCGATGGGAGATGAAGTCTCATCACGGCTGAATGCCCTGCCGTATATCCATCCCCCGACCGGAATAAGCAGACAGAAAGTCAAAAACATCACCCCTTTCACTGCGTATTCCGAAACTTCCTCACCTGCGAAATGCTTTTTGAAATAGTGGGCGGCGGTGGCTCCGGCCACGTATATTCCGCCTGCTGTGAGGGTTATCTTTCTGAAAGCTGCGTATTTGTCCGGCTCAAAGCTGCAAAGCTTCCTGCAAAGTTTGCAGATAAGCAGAACATTGCTGTACAAATACACAAAAATAAAACCCATTACCACTATCATCAAGAGCATTCCGCCAATACTTGTCAGCAAACCCAATGTCCACCTCCTGACACCTGTTACTCCGGGTTCTGCCGATTTTACGGGTTTTCAAACATCGTCCCGTAAGCGTGCAGACTTGCGGGTATCTGATTATAGCAGGCGGCGGGCGGATGTCAAAAGAAACCGGATAAATGCCTGATAATCAAGATAAAACACAGAAAAAGCTCAAAAGAACAGATTTACAGATAAAAAAAACCCCCGCCTCGGCAGAGACGGGGGGTTTCCATATATAAAAGGGGTTTAGCACCCCTCTGGGTTAACAAATGAATGTTAACTTACTTTACTACGGATTTGATAAGGGTCAGCACATAATCGGGATGTGCAAATGAACCGTGCATATCGGGGAAATTTTTGTAAAGCATGCCGTCGAAAACTTCCTGCTCGCCTTCAAAAACCTTAATCTTCACAGCGGGGTTGTTCTCTTCGCCGGATCTTGTTGTGTACGTGCCGTCCGCGTCAATGACGAATTCGGGCATGTAATGTTCAACAAGGATGGTAAAGGGAGTTCCCTGAATTTCGGATTTCTGACCGATGAGGACTTCCGTCTGCACATCTATACCTTGTTTCTCGTTCTTTACGCCGATAATGACGCTTTTGAACTTGTCAGCAATTTCTTTAGGAATAGATACTTTCTTATCCTTGGAAACTTTTATGCCGTGATCTGCGTCAGCCGGCATGCCTGTGCTGCCGTTTTCAGACTGCTGTCCCTGCGCCATAGGAGCGCCGGTTTCTTTTTTCTCATCAACAACACCCTGTGAGCAAGCGAAGATGACAAAAGAAACGAGTACCAGATAGAGTGCTTTTAACATAGTTTTTCCCTCTTATGCTAATTCAAGAATTAGTTAGCAGAAGCGTTATCAGCGGGTGCTTCTACAGCCATTCCCTCTGAAGCGTTGTCTGCCATAGCAGGTTCCTCAACGGTAAGGTTGTCAACTGCAGTGTAGTTATCTGCAACCTGTTCCTGAGTTACTGCGGGAGCTGCCGGCTCCTCAGTTTTTGTTTCTTCGGCTTTCTGTGAGCAAGCGAAGATAACAGCCGAAATGAGTAGTACATAGACTGCTTTCAACATAGTTTCTCTCTCCTTTATTAAAGTAACGGAGGGGGAGGGATTTGAACCCTCGGTACGGTATAAACACCGTACACTCGCTTAGCAGGCGAGCGCCTTCGACCTAACTCGGCCACCACTCCTTTCCTTACGTACAAAACGGAGGAGGTAGGATTCGAACCCACGGATGGCTCACACCATCAACGGTTTTCAAGACCGCCTCCTTAAGCCAGACTCGGACACTCCTCCAAAGAACAAGCTTTATAAGACAACTTCCCTTATTTTGCAAGCGGTATCTTTATCGATCCCGAATTTTTTTAAGGTATCTGTCATAAATCGGCTAAGTTCGGCGTATAGGATAACACGAGTGCCGTCTATGTCAATAAAATTCATATATTTTGCAAAAAGAGTCAGCTGTCTGTCGTCAGACCTGTCTCCGTAGAGCCAGTCAGATGCCAGAGGATGCCCGTGCGCCCTGAGATGCACCCTGATCTGGTGGGTTCTCCCGGTGTGAAGCTGCGCAGCGACAAGCGAGGCTCCGCCGCCATTCCCCAGAGGGAAGAAGGAAGTTCTGGCGCTGCGGCCGCTTTTAAAATTGATGCGGTAGCGCCCTTTCTGATTTTTGGCAGCGATGGGCAGCATCAGTGAGACAGGATGCGGGAATATTCCTTTGGTAATGGCTAAATACGCTTTATCCACCCTGCTCTCTTCCATTTGAATGTTAAGATAACGGTGGGCGGCTGCATTCTTTGCAAGAAGCAGAATCCCGCCTGTGCCGGAATCGATCCTGTGGACAGTGTAGAGCTTTCCGTAACGCTCATGGAGAATATCGTGAACTGTCGGAATCGAACTGTCATATCTGTCCGGAAGAACGTGGAGGCCGTGGGGTTTGCTCACCGCCACCCAGTTTTCCGTTTCAGCTATGATGTCCGTACTGAAATCAATCATCTATATTTTTTCTCTGACAAACTTTTCGATTATCAAGGCTATCTCATCAGTTCCGGAAGCCGCCGGAGCACCGGGCACTATGTCCGCTATATCACGGAAGCGCGCCACAGTTTTCTGGAGCAGCGCTATCAGCGCATCCTTAACATCCTGATTCCGCTTGAGTTCTATATGGGTTTTCACTCTGGCGAGGAGCTCCTCGGAGTTGAATGGCTTTGAAATATAGTCAACCGCTCCGGTCTGGAAGCCCTTTTTTATATCCTCAGCGGCTGCGCGGCCGGTAAGAAAAATAATAGGAATCCCTTCTGTCACCGGGTTCGCCTTGATCTTCTCGCATACCTCGAAGCCGTCCATACCGGGCATAACTATATCAAGGAGTATAAGCTCCGGGCTTATGCTCTCAAGCATTTCAAGGGCCTGTTCACCGCTGACCGCGAAGGCTATTTCGTAATTCTTCCGCGAAAGAATCAGGCTGAGAAGCTGAATATTTTTCGGGACATCATCCACAATAAGCACAAGGGGCTTGCGCTCGTTCATTTCTTCCAGAAGGTCGCTCACTTCGTACATTCTTCACCGCTTTTCTGAATTATCCATAAAATAGTCTATGGATATTAAAATTACAAATATAACTTAAGGCAGTGAGCAGCTTTTTCTCACTTGTCACATCATTTCACAGTTAATTTTTTATAACCTGATGTAAAATTGTTAATAGATAAACGATTCTGTTCTGTGCACAGTTTTTGCTTTTAATATGCTACAGAAACTTTAAGGAGAATGTTCTTATGTTTAAAAAGGTACTGCGGAAAACGGTTTCATTAACAGCTTTATTTTCATTCATTATTGTGGCATTCAGCGGAACAGTGATTATGCTAACCCCTCCGGGGCGTCTGGCAGAGTGGGCAGTCTGGCGGGTGCTGGGTCTCACAAAGGAGCAGCACACTAATATACACCTTGCTGCCGCCTGTCTCTTTATTATCACCATGATTCTGCACATCTGGCTTAACTGGAAGTCCATATGGGCATATATCAAAGGCAGAAGCGCCGTAAAAGCCAGCGGGGAGCTTCTGTTCTCCCTTGTCCTCACGGCATTTGTCATATGGGGCACACTTGCCTACCTGCCGCCTTTCAGCACAGGTTTTCTGGCGCTGGAAAATTATCTGGATCACTATGAGGACACCATAGAAAATCCTCCGTTCGGTCACGCGGAGCTTGCCCCCCTTGACGGCCTGATTAACAGAATGGGCTTTGATCAGGAGCAGTCACTCATACTTCTTGAGAAGGAAGGGATAAAAGTTGAAAGCCCTTCATCGACTCTCAAAAAGATTGCAGCGGAAAACAGGGTAAGCCCTGCGAAAATTTACGGAATAATCAAAACAACAAAGAAAGAGCAGAACAGCACCGAACCTCAGCCTGCGCAGGAGGAACCTCTGTCGGGGCTGGGCAGAATGGGGCTTGGCACTCTGGCAAACAAGATGGGCATGTCCCCGGAAAAGGCTGTGGAACTTCTTAAAGTAAAAGGTATTGAGGCCTCGGCTGATGAAAAGGTAAAAGATATAGCCGAAAAAGCTGGCATGCTGCCTATGGATGTTTATGATTATCTGAAAGAAAATATGTAAGGGCCGCCGCCCTCCGGGGCGGCTATCCCGCTTTAGCGTGGTATATCTGTTTCATAAGCAGGGTTGACTTATACAGCTTGCCTTTATCCGCCAGAGAAGGGCTTATGAAAGGAGTGTAGCCTCTGGATTTGATATACGCATCAAGCGCCGCTAAGGATGCGAGAAGCTCCTCTTCATACTTTACGTCAATACCGGGCGAAACCAGAGATTCCATATACTTAAGAGCCTTGTCTGTGTAGTCGTTCACCAGAGAATCAAGCCCGGCATCATCCCCGCAGTTCGCAATAAGTTTCGTAAAAAGCCTGAGAGTTTCTGTTCTGCGCCTTCTGCTTCTCAATAAAAAGAAAACAAAAAACCACGCCGCCATTAAAACCGTAAGAGCCTGAATAATAAAAAAGCCCAGTGTAAACTGTGTAACATCCGCTCCCTGCATTTATCCCCCGTTAAACCGTTTTCCAAACAGTTTTTATTATATCTTCAATATCGGTATATTCCGGCTGCCAGCCTAAAACATGTCTGGCCTTGGAGCTGTCCGCTACCAGCGAAGCCGGATCGCCCGCTCTTCTGCCTTCGGTTTTTACTTCAAAATCCGTGCCGCTGACAAGCCTAACTTTATCTATAATCTCTTTGACCGAAAACCCGTTACCGTTTCCGAGGTTGAAATCCGCCGGTTCCCCGCCGTTCTCAAGATATTTTATCCCTGCCAGATGGGCTGCGCAGAGGTCATTTACGTGTATATAGTCGCGCACACAGGTTCCGTCCGGCGTATCGTAGTCGTCACCGTAAAGAGCTATATGGCTTCTCTCACCCTTGGCAGCCTGAACCACAAGAGGCAACAGGTGGGTTTCCGGGCTGTGCCGTTCCTTAAGATCACCTGACTCATCATGTCCGGCGGCGTTAAAGTATCTGAATATCACATACCTGAGCCCGTAAGCCTCAGCATAGTCACCCAGCGCCTGCTCTGTCATCAGCTTGGTTCTGCCGTATGGGTTGACAGGGGTTTTCGGGTGCAGTTCGTCTATGGGCAGGTATTCGGGGTTTCCGAAAACTGCCGCTGTGGAGCTGAATATAAATCTGTCACAGGCGTGTCTGCGCATTGTATCCAGAAGGCTCAGAGTGCCGGATACGTTATTCCGGTAATATTTATCAGGCTTGCTTACAGATTCACCCACAAGGGAAAATGCGGCAAAATGGATCACCGCGGCCGGATTGTATTCCTCGAATATTCTGCCCATCCGCACCGAATCGGCTATATCGCACTCCTCAAAATCGCCGTACAGAACCGAATCACGGTGTCCGGTGGAAAGATTATCCACGGTAACAGGATTAAACCCTGCGCTGCTGAGCATCTTCACCATGTGAGAGCCTATGTAGCCTGCTCCTCCGGCAACAATTATATTCTGCATAGGATTACCTCAGCCTGTCACGTCCGAAAGGGAAAAAGCTTCTTGTTTCGGCTGCTGCTGCAAAGTCAATGTCGGTGCTGAATACCCCTTCGGCGCTTCCGCATTCAAGCACAGCCTCACCCAGAGGGCTGTAAACGGCAGAATCGCCGGAGTATGACGCTTTCGGATCGCTGCCCGTTCTGTTCACACCTATGACAAAGGCCTGATTTTCTATGGCTCTGGCGCGCAGAAGGCTTTTCCAGTGGAGGCTTCTTGAAGCTGGCCAGCTTGCATTTACCAGAAATATATCTGTTTCCGCAGCCTTATCCCAGAATAGGTAAGCAAATCGGAGATCATAGCATATGAACGGTGTTATCCTTGCTCCGTTAAGCTCAAAAGTCAGGGTTTCGCCCCCTTTTGAGTAAAACTTATCCTCACCGGCAAAGCTGAAAAGATGGATTTTTCTGTAGCAGGCAATGTCGTTTCCGTTTTTGTCCAAAGTGTGCTGGCAGTTAAAGCCGTTTTCGACTGAGCCATATGTCACGGCGCAGGAAAAGCGGTTTGCTATGGCGGCAAAAAAGTCTCTGTCCGCTTCGTCACAGCCTGTCTTCGCACTGTCCATGGAAAATCCGGTAAGAGTCATTTCGGGAAATATCATCAGATCCGCATCAATATCGGCGGCACTCAGAAGGGCCTCTATCCGTTTTTTTGTTGCAGGTTTATCTTCCCAGCACATATCAGGCTGGACGAGGGAGATTTTCATATTAAGCTTCTTCCGCGGCAGTCTTTTTATTTTGCTGCGCTGTCTTTCAGCAGAAGCCAGGCACAGCACCCAATTACAGGTCCGTTAACATAGTTCAGACAAGGTTAGCTTTTTCCTGACTAATAGTAAACAGCTTTTCCCGGAGTGTTCACAGACCTGCTCAATAAAAGGCAGGTAAAGCTGTCTGCATTATTATGGAAAACACTAATTCTGCCGGGCAGACAATACAGCCGCTCTCTTATTGCTACTTTGTGCTTTTCAGTGAAAATCCGAATCTTACCAGCTTTATATATGAAAAGTGATAGCCTATGATAAAAGCAATAATGAAAAGCACAAGCACCGGTGATGACTTATAAAAGTGAACTGTGAGAAGCTGGTATGCGATATAAATAAGCAGAAGTATGCCGGAAGCCACAGAGTTGGAAAATCTTGTTCTTTTATAAAGCAGAGAATGCAGATGAAGCCTGTCCGCACTTAAGGCATCCCCTTTTCTTATTACCTTACGGCGGAAAATCGAAAAGATGACTTCCCATATCGGGAAAATGAGTACTGCAAGGGGAAACCAAACTGAAACTTCCTCATTTCTGTTAACAAGCAGGGTGGAGAAAACAGCGAGCATAAAACCCAGAAAATACGCGCCGCCGTCACCGAGAAATATTTTGCCCCATGGATAAACCCAGACAAAAAAGCCGCAGACACCTATAATTATTATGGCAATAAGCCTGCTGAGCTGAACATCGCCGACATTATAAGCAACAGTGAAAAGAGCAAACAGCGCAACTATAGATGCCCCGGATGCCAGACCGTGAAGCCCGTCGATAATATTGATGGAATTTGTAACCCCGACAAGGGAAAACAACGTGAATAACATTGCTATATAATAAGGAAATTTCAGAAAATCTATCTGGCTTATCAGAACATCAAGAGTCATCACTGCGATGATGGAACCTATTATCATAAAAAGCAGCCGGATTTTAGGGGAAACAGCGCCTGAAATATCCTCAAACAGTCCGATGAGAAATATCGGTGACGAAGCAAGCAGAATCATTCTTCCCAAAGGGTCTGAAAGCATAAAAAGAGCGGCGGCCATAATGCTCACTCCGCCTACTCTGGGTGTAGCCGCAAAATGGAACTTCTGCGGCTTAGTGCTGTTCTCACAATCCATCATAAACTGATATTTTCTGGCCAGCACAATAATAACCATATTTACTGCCAGCGAAATTAAAAAGACCATAAAATATTTCATACGTTACCCGTAAATTGTGCGCATTAATCAAAACCCGTTTTCTGCATGAGGTTTTTACGCTTTTAAGTGACATGTCCGGTATGTCCTTTTCAAAAAACAACTTTGTTGTCACAAGCATCCAGTTGTCTATACTCACTATATACAACTATTTAGTGAGCACAGAAAGTAATTATTACCATTCGGACTTGTAAAAAGAAAAAATTTTACCGCAAGCTTTCTGAACATAAGTCAGCAAATATAAGTTTGCCTGAGCTAATAACTACCGATTAAAAGATATATTTTAAATCAAATCCCGCAATATAGTTTTTAACGGAACTGCCTGAAAAATCATAATAAAATAATCTGTCATCCATATCTTCCTTATCCTGTTTGATATAGCGGACAAAAGCATTAAGTTCATAATCACTGCCGATGAAGACCTCAGCCCCTGCGGAGTACTGCTGCTCCTTCTGTTTGACAGCGCTGTTCCTTGTCCCTTTCTTCACATAAGATGCCTTAAAATAAGGATGAACCTTATCGTTCAGTTCTGTATAAATTTCAAAATAATAACCTTCATTGTCTTTACCAAGCTGGTGACCTATTATATAGTCCTCAACGCTGTAGCCTTCCGGTATGTAGTTTACGTGGAGGTAGGTTGACCTTGATATTCTTGCTGTTTCAAACCGGAAATCAGTCTTCCCTGTTGTGAGAAACAGTCCGTAAATGTATGATTCGCCGAGGAGTTTGAGGCTTTTGCCCTTATCCTCTGTCTGCCACGGCGCAACAATATCATTCCAGTTGTACTCCACATAAAGCTTTCCGCCTTTGAGTATCCCCGTCTTTTTTAATAACGGCAGGTAAACAGACATCTCAGCACCCAGAAACTGGTCTGTGTCGTGCTCTGTTCCGCTGTTTTCATCCTTCGCTGTGAGCATATCCCAGTAAT
Organism: Geovibrio ferrireducens; assembly: GCF_026226615.1. Classification (NCBI taxonomy): domain Bacteria; kingdom Pseudomonadati; phylum Deferribacterota; class Deferribacteres; order Deferribacterales; family Geovibrionaceae; genus Geovibrio; species Geovibrio ferrireducens. The sequence goes on from NZ_JAJAPB010000004.1 coordinate 159,469, forward strand.
CGGACAGGCCGTATGAAGGCATCTCACTGCCCCCGTAAAAGCTTGCCCTGCTGACTGCCAGTTCAAGCCAGTCCGCAGGTTTTAATGAAAATCTGATCCCGATAAGCTGCGGATCTTTATTTTTGCGGTCATCATCGTCAAACCAGAAATTGAATATGTAATACCTGAACTGTCCCAGAAAGCCCCAGTTATAGGGTAATTCGGTTTTTATCATAGCAAATTTCTGCGGGCGGATGTTGTCGCTCATGATAAGCTGGCCGAAATAGCCGGGACCTATCTGGAGGTTATCTATCGCGCCTACATAGGCGTTATGCTTTCCGGCAAGCTTAAACTTTGCCCTTTCGATCTCCACCTCAGTTTCATCCGAGTTTCTGTAAACTCCCAGAGTATAATCAGCTGAGAGAAAGTTGGTCAGATACACACTGCCGCTGAGGCTGGCACGGTTAAATACATCGTCCCCTGTATCCTCGCCGAAATCGCCTGTAACCTGCATTCCCTCATCGGAGACATACCTGTTTTTGAGGGTTATCTCCCTCACAGGTATGAATCTGAACCCGCTCTTGCCGAATTCGTCTGTTCCATAGTATTTTCCAGCCTTCCGAGCAAATTCCTCCGTATCTTCCTCATTTCCGAAAAGATCGCGCATCTCCTTGCTGTTGCTGAAAAGAACCTCGGCCTCCCGCACTGAGACAGGCTTAAAGTTATCCGTGTAATGTATGCTGGGATTTACTGCCATGCTTCTTTCCGCAAGGCGGTAGAAATACCTGTTTGTCAGCGGTATGTCTGATGTTGCGTAGCGCCCTGCACCGAATGCGGGCAATGAAAACAGAACAAGCACAAAGGCAAGGAGCAGAGCGGATCTCTTCATGGCAGTTTCCTAAAACATCAGTTTTGTGACGGCGAACGTTGTCGCTATCTGGTACAGAATCTGCGTCACATCTTTTATATCACGCATATAACTGGGGAATTTCAGCCTTCTCGGAACAACCACAACATCCCCGGCGTTCAGTTTTACGTCATGAATGTCCTTCCACCAGAAATTACTTTTTACAAACTGGTTTGAGACCACGCTGCCGTTTGCCCTGACAACGTAAATATTATTCTTATCAGCAGACTCTGTCATGCCGCCGGAGCGGTTGAGATAGTCCGCCACTTTATTTTTATCTTTGTCATAAGCGAAGCTGGTGGCGCGGAATACTTCTCCGACAACTGTGATTGTTGACTTTCTGGCAGGTATAAACAGTTCATCGCCGTTTTCGAGCTCAAAGTCATAGTTGCTCTTTTTCAGTTCATCAATATTTACCGCATCAATAACCACTCTTCCCTCAGGCTTAAGCTCATCCAGCTTTTTGATGGTATTCTCAAGGTTCTTACTGAGGCTCTCGTTAGCTGCTATATCCTGAGCAGAGAGAGATGAAGCTATCTCCTGCGAGGACATGGCTGCAATCATGCTCTCCAGCCTCATTTTCATTTCCCTGAGATTCTCTTCCTCAATCTGTCTGGTGGATTCGCGCAGGAACTTCATCCCGTTCAGGTAAGCGTAATCTGTTGTTCCGCCCGCCCTTCTCAGGAGGTTTGACAGCCTTTCGCCTTTGGTAATCGCATACTCTCCGGGGAAAAGCACCTCGCCGGTAACTTTAACAAGCATGTTTTCCCTGAACCCGGCTACTTCCTTGATATAAACCTGATCATACGGCTGCAGCTTAACGCTGTAGCGATCCTTCATCACTTCATTGAGATTGACATCAATAACGCTGTATCTGGTTACCCCGTCAACAATTTCCATGCGGACTATCTCAGCGGAATCATAGTAGGCGTTGTCCTTGAGGTTTCCGGAGGAGATTATCAGATCTTTTATGTTCATGTCTGTTGCGTATATGTATTTTCCGGGCACGTTGACAGCACCGTTTATGCTGATTGTCTTTTTGGGATTAAACTCAAAAACAGAGTGCACAAAAAGCTTATCACCGTCTCTAAGTATCAGGTTGCTCTCAGAATTTCCGTTCATGGCATCAGCAAGGGAGATTCTGGTGAGCGCATAGTTAAAGCTTTCGTCTTTAATGCGGAAGAGATGGGCAATGTCTCTGTATGCTTCTTTTTTCAGTCCGCCTGCTTTCTTTATGAGTTCGTTCACCGTGAGGTTTTCGCTCAGGAGGTAGGAGCCTGAGTTGTTGACCTCGCCGTCCACCTCTATATAGCCTTTGGGCGAATCGGCGTACTTGGAATGAACAACCACACTGTCATCAGCATTGAGTTCAAGCTTTCTTGCTGCTTCCGCATCTATAAACCTTGTGTAGAACTTGCCGCCTATTTTACGGACAACCTCAATATTTTCCATTGATGCATCGACCGCAAAACCTCCGGCCTTCATTATCGCATCCATAACATTTGCTATTTCGGGCATTTTGTATTTGCCGGCCGCATTTACCTCACCGCTGACACTGACAAAATTCTGCGCCTTAACCTGCTCTGCCGTGAGAATGTTTATTACATCCATAGGCTGAACTTCCACGTTGTTTCCGTGATTCTGCGGGGTTTTAAGCACCTCGCCGAGGTTGAAACCTATTATCTGCTTTGTCTTTCCTTCGCCTGTGTAGCGCTCTATATATCCGTATTCAAGGGCTGTATTGCGTTTGAGCATATCTCTGTTGCTGAGAATGTCTGACAGTCTCATCCCTTTTTCAATGGAGTACATCCCGGTGAAATAAACATTCCCTTTAAGCTCAACCGAGTTTGAATCAGGAATGTCTGATTCCATAACAAAAACCTTGTCGCCGTCCCTCAGTTTTGCATTTTTGAGTGCTGTTCCGTAAACGTATGATTTTGTGACGACCTTTCCGTCATCTGCGAAGCTTCTTAAAAATATATTCTTTTTATAGCCGCTGGCCTCTATTCCGCCTGCAAAGCGAATCAGATCGGACAGACTTTCCCCGCTTTTCATGTCGAAAAATGCAGGAGTGCGCACCTTGCCCTCAAGGGTGACACGCATTGCTGTGCGCGGCACGAAGACCGTATCACCGGGACGGAGCAGGAAATCGCCCGAACTGTCGCCGTGTATTATAAGGTTGTAGAAATCTATATTCCCAACAGTGTTTCCGCCGTTTTTAACCTGAACATTCCTGATGCTGGCACGGTCGGTAAGCCCCCCGGCCATAACTATGGCGCTGGAAATATTATTAAAACTGCTGACGGTGTAATATCCCGGACGGGCAACCTCGCCCAGAACAAGCACCCTGATGCTGCGGACATTTTCAACAAGCACTTCGGCGTAAACGCCTTCCATGCTTTCGAGTATGCCTTTTATTATGTACTGAACCTCTTCAAACCTTTTGCCGGAAACCTGTACTCTTCCTGTTTCCTGTGAAATGACAGAGCCGTCGGCATTAACAGGCAGGCTCAGCGTTTTAGTTAACCTTCCCCAGATATATACCTGGAGTCTGTCGCCCGGCCCCAGAACATATTCAGAGAAGTTTACAGCATTCTGATCGGGGATGAAGTTTTCCGTGCTGTTGAATATGTTATGCCCGAAGTTTTCAAGAGGTTTAATCTCTTCTGTTTTATTATCAGTCAGGTCTTCGTATCTGCCTTCAAGGATTACCGTGTCATTATCAAGCAGCTGATACTGTGACATGCGGTAGGTGTTCTTGGGTGTATAGGTGAAGTCGGCAACCTCAGCGCCTCTGCGGTAAACTGAGATCTTCTGGAGCTTTTCAAGTTCAAGGGGGCCGCCGGCTTCCGCCACTGAATCAAGGATATTAAAGTTTTTATCCACTTTATATTTATTAGGATACTTAACAAAACCGAACACACCTATTGTTTTTGTCTCATTGTCACTCATGTATCTGAGCTGTTTTTTGACAAAAGGATCGGAAACCGGGGGCTTAGGCGGAAAGATTGATGTTGCATTATCCTGCAGAGGGAAGATAGTTCCGTTGTCATATCTCGGAAGATTGCGGAGGTGCGGATTACGCCTGTAGTCTTCTTCAGTCAGGTTGTCCATGTTCTTCGGAAGCTGGCTGTTCTTTATCTGGTTATTTCTGTCGGAAGCGTTTGTTTTGCTGCTTTTGTTATCAGTCTGAGTTTTGCCGCTGTTTAACTGCTCCTGATATTTCTCCAGCAAGCTGGGGTTATTGCGCATAATTTCGAGGGTTTCGGGGCTGACATCCGCCATATCCAAAGCATAAGCATTAGTGAAGCAGACAATAGACACGCAAATAAGAACAAATGATTTTAAAAGTCTGGCTGTCATGGTTCCTCCGAAAATAAGCAATAACTCATTTTTAGCCCATAAACTACCTTAATACAACTGAAAATGGTGATAAACAATAGTGGGACAAGAATGATGTATTAAATTCATGAGAATGGGAACAGGATTATAACTCTCGTACTGCAAATGAAGTGATGCAAAAGCAAAGTCACTCTGAGCGGAAGCGAAGAGTCTCAAGATAAAGCAATGTTCAGACCGGAATTTTCCCACGGCTCCACGGAAGGAGCCGCGCCGTGCGAAGCGAAGGTTTGCTTTGCAAGCCGCGAGCGTGTATCTAAAATTCCCATGGATGGAGGATTTTAGATTGTTAAGACAAGATGCCGCGCCGTGCGAAGCGAAGGCTTGCTTTGCAAGCCGCGAGCGTGTGCCTCAAACTGACAGGATGTACGGTTTGAGGCTGGCAAACAAGAAGATTCTTCGGCTACGCCTCAGAATGACGCAATGAACACCGTCACTCTGAGCGGAAGCGAAGAGTCTCAAGATAAACGCAACGTTCAGCATGACTGGAAACGAAAAAAGCCCGCCGGATTTCCCCGGCGGGCTTGGGTAATTTTTAAGCTTTTCTCAGTTCAGAGTAGATTAGAAAGCTACACTAAGCATGTGAGAAGCATAATAGATGGGGTCTGCATCGTACTGATCAGCGCCTGAACCGATTTCGTTAACCTGAAGGTAAGCTGCTTTAACTGTGTAGTTAAGAGCTTTGTTGATCTGGTATGAAACATACGCATCAAGTTCGTACAGGTTAATGTCTTCATAATCAGCATCATCCCAGTTGGAGAATGCGTAAACGAAAGCTGCACCAAGAGTAAGAGCATCGCTGTGAGCATAGTCAGCATACAGTTTGAAAGCAGTGTAACCAGTAAGGTCATCATGTCCTTTTCCGGGTGCAAGAGCGTTGCCGCCAAGTTCGTCAACTATGTAAGTAGTATCGAAGTCGTCAGCAAAAGCGTAACCTTTGTTAGCATCTTCGTCAGTGGAACCGTAAAGGAACACAAGACCCGCAGTTGTTTTGCCAAGCTTAGCAAAACCGTTAACATATGCACCGAAAAGGTTGTAGTCCTGACTAGCAGTAGCAGACTCGGAAACAAGTATGTCGCTTGTTACATCAGCATAAGCAAATTCAGACTCGAAGCCGAACATGCCAAGGTCGCCCTTAAGCATAACTTCAAGTTTAACCTGCTGAGTACCATCACTGTTATTAACAGTACTAGGATACTGAACGCCGCCGCTGTTTGTTACATAAGAGTTATTAGCGTAAGTAAGGTTAGCACCGTAAGTGAAAGCGCCGGTTTTGCCTACGAAGTCAACGCCGTAACCGTCGTTGTCATCTTTTTCAGAATCTTCAACTTCGTAATCGCCAGCTTCGTAGTTTTTAGTTGTCTGGAAAGTAAGTTTACCGGTTGCAACAGGAACTATAAGTTTAACTCTGTAGTTGCCTTCAACGTCGTTGCCGAAAGCTGTACCCCAGCCGCCAGTAGCCATAAGACCAGCATGGATAGCTGCTTTACCGAAGTCGTGCTCAAGGAAGGCTCTCTGGATAGTGAAGCCAGCTTCGCCGTCACCGGTTGTTTTGGCTTTCATTTCGGGATCGCCCCAAGTACCATCGTGGAAATCGCCTCTTACTGTGAAGGCTGTGCCTTTGTCAACGATGAATTTAGCCTGAACGTTACCGTCCTGCTCCCACCATGATTTCTCACCGAGTGAGTCTTCGTTAGCTCCGCCGTTTTCAACGTAGATACCCTTTACTTCCATGTAGCCGCTGAGTTTGACATCGGCTGCGAATGCTGTTGCGGCAAAAGCCACAACCATGAGAACTACTAAAAGTTTCCTCATTCTTTTTCCTCCTGTAGGTTTTTACTGTTTAAAAGGTTACCCTTTTTACTTCCACACCATTAACTCAAACTCAAATACTGTTAAAAACTAGCACAGCATTTGAGTAATGTCAACACTAACAAGAACTACCACATACGCTGTTTGTAAGTCAACGTTTTTTTGGTCAGGACACGTTTACAGGGGAGTTTAGCCCAAACTTAAGTCTCCCACAATTCAAATTAATGTGAAGTTGCAGTGTCTATTGTTGAACACAGTGTTAAACCGCTTTGATACACTTCGGCAGGGATATTTGATTCTTTAGAGAAAATATACAGAAGATCCTTCACTGCGCTCAGGATGAAACTGTCACGGCTCCACGGATGGAGCCGCGCCGTGCGAAGCGAAGGCTTGCTTTGCAAGCCGCGAGAGTGTGCCTTAAACTGACAGGATGTGCAGTTTGTGGCTGGCAAACAGGGGATCCTTCACTGCGTTCAGGATGACTTGGCGGTGCGAATCAGGATGACCGGAGTCAACCGTCACTCTGAGCGACAGCGAAGAGTCCTGAACAAATCCTCCCCGACCCTCCTTTTATTAAAGGAGGGGGTTTTAGCTTTATTACCAAAAACTTCCCCCTTTAACAAAGGGGGACTGAGGGGGATTTATTAAAAATTGCTACTTTGTTTCTATATACTCTATCTGGCTGGTAGCCTTGCGGAAAACTCCGCCAGCGATGTTTCGGAGCATGAAGAGATATGTCCTTCCGTATTCCTCATACATGTAATAATCCACAATAACGGGCTCTTTCAGGTCTGATTCCCATACTTTTGACATGGTTTTGCCTTCCCAGCCGTAGACCGCGAAAGCGGAGCCCTTGTATGAAAAGGTGTTCGGCAGCATGTTGGACATAGACTGGTTTTTTATAAGATACAGCCGTCCGTCGGTATTTACAAAGATGCGCCCTTTAAGATGCTGCCTCTGCTCCATAACCTCAAAAGCGTCTATATCCTTGATCTTCTGATTGACCTTCCTGTTTTCCTGCTCTTCCTGAAGATTGATGAACTTCGGGGTCTGACTGAACTGCTCAACGCTTTCAAAAACCTCTTCACCGTCCTTCTCCACAACAACCTTATAATCATCATTAATATATACAGGGTTGACACTGCCGTCCCTGTTGACATCCGCGTAACCAAAGCCGAAAAGCTTTTTATTCGCCGAATCAGGGATTGACTCGCCTCTCACGTAGCTGCCTTTATACTCAAGCTTCTGAATCTGTCCGACAAATGTTCCGTCGGTAGCGAGTCTCTGTGTGAGGACAACCTTTTTGCCCTTGTCGTAGCTGACTCTGGAAAAGAAGGGGAGCTTCTCTGCTTTCAGAACAAACCTTGCGCCGTCATACTCATAAACGTTTGTTTTCGCAAACTTGTCATACTCAAGCCATGAAACCAGCACTTCCTCTATGCCGTTGCCGTCCAGATCCGCACTGTCCACAGAAACAATGAAAGTTATCCCTGCGGGCTTGAGTTCTGCCTTTTTCTCAAAGGCTTTTCCGGTGAATTTATAGAAATCCACCTGAGTCTTACTCGAAACAGCGGCGAATATCTCTTCCTTGTTAATCATATGACCGACTGTCATGGTGTCATATTCCGCCTCCAGAAACTCGCTCTGGAAGGAGTCTCTGGTGAGTCTGCCGGAATCAGCCGCCTCAATATCAGCGTAGTAGGCGCTTGCTATCAGGGTTCCGGATTTCGTGTCCCTCGCTTCAAGGGATATGCCGCCTTTTTCATCCTGAGTGAATACAAGAGCTATCGCTGCGGAATCCTTAAGGGTGATATTAGGAACCTTCGCCACATCCTCCTTAAGCAGGAGCTCGATACGGGTGGGAATATTTACCGTTTTTACGGCAACCTCAACCGGAGGATTAAGCACTGCGGCATCGCCGACTTTTACCACTGCTTTTTTATCGGAAAGCTCCAGCTCGGAGTAGCCTTCAAACACGTTTTTCACAACCGCATCGCTGATCAGGACTTTTTTCCTGCCAAGAACCTGCTTGGTTATAGGGTGCGTTATCTCCTCGCCTTCTCTGTAAACTTTCAGGACAAGCCCCGGATAAACGTTTGAGGCAGAGCCCAGATCCGAATAGATCACGCTGCCGTCAACGCTGACCACATATCCGCCCATCCTGCTGAAAAGCGAATTTACATCCGAGGCGACTTTCTCAAACCTTGCCTGAGCGGCTAAGGGTAAGAGGATAAGAATAAGTACCAGTAATTTTCTCATGAGTTATCCTATAAAACGTATTTGCTGAGATCCCTGTCTTCGACTATACCCCTGAGGTGATTCTCAACATATGTGTCGTCTATCATTATATCTTTTTCCGATGTGTCCGGAGCTTCGAAGGAGATCTCCTCCAGAAGCTTTTCAAGTATGGTGTGGAGCCTTCTGGCGCCGATGTTCTCCAGTGAGCGGTTGACCTCAGTGGCTATCTCAGCTATTTTCATTATGCCGGAATCCGCAAACTCAACACTCACTCCGTCCGCCCTGAGCAGCGCCTCATACTGCCTTGTGAGGGCATTTTCCGGTTCTTTCAGTATGCGGATGAAGTCCTCCATTTCCAGTGAATCCATCTCAACCCTTATGGGAAAGCGCCCCTGAAGCTCAGGGATAAGGTCGGAAGGTTTCGCCATGTGGAAAGCTCCCGCTGCGATGAAAAGTATGTGAGAGGTGTTGACCATGCCGTGTTTGGTGTTCACTGTGGAGCCCTCGACAATAGGGAGCAGGTCCCTCTGCACACCCTCGCGGGAGACATCGCCCCCTTTGTGGGCAGCCCCTTCGCGGGCACAGATCTTGTCTATTTCATCAAGGAAGATAATGCCCGTCTGCTCCACACGGCGCAGGGCATCCTTTTTCACATCTTCCATATCTATAAGCCTGGCCGCCTCTTCCATTTCGATAACGGTTCTGGCTTCCTTAACCTTCATTTTGCGTTTTTTCTTCCTGTTCGGGAACATGTTTTTCATCATGTCCCCTATATTCATCCCAAGCTCGTCCATGCCCATGTTAGTGAGCACTTCCACCTGCGGGCCCTGCTCCTCCACATCAGCTTCGATCTCGCGTTCGTCAAGCTCGCCCGCAGCCAGCATTCTGCGGAATTTCTCGCGGGTGGATGAATCTGAGCTTTCCTCCGAGAAGCCGGGCTTTTTGGGCAGGAGAATGTCAAGGAGCCGCTCCTCTGCGTTGCGCCTGGCCTTTTCCAGAACTGCGTCCTTTTTCTCAGCCTTTACCATGGCGATGGCTATCTCAACCAGATCGCGCACCATGCTCTCAACATCACGCCCCACATAGCCCACCTCGGTGAACTTGCTGGCCTCGATCTTCATAAACGGTGCTCCGGCAAGCTTGGCAAGCCTTCTGGCGACCTCGGTCTTACCCACACCTGTGGGGCCGATGAGGATTATATTTTTCGGTGAAATCTCCTCCTGAAGCTTATCAGGAAGCTGAAGCCTGCGCCATCTGTTGCGCAGGGCAACAGCCACGGCCTTTTTGGCGTTTTTCTGGCCGACTACGTATTTATCAAGCTCTTCCACAATCTGTTTCGGCGTAAGCGCACCCTGCGCTGCCATCAGACTCTGATCGGTTTTCATATCTATAATTCCTCAACTATTATGTTCCTGTTGGTGTAGATGCAGATGTCGCCCGCTATCTCCAATGACTTCCTGACTATTTCCGCGGCGGAAAGTTCCGTGTTTTCCGTGAGCGCAACGGCTGCGGACTGTGCGAAAGGCCCGCCTGAGCCGATGGCAGCCACACCGTTATTCGGTTCCACAACATCGCCGTTGCCGGTGATTATGTACACTGCGTCCCCTCCGGCGACAACCATCATCGCCTCCAGCCTGCGGAGGTATCTGTCCGTGCGCCAGTCCTTGGCGAGTTCCACTGCTGCGCGCAGAAGCTGACCGCCGAATGTCTCAAGCTTAGCCTCGAAACGCTCCATAAGAGTGAAAGCGTCCGCCGTGGAGCCTGCGAAACCGCACAGCACTTTATCGTTATAGACTCTTCTTACCTTCTTCGCATTGTGCTTCATCACGGTGTTTCCGAAAGTGACCTGTCCGTCTGCACCTATGGCGGTTCTGCCGTTTTTTCTGACCGCTATGACCGTTGTTCCTCTAATTTCCATAATCCGTTCCCTGCTGAGTTAAAAGCTGTTCCTGAGATTTTGACAAGCCCTAATAAGGTACAAAAAACCGCATCTTATGACAAGCCGTTATATACAATATAGGAAATTTGGGCAGCATTTATGTTCAGAATCCGTCTGAAATCAGCGGTTTACTTTCAACATGAATAAAAGTATAGTTAGGGTTTGAGGAGATGCGGTATAAATGCGCGCTTTTACGGTCGGATAATGAAAAAAAGACTTTTCCCCTTTGCCCTGTGGCTCTTCGGTAAATTTATGATGCTGTACGGAAACACTTTCCGCTACCGCGTAACCGGGAAAGAAAAACTTGATGAACTTTTCAACAGCGGCAGAAGTGTCGTGTTTTTCACATGGCACAATCAGATTTTCCCCATACTCCACTTTCACAAAGGGGTTAACCTCGCCATAATAATTTCCAGCAGTAAGGACGGAGACATTATGGCGCATGTGGCGGAATCTTTCGGCTACAGAGCCGTGAGAGGCTCATCCAGCCGCAACGGCTCCAAGGCTCTCCTTGAGATAAAAAAACTGATGAACGGCACATGGCACGCCGCCATTGCCGTGGACGGTCCCAAAGGGCCTAAATATAAAATGAAGCCCGGTGCGCTTTTCCTTGCGAAAAACACCCACGGCGTTATGATGCCTGTCATATTTGACTGCAAAAGCTTTAAACGCTTCGCAAGCTGGGACGGATTCATCCTTCCTTACCCCTTTGCGAGGATAGATGTCCATTACTGTGACCCTGTTTATGTTTCGGAAGACACATCACCGGAAACCATGAAAGCAGAAATGGCCGAAATAGAGAAATCCACAATGGAGCAGACGCTTGTTTATTCTCCGAATATTGTATAACCTGTTTATAATTATACTTATTCCCTTTGCCGTGCCTATTGGGTTTCTCATTGCGCTCAGAAAAAAGGAGGATGCGGACTATTTTCAGCGGTTCGGCTTCATAACCTTCCCTGAGCCGCCCGCGAAAACCGTATGGTTTCACTGCGCAAGCGTGGGAGAAGTACGCAGCCTTAAGCAGCTTATAAACGCCTTCCGCAGACGCTATCCCGATGCGGAGTTCATGATAAGCACCACCACAGCAACAGGAAAAGCCATCGCGGAAAAGGAGCTCAAGCCCTATTTCGCTTTTCTGCTCCCCATAGAAAACCCCATTGCCATTTCCTACATTCTGTACTGCATGAATGTGAAAGCAACAGTGATTATAGACACGGAGCTCTGGCCGAACTTCATATCAAGCACCTCAAAGCATGCTCCGCTTTTCCTTGTAAACGCAAGAATATCAGACCGCAGCCTGGGCGGATACATGAAGATACGCAGGGTTATATCCCCGCTTCTCCATAAATTTGAGCATATCTTTACCAAAAGCGAAGAGGATACCGCACGATTTGCCGCACTCAAGGGCAGTTCGGAGGGAATATCCACCCTCGGAAATATAAAATTCAGCGAATTTGACGGTGAGCCGGATCTTTCAGTGATAAAACCGCTCAATGACAGACCCTTCATCGCCGCAGCCAGCACTCACAAAAGCGAAGAGGAAGCAGCGGTAAAGGCTTTCAGAAAAAGCGGCTTTGCAGGAAGGCTTATCATAGCACCCAGACACCTTAACCGCACTGACGAATGCCTCGCGCTCCTGAAAAGCTCCGGCCTGAGGGCATGCACCCTGACAGAGTTTAATCCGGACTGTGATGCTGTTGTTGTAAATGTTTTCGGCCAGCTCGAAGCGCTTTACAGAACCGCAGACAGAATCTTCATCGGCGGTTCAATCGCAAATGTCGGCGGACACAACATTTTTGAGGCTCTGCGCTTCGGACGCCATGTTGCAGTTGGGCCCAATATGCAGAATTTCAGAGAAATTTATGAACTTGCCATTAAATACAACCTCGTAACAACAGTGAAAGGCGAAGAAGAGCTTGCCGCATTTTTTGCCGCACCTGAACCGGAGGGCAGCTTCGGAGATTTCAGGGCGGAGGTGCAGGCTTCCGCCGATGAGAGACTGTCTAAGTTCCTGGAGGCAATAAAAGTTGCACTTGCTGATTAAGTTTTTTTATTTTCTTTTCGGAAAGCGGAGCCTGAAATTCCTCAGACGTATCGGCTGGCTGCTGGGCTCAGTTTTCTGGTATATTCTGCCCTCCAGACGGAAAACGGCAATCGTAAACGCGGAAATTATCGGGGCAAAAGACCCTGTGAAATGCGCCCGCGAATCATTCCGCCATACATTCATGAGCTACATGGAAGCATTCTGCATAGGCAGAGTGGATCAGGCGTTTATGGATAAGCATATTAAAATTTCCTGCCGCGGAATAAAACCGGAACCCGTTTCAGGGGAGATTATAGTTTCAGCTCATTTCGGCTGTTGGGAGCTTGCAGCACCTGTGCTTGCCCTGATAAGTCCGCTTAAAATAGGGCTTCTGGCAAGAAAAATGAAAGACCCCAAGATCGATGATTTTGTTAAAAAAAGACGCGGCTTTTCCGACAAGCTCATATACCTGCACCACAGGGACTGTGCGGATGAAGTCAACAGACTTCTGGCCTCAAACGCCCACATAGCAGCCCTTCTGGATCATGCTTCTACGGAAAAGGATTCGATCTTCATTCCCTTCTTCGGTATCAAAACCACTTTTAACAAAGGGTTGCCTATGATAGCAGTCCGCAGGAATATCCCAATACGTCCTGCGTTTATGAAAAGGACTGAAGACGGAGCTGAACTGATTTTTCTTGAGCAGATTCTGCCTGATCCTAACCTGAAACCCAAAGAACGCATAAATGATATTGCTGTGAGAATCAACAGCGCCTTTGAAGAAGTGATAAAACAGAACCCCGAACAGTGGTATCTGCTCCATAAACGGTTTAAAAAGACAGAGGATGAGAATGGAAAAGTTTCCCGCAGTTTTTATTGACCGGGACGGCACAATGAACATCGAGGCCGGATATATTGACCACCCGGACAACTTCAATCTGTACCCGTTTGTTCCGCAGGCAGTGCGCCTTCTCAACACTCACGGATTCCTTGTCATTGTCCTCACTAATCAGGCCGGAGTGGGCAGAGGCTATTTCGGGGAGGATAATGTGGAAACCCTCCACTCAAAAATGCGCTCCGAACTCAGTAAAGGCGGAGCAAGGCTTGATGCCGTATACTACTGCCCCCACCACACCTCATCCAAAGACCCGAAATACGCAGTGGACTGCAACTGCCGGAAGCCCCGGACAGGGATGATTGACAAAGCATTAAGCGAACTGCCCGTGGACACCGGAAGGATGTTCATCATCGGTGACAAAATGAGCGATATTAAGCTCGGCAGGAAAACAGGCTGCCGCACATACCTTGTAAAAACCGGCTACGGCCTCAGAGAGGCCGAGAAAAACCCCGGCGGTGCGGATGTCATAACTGATAATATCCTTTCCGCCGTTCTGGATATTCTGAAAATCAGTCAGCAAGCACAGCCGGATCAAACCCCAGCCTGAAAGCACCCCAATGCTTCCCGTTGACATATACGGGGAGCGAGAGGTCGTTCACCACCTCGCCCGTATCACGCACATAGGCCTGAAGCAGGAACTTCTTGGTGTTTTTCGCCGCTCTTATGCCTGTGTGATCATTAAAAATCCTTTTATCCCTGCTGGTGAGCATGTCAGCATCATGGTTCCCCGTGAGAGGTTTGGCAAACTTGCTGTTGTGAGTCGGCGCATAGCCGTTGGCATCAACACACAGGGCAAAAATACACCCTTTCACAGTTTTCAGGGCTTCGTCATACATTTTCTGAAACTCACCCTCCACCCTCTTGTCGTAATCGGTTGAATATTTCTGAGGATCTGTTCCTTTAACGGGGCGGTAGTTCCTGTCAAAAACATTAACACCCTGAGCGGCGTAAGCGGTCAGCTTTGACTCAAAGGCACTTTTATAATCATCCGCTTTCAAAATTATCTGCTCAAAAGTACCCTTCCCTATTTTGAAACGGGAAACAAGCTCCTGAATTATCTCGATTTTGCCGTTGAGATCATCCGTTGAGTACTTGGAATCACCCATCCGGTGTGTTACTTCGTTAGCTATACGGTGTATGTCAGAAACATTCTCATTGATCCGGTCATTGACTTTTGTGAGATCATCAAGGGAGCTTGTGATATTCTGGAGCCCGGCTGATGTCTGTTCAAAATCAGTCACCATGGACATGAACTTGACAGATGTACGCTCAACAACATCCTTGGTGAGCCCCATATGCTGGTTTATGGTTTCGGTCTGAGTTGCGGTATTCTGCACCTGACCGACTATGCTGTCTATGTTTTTGGATATTTCCTCCGTCGCCGTCTTCACTCTTTCCGCCAGCTTGCGCACCTCGTCCGCCACCACGGCGAAGCCTCTTCCGGCTTCACCCGCTCTGGCTGCTTCAATAGCCGCATTCAGCGCAAGCAGGTTTGTCTGGTCGGAAATATCCTCTATGAGCGACACAACGGTTCTGATATGTCTGGAGTTTTCCGCAAGCCCGTTCACGGTGGTGAGGAATGAGCCTATCATCAGGCTAACTTCCTGTATTTTCTCCGTTACATTTTCAAGCTCTCTGTAGGAATCACGCGCGTGGGAAAGGTTGTTCACCGTTGTGGTGCTTATCTGCACTGAGTTTGCAGCCACTGTCTCTATGGCATCCGTAACCCGCTCACTGGCTTCGAAAACCGTATTGGCGAGCACATCCTGAGTTTTGGCATCTTTAGAGGCGGCATCCACATTTTTCACAACCTTTGCTGATTCCACCCCTATATTCACTCCAAGAACCCGAACCTGCCTTATAATATCCCGGAGCTTTTCCATGAATCTGTTAAAGTTTCCGGCAAGTTCGCTCATTTCATCATATGTAAGCTGGGGCATATCCAGAGAGAGATCCCCCTCCCCTTCGCTTACCTCTTCAAGAAGAATTGAGAGCCTTTTCACCGGCCTGACAATAAGCATACGCATAAAAATGGCTGTCAGAACAGCCGCTGTGACTGAAAATACTGCAAAGAAAACAATATTCCAGAGGCTCTGGCTCATTATTGCACCGCCGATACTCTCTGCCAGTGCAGGGTCCTTTGCCGAGATAAGACCGCTTATACTTCTGCGCTGATAAAAAGAGAACGCCGTCATAAGCAGAATCTGAAAACAGACGATGCCCAGTATATTACCGAAGATTTTTTTGGTCAGGCTGTTGAAAATATTCTTTTCCAGCCACTTGTATATGTTGTAGAAAATAGCCATAGCTCACCATAACACTTTTATAAAATAACCATTGTGTAAAATAAAATTTTTTGAATTTTTTTGCAAGTCAATAAAAATATTTATAAATTGCGGTAAAACAGAAAATTTTTCAACTAAGAGCATGTATCAATAATAAAACATAGGATATTTTTTATCCGCAATCCTTAATTTTTGTTTTTCAAAACAACATCTTTCAGTAAAGAAGTAAATTAAATACTGGACAAATAGCTGATACTTCCCATAATTACCCGAAATAGCATGAGGTTCATCAATGACATTATTTCAGAAATCCAATATCAAGTCACTCGTACTCAAAAACAAAGCTGTGAGATCCGCAACATGGGAAGGCGGCGCGGATGCGGACGGAATCCCCTCTGATAAGCAGATAAATTTATATAAAGAACTGGCGGAGGGCGAAACAGGCCTGATAATAACCGGGTACATAGTTCCCTGCACTGACGGAAGGCAGACCCCCGGACAGATGATGCTGAAAGATGAGGCAGCTGTGGAAGTCTACAGAAAGCTCACTGACGCAGTGCATGCTTCCGGAGCAAAAATTGCAGGGCAGCTTGTACACTGCGGCGGACAGTCCTCTGAGCGCATGGCGGGCAGAAAACCCCTTGCCCCCTCAGCAGTGGAGGCTCCGCAGTACTCCGCAGTACCGGAAGAGCTGAGCACTGAGGAAATAATCAGGATAAAATCGGCTTTCGCAGAAACCGCAAGGTTCTGCAAAGAGGCAGGGTTTGACGCTGTGCAGCTTCACGCCGCCCACGGGTATCTGATGAATCAGTTTCTCTCCCCTGCACTGAACAAGCGCACGGATCAATACGGTGGAACCCTTGAAAACAGAGCCCGCTTCATGCTTGAAGTTCTTGCGGAAGTGAAAATCTCCGCTGGGGCGGATTTCCCTGTGATGGTAAAACTTAACGGTTCAGACAATCTGGAGGGCGGGCTTGATATTGAGGATGCGGTTCAGGCGGCAGTCCTCCTTGAAAAAGCGGGCGCTGATGCTATCGAAATAAGCGCAGGAACCCCTGCCTCCGGCAAAGACGGCGCACCAGTACGCACAGGGGTTAAAGCCGGTGCAGGAGAGGCTTATAACCTTGAATACGCTAAAAGAATACGCGCTGCCGTCTCTCTGCCCCTGATGACAGTGGGCGGATACAGAAGCTATGGGGAATGCCTCAGGGCGCTTGAAGCAGGCATGGACTTTGTCTCACTCTCTAGGCCGCTTATAAAGGAGCCCTCAATCATAAAAAGATGGGAAAGCGGAAACACAGCGCCTTCGGACTGCATTTCATGCAACGGATGTTTCAAACCCGGACTGAAAGACGGGCTGATCAGGTGCGTTATCAATAAATAGGCAGATGCCCCGCCGGATGCGGGGCGCACTTTTTTCTAAAGATGGTATTTAAGCCCGTCTATACGGCTTATCATTTCGTAAAAGCTTCTCAGCTCATTGTAGTTTTCCACATCCACAGTAATGGAGATCGAAACATACTTTCCGCTGCTGCTCCTTCTTTCCTGAATGTCAATGACCTCTTTCAGTACAAAAACAGCCTTCACGCTGTCTCTGAAAGAGTCCGTATCGTCCCCCATCATCTTGTATGTGAATCTGGCGGGGTATATCATTTCCGTAAAACTATTCTGCTCGCTCAATTTTTATCACCATCCCCTTAATTTCCGTGACTTTGACCTTATCGTCCTTTTCAAATGCCGAGCCGGATTCAGCGCTCCATATTTCCCCGTGGACAAATACCTTGCCCGCTGAACCGTTCCATGACATGACAGTGCCTGTTTCGCCTATCATCCCCTCCGCCCCTGTGGCAGGTTTTGCGAGAAAATCCCTTACAAGCAGCCTGCCTATGAGCCCGACAACGAGGATAACCACAGCCAGAACACCGATTATCATTCCCCATGAAACGCTTATGCCCACGTTCCCTTCCCTGCTGAAAAGCAGATACATTCCAAAGCCCAATGCCACAACCGCGCCAAGGGTCAAAAGACCGAAGCTTGGAATAAAGACCTCGGCAAACATAAGCGCAAAGCCCGCGATGATCAGCAGCAGACCGAGCCAGTTTACAGGTATTATATTAATACCCATGAGGAAAAGCAGAATGGCACATATGCCTATTCCGGCAAAAACAAACGTGCCGGGCATCTTAAATTCTAGGAAAATGGCGCCTATCCCGATAAAAAGCATCAGCATCAGCACATTGGGATCGCTTAAGAAAAATGCCACCCTCTGCAGAACCGTGGGTTCGAGATAAGTCCTTGCCGTCTGTTCACCGTACTTCTCAGCCAGCAGGGCAACAAGGCCGTCATCACTGTTCACAACAGAGTCTATCAGGTTTGCCTCAAGGGCTTCCTGAGCGGTAAGGCTCAGTGAGTTTGTGACCATCTGCACTGATATATCAAGGTTTCTGCCCCTTTTCTCAGCTATGGAGCGGATGAAGGCCACGGTATCGTTCTCTATCTTTTTACCCATCTCGCCCTCTATGTTCTGCCCGGTAATATTGACCGGGTGGGCGGCGCCTATGTTGCTCCCCTCTGCCATTGCTGCGTAATGGGAGGCGAGGGTGATGAATGTGCCCGCGGAACCAGCTCTGGCTCCCTGCGGGGAAACGAAGGTGACTACCGGGGTTTCGCTTTCGAGTATAAGCTGGACTATCTTCCTTGTGGAATCAAGCACACCGCCCGGAGTATCAAGCTTAATAACCAGCACACCGTCCGCACCGGAAGCTTTGTCAAGGGACTGTTCTATATATTTCTCGGTATAGCCGCTGATTACGCCGTCTATCTCAACGAAAAAATACTCCTTTGCATCTGCGGCAACGGAAGCAAACAGCATCAGAAAAGCAAGCAAAAACCTCATCAGTACCTCCGTCAGGCTACTGTTTTATCATCCTGAAAAAGTAAACGCCCAACTCAGGCGAAAACTTACGATAATATTTTGTTTCGTGGTAATCCACCAGTTCGTTTATAAATACAGTATCGTACGCACTCTTCAAATTTTCCACTGGTTTCAGGTTCAGGACAATCTCTTCGGCGTAGTCGACCTGATCTGTCGCCATGTACAGACTGCCCCCCTTCTTAAGCTTGGAGGTGAGAATTTCTATAAAGGATGTTTTAAGCAGCCTGCGCTTATTGTGCTTTTTCTTCGGCCACGGATCGGGGAAATTCACGTAAAAGTTGTCCACACTGCCGTCTTTGAACAGGCTTATGAAAAAAGTGGCATCGAAATGGATTATCTTTGCGTTTTTCACCTCAGCGGTGCGCACTTTTCTTATCGCCCTGTCGAAAATACGCTTCATTACCTCAAAGCCCAGATAATTCTGCTCCGGATGTTTTGTGGCGAAAGCGCTTATAAACTCGCCGTTGCCTATGCCTATCTCCACATTAAACGGAGCGGTCTTCTCAAAAAAGTCCGATGGGGTGAGCCTTTCATACCCCTCAAACCCGCCTCCGTGGGAAAATTTCTGAAATCTTTCGACCTGCGGGCGCAGGTCTTTGGCGTATATGTATATATCTTCCTGAAAATTAAGCTCTAACTTTTTAATAAGAAACCTCCCTGACAAAAATAATGCGCATTCAGCGCAAACACCCCCGGTTAAGGGGGTGCGCATGTGCTCTGTCTATAACTGTAAGATACTGTATTTGTTAAGCTTTGCTGCCGGCAACAAACTTCCTCAGTTCCGTCAGAACCTCTTCGGGATCAAGTCCGTGCATGCGTGAACCCTTTTCAATGCTTTCATTGGCAACGCCCATGCAGCTCATGCAGCCCATGTTGAATTTATCAAAAACTTCCACCGAAGCCGGACAGGCCTTCAGAACATCCGCTATTATTGTTTTTGCTGTTATTTCCATAATATTTAACCTCATTGCTGATTTAAAATAAATACTGTTGTACACTTGCGGCAGGAAGAGCCTGCCTTCCATTTTTACTATCCAGAATTTTCCGTACGTGGGAACTGTCCGGTTATATACCCGTCATGCTGAACACAGTGAAGCATCCCGGACAGCGTTCATAAATCCCCCTCTGTCCCCCTTTCCTAAAGGGGGAAGCCCGCCCACCCTCCTTTGGCAAAGGAGAGTCGGGGAGGATTAATCAGAGACTCTTCGCCTGAGGCTCAGAGTGACGCAGATCGGCGTGTTCCCATGAAAAAAGAGAGCCTAAGCAAAAAAACTCTTGAGCCGACTTACCAAGTGAAAAACCACATCCTGTGTTTTTCACTTACACGCTCACGCCGAAACAAGTTCGGCTACGCTGCGCACGGCGTGTTCCCTTCCATGGGAGCGTTTACCTCTTCCACGAAAAAAGAAGGTCTAAGCAAAAAAACTCTTGATCAGGTATATGGGTTATGTTAGCATTTCAAGCTCTTTAGATCAAGACTATTGAACATTGTAAAGGTTTAGAATTATCATACATTCGGAGGATTAACATGGCCAGAAGATGTGAGGTTTGCGGTAAAGGACCGATGTTCGGTCACAACATAAGCCACGCTCACAACGTTACAAGAAGGGTTTTCCTTCCTAACGTGCACAAGATGAGAGTTATTGAAGACGGACAGGTTGTCAGAAAAAAAGTCTGCACAAAATGCCTTAAAGCAGGCAAAGTTCAGAAAGCCTAATCAACAGACATTGAACCCTGCCTGCGGCTTTTTTAGTCCGCAGGCGGTTTTGTCCCTTTCTTCATTCTAAAAATCCGGACTTTCAAAAGATTTTTTCTCAAAAATTTTTCAGCGGATATTTTTGCGCCCATGCGTTCGCAATGACGCAGACAACTGCTGCGCCGACTGATCTTATCAAATCAGTTGCTGCGTACTTCCTGAACACCGTCTATATTGAGAAGCTTGTTGATGACAGTCTTAAGCTCTTTTTTATCCTGAACCTCGATGGTAAAGTCCTGCTTGGACAGTCCGTCCGGCGCCTTGCCGGATGAAAGGTTTGAGATATTTATGCCCATCTCCTTCATGATATTTGCAATATCAAAAAGAACGCCGGGACGGTCGATAACCACTGTTTTTATGGCAACAGGCATTCTGAACACCTTTTTATCGCTCCACTGAACAGGAGTGAGTCTCTCCTCGTTTATGCTGCCGTTCAGGATGTTTTCGCAGTCCTTTTTATGGATGACAATACCCCTGCCCCTTGAGATATAACCGATAATATCGTCTCCGGGAAGCGGCATGCAGCATTTGGCGACCTTCACCAGCACATCATCTATACCGTCAATTACAAAGGGCTCCTCGCTCTTCTTCGGAGCCGGAGCCTCCATGCTTTCAACAGCGTCCTTCTTTTTATCCTTAATTTCTGTAAAGTTATGAACTATCTGTCTCGGCGATACCCTGCCGAACCCTACGGCGACATATATATCCTCAAGATCCTTAAGCTTATACTGGGAAGCGATCTTCCGGACATTGGCCTCCTTATTGAAGATCTCCCGGTAGTCCATAAAATACTGTTTGAACTCCCTGTCCAGAAAGTCGATACCCTGCGCCAGTGCGCGGTCACGCTCTTCCTTCCTGATGAAGTTGCGTATTCTGACCTTTGCCCTGCTTGTTTTTACAAAGCCGAGCCAGTCACGGCTGGGTTTGTGGTTGGGCGAGGTGAGAACCGTTACCCTGTCACCGTTGCGCAGGCGGTATTTCAGCGGAACCATGCGGCCGTCAACCTTCGCTCCGGTGCACATATTCCCTATGTCAGTGTGGATGGAGTAAGCAAAATCTATGGGCGTTGAACCGACCGGAAGCTCCACCACATCCCCCTTCGGGGTGAAAACATAGATCTGTGTGGGAAGGATGTCCTCCTTCAGCGCCTCCACAAGGTCAATGGGACGTTTGAGATCATGCTGCTCAAGAAGCCCCCTGAGCCAGCGGAAGGTCTTATCCTCCTGCGGGTCGAAGACCTTGCCCTCTTTATATTTCCAGTGGGCGGCGATCCCTTCCTCTGCCACTTTGTGCATTTCGTGGGTTCTGATCTGGAACTCCACTGCCATACCCTTCGGCCCCACAACTGTTGTGTGGAGCGACTGGTAAAGGTTGGACTTCTGCATTGCGATGTAGTCCTTAAACCTTGACTGTATAGGCATCCACAGATTATGGATTATGCCCATGACAGCGTAGCACTGGGGAACGTTATCCACCATAATGCGCAGGGCGAGAAGGTCATATATCTCCTCAAAGCTTGCGCCCTTTTTCACCATTTTATTGTAAATGCTGTAAAAATGCTTCGGTCTACCCTGAATCTCGGCTCTTATGCCGTTTACCTCAAGCTCCTTCATCACTTTCTGCATTACTTCAAGGAGGTACTGCTCACGCTCACCGCGTTTGTACTTAACCTTCTCGTAGATCTCATAATACATCTTGGGGTTCAGGATGCGGAAGCAGCGGTCCTCAAGCTCCCACTTGATCCAGGCTATACCCAGCCTGTGGGC
This sequence comes from Geovibrio ferrireducens, assembly GCF_026226615.1. Classification (NCBI taxonomy): domain Bacteria; kingdom Pseudomonadati; phylum Deferribacterota; class Deferribacteres; order Deferribacterales; family Geovibrionaceae; genus Geovibrio; species Geovibrio ferrireducens. The sequence goes on from NZ_JAJAPB010000004.1 coordinate 181,409, forward strand.
AAGGGGCGCATAAATATCCATGGTTTCCTGAGCTATGCGTTCCTGTTTTTCCTGTCTCAGGGAGTCTATTGTGCTTATATTGTGAAGCCTGTCGGCCAGTTTGATGAGTATTACGCGGACATCTTTTGACATGGAGACCAGCATCTTGCGGAAGTTTTCCGCCTGCTTCTCCTCTTTGGATTTAAACTCGATCTGCCCTATCTTGGAGACACCATTGACGATAAACGCCACATCCTCCCCGAACAGCGAGGCCACCTCTTCATAGGTTGCGTCCGTATCTTCAAGAGTATCATGGAGAAGACCGCCTATCACCGTGTCCACATCCATGTTCATCTCTGCGAGGATGTAGGCAACGTTCAGCGGGTGGGAAAGGTAGGGTTCGCCGCTGTGGCGTAACTGCCCCCTGTGCTTCTGCGCGGCATAGACATATGCCTTGTGCACTTTTTCAAGCCCGGTTGTGACACCGTTTTTTATCATTTTGTCCTGAATATCCATCAGGCGAATAATTTTCTTGTGTGTCATATATTTTCATCCGCGGGGCGAATATCCTTGAGATTAAGCTGAATGAACTTGCCGCCGTACCACCCGTTGAGAACGGGGGTGAAAACTATATCAAATGAGCTGGAGGAACTTAGCATCTCCTCAGAATCCTTCATGTTATAGCCTATGCAGTCAAATACTCTGCCGTTTTTCTCAAGATATATCTTAAGATGTGTTTTCTCCTTGCCCACGTAGGAGAAGGGCTGGGATTTCCTCAGATTCCTCATACAGAACACGGGCTCCTTATTGCCCGCTCCGAAAGGCTGCATCCTGTCCAGCCAGCCGAGGAGTTCCTTATTAACGTCCTCCGGTTCCAGAAAAGCGTCAATAACCAGCTCCGGTATATAATCATTCTCAGAAAGCAAAGTGTCAACAGCTTCGTTGAATTTTTCTCTCAATTCGGAAATATTATCCATCTGAACCTTGAGCCCGGCGGCGTATTTATGCCCGCCGAAGGTTATGAGCAGGCTCTCGACCTTTTTGAGCCCTTCATAAAGATGAAATGCGGGAATACTGCGGGCGGAGCCTTTGCCCACACCGTTTTCGGAAGTGATTATGATGGTGGGTTTATGAAATTTTTCCACCACCCTTGAGGCGACTATCCCTATCACGCCCTGATGCCAGCTTTCGGAGTAGAGCACAAGCCCTTTGTATCTCTCGTTAAGCTGCTCTGTTTCTATCATGTGGTATGACTCAAGGATAATTTCTCGCTCTATGGTCTGGCGGTATCTGTTCTCCTGATCAAGCTCGCGGGCGAGGTAACGTGCTTCATCCCTGTTATCTGTTATGAGAAGACGGAGCCCTTTGTCGCTGCTGCCCATTCTGCCCACGGCATTTATGCGCGGCGCAAGGGCAAAACCCACCTGTGACGTACCCACGCGGGAGCCGTCCAGTCCGGTGATTTTTTTAAGCTCGCTGACACCCGGCCTTGTGGATTTCTGAGACAGAAGCTCAAGCCCGTGGCGTACAAAAATTCTGTTCTCCCCCACAATGGGCACAACATCCGCCACAGTGCCGAGGGTTACAAGATCAAGGTATTTTTTTATGTTAGGAGCGCCCTTGCCGAAGCACCCCTGTTCCCGCAGGTAGTAGCGCAGACCCATTACAAGTTTGAAAGCTACACCTACCCCGGCAAGCTCTTTAAACTCGTAATTATCTCCGGGCTGGAGAGGGTTGATTATACACAAGGCTTTTTCAGGCATGACCTCAGCGGGCTGATGGTGGTCAGTTACTATGACATCCATTCCGAGAGAGGCGGCATAGGCCACCTCATTCACGGCGTTTATGCCGCAGTCCACTGTTATTATGAGTTTGGTTCCCCTTGAGGCTATCTCGTCCATGGCTTCGCAGTTGAGGCCGTAGCCCTCCTCAAGCCTGTTGGGAATATAGTAATCCGCATTAGCTCCTATTTCGGTCAGGAAAAGGAACATCAGCGAAACAGAGGTAACGCCGTCCACATCATAATCACCGTAAATGCATATCCGCTCACCCTTTGCCAGGGCAATGCGTATACGCTCCACAGCGATTTTCATCCCCTTAAGGTTAAAGGGGCTGTTGAGCTCCCGAAGGGGTGTTTCCAGAAAGCATTCTATGGTTGAGTCATCAGTAAGATGTTTTTTGACAAAGACTTCGCAGAGACAGTCCGGAACCCCGATTCTTCGCAGAACCTCAAGGTGCGGAAGAGTATCCGCCCTTTTGTAGATCCACTTATACTTAGAACTCATGTAGGTTTCAAAACTGTTCGGGTTCAAAAGCATCTCCGTGCTCAGACGTTTAATCAACTCGCCTGCGACCCCTGCATATCATTGCAGGAAAAAACACTTTCCGAACAGAAGAACGTGCCTAAAGGAAGCTCACCGGCTTTATCGGCTTGTATGACTTGGTAACAGGAAGGCTTTCAGGTGTCTGAAGTCTGTATTTGTCAACTATTTTGGTTTCGATAACCTTTCCCTCGCTGTCATACAGAGTCAGTTCATACTGACTGACAGCAGCGCTGTTCACAAGGGATGCCACAAGCCATGCCATACTGATTATAAATGCGACGTACCAGTACTTCATGCTGGCTCCGCCGAAAATATCCCTTAATTCAGGCATTATTCCACCGCCGAAATTTAATACTTTATTTATACTTCAATGAAAGTAAAAATACAAGTATGGTTAGGGAGTTTAATTTCAAATGAACCGCGGTTTACCGTTTATATATTAATTATTTCACCGTTAAACCATCATTGTGTTTAATACAGGAATCGGGTTATATATATTTATGAGCGAAATTTTCTTTCTCGTGCTTCCGGTTTTTATAGTGCTTGCAACCGGAAACCTGCTTAAAAGAATGAAGATAGTTGACGACAGGTTCATAGCCTCGTCCAATACGCTTATCTTCAAGGTCACACTCCCCGCACTTCTTTTTCTCAGCATTTCCCGCTCAAACCTCAAGGCTGTGTTTGACTGGCGGCTTGTGGCAATAATTTTCGCATCTGTCTTCCTTGTTGCCGTTCTGAGCTTTATCACGGCAAAAATCCTCCGCCTCAGCCCGGATATAACAGGCACATTCGCCATGAACAACTTCCGCGGCAATTACGCGAACATGGGGCTGCCCGTGTTCTTTTATGTCTTCGGGCAGGAAGGACTTATGTACGCCAGTGTCCTCATGGCGTTCATTGTGCCTTATGTAAGCATGCTGGCGATAATCGGCCTCAGCCTCACCTCCGGCGACAGAACCAAGATAGCCCCCATGATGAAAAACGCGGTGCTGAACCCCCTCGCCATTGCCTGTATGGGCGGACTGCTCTATTCATACATCGGCATACCCATGCCCGCATTCATCAACAAGTCCATCTCCATTATCAGTGACGTTACGCTCCCCCTCGCACTGTTCTGCGTGGGCTCCACAATCACGCTGGAATCAATGAAGAATGACTTTTTCCTCAGCTCCCTGAGCTCGTTCTTCAAAATGCTCGTCGGACCCGCCATAGCCTTCTTCATGCTGAAAGCATGGGGGATTGAGATGACCATCGGCGCTAAGGCACTAGTGGTTCTGCTCTCCTCCCCTTCCGGAACGGTAAACTACGTGTTCGCCGCAGCAATGGGGGGTAACACACGCCTCACCGCAAGCACCATAGTCACCACACACAGCTTCTCTATCCTCACATTCATCATGTGGATTATGATAGTCGGCGTATAGCCTCCAGAACATCCCCGTCAGTCAAATCAGCATCTATCTCAATGGTCTTATGCCGTGAAAGCCCGCCCGCGCATATCCTCACCGATGACTTGGGCAGCTTCAGCGCCTTAGCGAAAAACTGAACCACCGCCTCATTCGCCGCACCCTCAACAGGCGGTGCTGCGACCTTTATCTTCGCCTTTCCGTCAAACTCCCCGGCATACCCGCTCTTCTTCGCGCCGGGCTGGATATAAACATGAAATTTCATACAAATATAATACATCATCACCCCTTGCGGATAAAACAGGTATCTTTACATTTAATATAACGGGTGCTAATATCCTGCACTGACAAGCCTTCGGAGGTCTATTTTGAAAATCGGAATTATCGGAGCCACCGGGTACACCGGATTTGAACTGGTGAAAATTCTTGCGAAACACCCTGAATTTGAAATAACGGCACTTACCAGCACCACCCTTGCAGGTACGCCCTATTCCTCAGTTTATCCCCAGCTCCGAGGCGTTGTCGATAACATCATAGAAGCCGATGACTATGAAAAATGCGCTCAGAAAATCGATGCGGTATTCCTCTGCCTGCCCCACACGGCAAGTCAGGAAGCGGCTGCCTTCTTCCTCTCCAAAGGGAAAAAAGTAGCTGACCTCAGCGCCGATTTCAGGCTGGGTAGCAAAGACCTGTACGAGTTTGTGTACAAAGTGCCACACAAAAAAGAGGAACTCTTCGCAGAAGCCGTTTACGGCATGCCCGAAATATTTGGTGAGCAGCTTAAAACCGCAAAACTGGCAGCCATACCCGGCTGTTATCCCACTTCAGTGATTATGCCCCTGTTTCCCCTTCTGAAAGAAGGACTTATAGACGGAGAGTTCATAGTTGCGGACAGCAAATCCGGCATAACCGGCGCAGGCAAGACACCCTCAGAAAAAACACACTTCTGCAATGTGCAGGAAAACTTTCAGGCATACGGCGTACTCAGCCACAGGCACAACCCCGAAATTAACTTCATTCTCGGCAAAGCGGGCAAACCCGTGGACGTAACCTTCACACCCCACCTCGCACCTATAAATAAAGGTATCGAAAGCACCATATACGCACGGTCACACACAGATATATTCCAACTCGCTGAATGCCTCAAAACATTCTACAAAGGCAGGAGATTCGTCCGAATACTCGACTTCGGGAACGTCGCCGCCACAGCAAATGTCCGCGATACCAACTTCATAGACATCGCACTGTTTAAAAAAGCAGATAAACTCGTCATTACCTCCGCCATTGATAACCTCGTGAAAGGCGCAAGCGGAGCCGCAGTGCAGACCATGAACGTAATGTGCGGACTGGATGAAACAACAGGACTGATATAAGTTTCGGTTTTTTCTTTTATAATTGAAAGAACCCTTTCTTTAACAGAAAAGAACGGGTTCTCTCAAACTCTCTCCCAAAGAAACTGAATTTGTGTTGAGAAACAAGTGAGTTTTTGAAGGGGTTTAGGGATACTTTGTTCCTAAAAAGTTTCCCTAAGAAAATCATAATAAAAATATATTTAAGGAGAATTTATCATGGAACATATAAAAGGCGCAGGAGTATGCGGCTCTTGTTTTACCGGCTCGGATTTCACATCCGTGTAATTCCTCGCCACATGCTCGCGGGCGGGTAAACCGCCCTTCGCTTCGCACGGCGTGTTTCCATCCATGGGAACTTAAAAGGTGCGCATTACAAATTACAGATTAAGGAGAATTTATCATGGAACATATAAAAGGCGCAGGAGTATGCGCACCTTTGGGATTTTCGGCATCGAGTGCGGTTGCGGATATTAAGGGGAACGGCAGGGGGAGGAAGGACATGGCTCTTCTTTATTCCGAGGTTCCGTTTAATGCGGCGGCTGTTTTCACATCCAACAAATTTTGTGCTGCTCCGGTTATTCATGGGCGGGAGCTTATCGGGAAGAAGGGTAAATTCAGCGCGATAGTTGTAAACAGCGGCAACGCCAATGCCTGTACAGGTGAGAAGGGGCTTGCGGCCTGCGGTGAGATAACGAAGTCTTTTGCCTCTGAGCTTGGGATTGATGAAAGGGCTGTGCTTATTTCGTCCACGGGTGTAATCGGCGTTCAGCTTCCTGCGGGAAAAATGACGGCTAAGGCGGCTGAGCTGATAGACGAGCTTGATTCCTCAAACTCGAATGAGTTTGCGGAAGCGATCATGACTACTGATGCGGTGAAAAAGGAATATGCCGTGCTGGTGGAGACGCAGAACGGCGCTTATGTTGTTGCGGGTGCGGCGAAGGGTGCGGGGATGATTGCCCCGTCCATGGCCACTATGCTCGGCTTTATCACAACAGATGCGGCGGTGAAGACAGACGCATTGCAGGAAGCGCTGAATTACGCAGTGGCTGACAGCTTCAACTGCATCACCGTTGACGGGGACATGAGCACCAATGATACGGTATTCCTGTTTGCAAACGGCATGAGCGGCATCATCCCTAACAGGGAGGAGTTCTTCGAGGCGGTGAAGACCGTGTGTGTTGAACTTGCAAAAATGATCGTGAGGGACGGCGAAGGCGCTACCAAGTTCTGCACGTTTAAGGTCGTGAACGCGGCAACAGAAGAGGATGCGAAGAAGTGTGCCTTTGCCCTTGCCAATTCGCCTCTGGTGAAAACCATGCTCCACGGGGAAGACCCGAACTGGGGAAGAATTTTCGCAACGGTGGGTGCATGCGGCATAGCGTGCAGACAGGACAATGTTGATCTGTATTTTGAAGACCTGAAATATGCGACAAACGGCGTGATAGTGGACTATGCCCTTGAACCGAAGGCTGCTGCGATCATGAAAAAGAAGGATATAGAGATCACTGTGGATCTGAAAGAGGGCTCGGCTTCGAAAACGGTTTACACCTGCGACTTCACGAAGGAGTACATATCCATCAACGCGGATTACAGAAGCTAGGAAATTGCTGAGAGTCTTTATCCCGTGAGGGTTCAGACAGTTTTCAATATCCGTTCAGATAAAAAAAGGCGGTGGTTAAACCACCGCCTTTTTGTTTTATGGTTGTACGTTTCCTTAACCGAGAAGTGAAAGAGCCATCTGCGGAAGGCTGTTTGCCTGAGCAAGCATACCGATGTTTGACTGCATAAGAATCTGGTTCTTAGTGAACTTAGCCATCTCGTCTGCTATGTCAAGGTCACGTATCCTTGATTCTGCTGCTGTCAGGTTTTCTCTTGTAGTGTCGAGGCCTGTCATGGTGTATTCAAGCCTGTTGATCTGAGCACCTATTGTGGCTCTCACGCCGGACACTGTTTCCAGAGCTTTGTCAAGCTTGGTGATTGAGCTCTGGGCAAGATCCTGATCAACCATCAGAACATCGTCTATACCGAGGGCAGCAGTGTTAACCTGCGGTATGTTCGCAAGGATAGTCTGGCCTTCGTTAGCACCTATCTGCATTTTCATGGCGTTGTCAACAAGGTGAAGCTTGATGTCTTTGCTTTCGCCTGTTGCGGAGAACTCCATTGTTTTCTTAGTGGAGTTCCAGCTTATGCTTACGCCGACATCGCTGTCTATCTTAACGTCAACACCCTGAATTACTCCTCTGAGGGTTGAGTCGTTAACGGAGTCGGAACCTATGAACTTGCCTGTGTGAGCGTCAGTAACTTTAATTGTTGTCTCACTGTTCTCTCCTTTCTGTATAGTAGCAAGAGAGAGGGCGTTTATAAGGTTCTGGTCGCCGATGAAGGACAGTTTGCTGTCGTCGCCAAGACGTGCGGTCTGGATTACGAAAGTACCTGCAAGCGCTTCGTTTGAATTGTCGGTCACGTCACCTGTTGAAACATAGTTCACGAGGTTGTTGTTTACAGTTGCGGACTCATCACTGGTTCCGGCTGTAGCACCCATGCCGAGTTCAAGTATAGCACTGGTAAGTTTTTTCTCAAATTCGGAGACTGTATCATCCCCTTCAAGGTAGATGGTAGCTGAGCTTCCGTTACCGAAGATAGTCAGTTCCTGAGGACCGGCTGCAAAAATGTTTACGCCGTCGTCAGTTGTGAATCTTGCGATGTCTTTGAGTTTCGTTGTACTGGTTGCAGCTTCGCCGCCGCCCGCAACAAGAAGGTCAAAAGAACCATACTTTGTTGCTCCTATTGTAGCGCCGCTTGTTGCTGTGTTCTCTCTGAAGTTGAGTGTCATGTTACCAACGTCAAGGTTGCCTGTTTCAACATTAAGAGCAGCATGGTAAACAGTTACGCTGTTGTAATCGATAGTGGTATCGCCGTTGTCGGCTTTGGTCAGTTCGTTGTTGCCGTAAGACAGAGTGGGCCCGGTTGTGCCTGCTGTCCCGCCGGAGATAGCAATTGTACCGCCGCCGGAAGTAGTTGAAGTATTAACTGCCTCTGTTGTGCTGAGGAGTATTTTGTCTCCGGACTGCATGTTGGCATCTGTTCCGATAGCGATGGAAACTTCGCCTGAGAAACCTGAGCCGGTCATGCCTGAGAGGTCAAAAACAAGGTTGTCTGCACCGTCATATCCACCCTGAATTGAATAAGTTGACTTCTCGCCTGTTTTCGCATCAACAAAGGTTGCTTTGAAAGCGTAGTTCGCTGGAGTACCTGCTGACACGGTGAAATTTTCCTGTGCTTCAAGCAGAAGGTAACCGGACTCAGCCACAGTACCGCCAGGTGCCCATGTCGCGGCGGAGCCAAAGTTAGAACCGGCCTGTCTGTACACACTCATTGTTAAAACATCAGAATCTGTGTCCGCACCTGCGCCTACTGTTACGGTGTAGTAAGCTGTGCCTGTGGAGGCAAGTGTGTTGGGGTCTGTTACGAAACCAACGTTAGTGTTGTTAACGTTTCCGCCTGCGGTAACAATTTCGGCTCCGATAGCATCTTCGTTCAGGGTCATAACGTCTGATTTGTAGACATAGTTTTTACCGGGGTCTACAGTAACGTTAAGGTTGTAGTTGCCTTCGGCCACTGCACTCTTAACAATAACGCTGAGGTCTGAACTGTCGGAAGACCACAGAGCGGTTGCATCTCCGTTAAGAAGCTTCTTGGTGTTGAACTCTGTTGAGGAAGCTATTCTGTTGATCTCTTCCTTGAGCTGGTCAACCTCTTTCTGGATCTCAGCCCTGTCGTTCGTGGTGTAAACACCGTTACCCGCCTGAACAGCAAGCTCTCTCATTCTCTGAAGCATGTCCTGAATGTTCTGCAGGCCGCCTTCAGCAGTCTGAAGAAGTGATATACCGTCCTGGGCGTTGAGTGAAGCTCTTTTGAGACCGCTTATCTGGCCTCTTAATTTCTCGGAAATTGCAAGACCGGATGCGTCGTCCGATGCCGAGTTGATTCTAAGACCGCTTGAGAGTCTTTCAAGTGACTTAGCTACCGCGTTGTTTGTCTGTCCCAGGTATCTCTGAGCCGTCAGAGAAGGGACGTTCGTGTTGATATACATTGCCATTGTAATACCTCCGTGTTTTCATGGCCGGCATCCTTGCCGTTTTTACTCTTGTTTTTTACCGAAAGTTCCAGCGGCTCCCTGACGGGAGTTTTGTGGTCAGCTTTTAAGAAGAGGGGCTGAAATTTTTCGAAAAAAAAAGGCCGATGACAGGATTAAACCTGACATCGGCCTGAGTATTTCAGTACCAATTCCTATTAAGTTTTAACTTCGGCATTTATGGGAAGATGAGGCTCATTTTATATGTCGCCTTTGGTGTCTTCCTCTGCATGAATGTAGTATCGAAAATACAAAAGAGATCTTTAGAAAAAAAATTTAAAAAAGATCGAAAGAAGGCACTAGTTCATTGAGGGAAAAGGAGTAATTTCATCCTCTTCCTTAAGAAACCCGTTCCGGATGAAGGAGGGCGAACTCAGCCGCCCTCCGGAAATATACTGAACTCTGTTATAATTTACTTACTGAATCTTTCAGAACTTTTCATCCAGCATAAGCCCCACCATCTCTTTGATGTTCCGGGAAAGCCTGACGGCCTCCTCAGACGGGATCTGCTTGATTACACTGCCCTTTTCTCTGTCTATGAGTTTCACTATCACAGCATTAAGCTGTTTCTCAACACTGAACTCACGCTTAACGTCCATACTTTTGAGACTTTCGTTAAGCTTTTCGACAGCAGACTCAACTTCCTCTTGTTTTACCTGTTTCTTTTCCTTCTCAGTGTCCACCTTTTCGGCAGCGTTGCCGAAGAGTTTTTCATTAACCAGTTTTATTGACTGCGAAACACTCTGAGTAGCCTGTACTTTTGCTCCGCTGCCCGCATCGGGTGTACCAGTTTGAACGTTCTTTACAAATTCAATCATGACTACACCTTAAATAGCATCCTAAGAGACGGCTTTCACCACCTCTTAGGAAATTGATTTATTACCCTATAAGCGAAAGAGCCATCTGCGGAAGAGCATTAGCCTGCGAAAGCATGGCAATGTTCGACTGAGCCAGAATCTGGTTTTTAGTGAACCTGGCCATCTCATCAGCTATGTCAAGGTCGCGTATCCTTGATTCAGCTGCTGTCAGGTTTTCTCTTGTTGTGTCAAGGCCTGTCATAGTGTATTCAAGCCTGTTGATCTGAGCACCGATCGTCGCCCTGACACCGGAAACATTGCCGAGAGCCTTGTCCAGCTTAGTGATAGCTTTCTGAGCAAGATCCTGATCAACCATGAGAATGTCATCTATACCGAGAGAGGTAGTATTTATCTGCGGTATGTTCGCAAGGATAGTCTGCCCTTCGTTAGCACCGATCTGCATTTTCATGGCGTTATCAACAAGATGGAGCTTGATGTCCTCGCTTTCGCCTGTTGCCGTAAAGCTAAGTTCTTTTTTGGTTGAATCCCAGCTTATATCCACACCTACATTGCTGTCCACTTTGACATCAACACCCTGAATAACTCCTCTGAGAGTTCCGTCATTAACCTTATCGGAGCCGATGAACTTGCCTGTGTGTGCATCAGTGACTTTAATTGTCATTTCGCTGTTTTCACCTTTCTGGATTGTGGCAAGCGAAAGGGCATTAATGAAGTTCTGGTCGCCGATGAAGGAAAGCTTGCTCTCTTCACCCAGACGTGCAGTCTGAATAACGAAAGTTCCTTCAAGAGCTTCATTAGTGTTGGCAGTGTCATCCCCGGTTGAAACATAGTTCACGAGGTTGTTGTTTACGGTTGTGGCTTCATCACTTGTGCTTGATGTTGCACCCATGCCGAGACCGTTCACTATAGCTTCTGAAAGCTTTGTTTCAAAATCGGAGATTGTGTCATCACCTTCGATATAAATGGTAGCTGATTTGCCGTTACCGTAAATTGTCAGTTCCTGAGGACCGGCTGCAAAGATATTAACACCGTCATCAGTTGTGAATCTGGCTATATCTTTCAGCTTTGTGGTGCTCGCAGCAGCCTCGCCGCCTCCGAGAATCTGAAGGTCAAAAGTTCCGGCATCGGTTGAACCGTAAGCTGTCAGTGTTCCTGTGTTCTCTCTGAAGTTGAGAGTCAGGTTGCCCACATCAAGATTGCCTGTGGTCTCGTTGAGAACGGCGTGATAAATTGTTACGCTGTTGTAGTCTATTGTGGTGTCGCCGTTGTCGGCCTTAGTCAGTTCATTATTGCCGTAGGACAGAGTCGGTCCTGTTGTCCCCGCAGCGCCGCCGGAAAGCTGGATAGTACCGCCGCCGGAAGTAGTTGAAGTATCAACTGCCTCTGTTGTGCTGAGGAGTATTTTGTCCCCGGACTGGAACTTGGCATCTGTTCCTATTGCGAAGGAAAGTTCGCCTGAGAAACCTGCACCTGTGATGTCGGCAAGATCAAAAACAAGGTTGCCCGCACCGTCATCTCCGCCCTGAATTTCAACCGAAGTTTCAGCACCTGTCTTCGCATTGATGAAGGTGGCTTTAAAGGTGTAGTTCGCTGTAGTACCTGACACGGTGAAGTTTGTTTTGGCTTCAAGCAGGAGGTAACCGGAATCGCCCACTGTACCACCGCCAGTTGCCCACGTGGTTGCTGTGCTGAAGTTAGAGCCAGCCTGCCTGTACGCGCTGAGAGTAACCACAGCAGAGCCTGTGTCCGCACCCGCGCCCACTGTTACTGTGTAGTAAGCTGTGCCTGTGGAGGCAAGTGTGTTGGGATCACTTACAAAACCCACGTTGGTTCCGTTGGCGTTTCCGCCTGCAGTTACAATTTCCGCTCCTATAGCGTCTTCGTTAAGGGTCATAACGTCTGACTTGTAGACATAGTTTTTACCGGGGTCTACAGTGACGTTAAGATTGTAGTTGCCTTCGGCGACTGCACCCTTAACAATGGCATTCAGTGAAGAGCTGTCTGAAGACCAGAGAGCAGTTGAGTTTCCGTTAAGAAGCTTCTTGGTGTTGAACTCCGTAGAAGAGGATATTCTGTTGATCTCTTCCTTGAGCTGGTCAACCTCTTTCTGGATCTCAGCTCTGTCGTTCGTGGTGTAAACACCGTTGCCCGCCTGAACAGCGAGCTCTCTCATTCTCTGAAGCATGTCCTGAATGTTCTGCAAACCGCCTTCTGCGGTCTGAAGAAGTGAAATACCGTCCTGGGCGTTCAGCGAGGCTCTTTTGAGGCCGCTTATCTGTCCCCTTAATTTCTCAGAAATGGCAAGACCGGATGCGTCGTCCGATGCCGAGTTGATTCTAAGACCGCTTGAGAGTCTTTCAAGAGATTTTGAGATGTCGTTGTTTGTCTGTCCCAGATATCTCTGCGCGGTGAGAGACGGAACATTAGTATTGATATACATTGCCATACTGTCCTCCTTGTTGGCATACCCCAGGCTTCCCTGCCTGCGGGGTGGTTCCTGAAAGCCTTTTTCCTGCGTCGAAAGGGGCTTTCATTTCTGCGTCGAAAGTGTTTTGTTATCTTCCTTTTGCGTCGAAAGATTTTAAAAATTGTTCAAAACAGCCTCTCTGCCACCTCCTCAAAACAAAAAGGCCGACGGTATCATTTTCTGATTCCGCCGGCCCGATTATTTCAGTACCGATTCATTTATTTCTATTCTAATTATTCGTCTTCCGGATTCTGATTAGAATCCACTGATGTCTTTATCGGAAAAAATTTGCCGCACTTTAATTATTTTAAGATCTTTTTTTAAAAATTTATTCCCTGACGCATATACCAAAAAATTTATTGTTATTTGACAATACTATTCAGCCATAAACCCAAACAAATAAAAAAGCTGTACGCCCGTGTCATGCTTCATTTATTTTGTGATCAGCATCAGACAGTTACGGAAAGTTACAGAAAAAGCATATTTTTTTTATCATACGCAGGCGGTTGAGAGCCCCCATGCTCCGTTGACTCACGGGTTCTTTTTAGGTAGAATCGTTTAACATTGACGGGGGTAAACTTAATGATAAAACAAAAAAATATGCAGGCGCTCAAAGAACGCCGCCCCGAACTTTACAACCTTGTGATGAACACTTCCCAGTCATCTAAATACAAACTGATACATTCCGAGCACCAGAAACGCTATCCCAACCTTATATTCAGTGAAAAAGGGATGATTTTCTATGACAACAAGGACCCGCTGGCAGGCTCCAGAAAACTCATAGCCGACAAAAGGATAAATGTGCCTAACCTTGCTGTTTTTCTCGGCATGGGGCTTTTGTACAACCTGATGAACTATATGGACATGTTCGCAGCGCAGCCGGACTCCTGCTTAATTGTGATAGAGAAAGACCCGGAGCTTTTTGCGCTTGTTATAGAGTACATTGACTTTGAAAAATACATCCGCGATGAGCGCGTCTATCTTGTTATAGGAAAGAGACCGGAGGAGCTTTACCCTATAATGAACTCGCTGATGAACATAGGCAGCAACAAGTTTTTCGCAAAAGCAATAAACTATATAGAAGAACCTGTGGCATTTGTTTCCGCAAAGGACTACTACCTTGGCGCAGTACGCACAATGAATGATGCGGTTAAAGAAGTAATGCTTTTTTACGGAAACGACCCCCTCGATTCACTCATAGGTATTGACCACACCTTCGTAAATATCAAAGAAATAATAGAATATCCGGGCATTGACGACCTTGCGGGAAAATTCAGCGGAAGGCCGGGCATTGTAGTCGCCACGGGGCCGTCGCTTAACAAAAATATTCATCTTCTGGACGGACTTTATGACAAGGCGGTTATCTGCGCGGTGGATGCATCTGTCCGGGTAATGAAAAAACACGGATTCAAACCCCACCTCACCACATCACTTGAAAGGGTTGAGGCTACCAGCAGGCTGTTTGAAGGCCTCAGCGAAGAGGACGTGAAGGATGTGTTCCTTGCCGCCTGCCCGGTAATTCACCCGCTGACCTATGAAAACTTCAAAGGGGATCGGATAGTTGTTTACAGGAACTTCTCCACATTTGAATGGCTTAATATACCGAAGGGAACGCTTAATATTGGCCCATCATCCGCAAATATGGCATTTAAGGTTCTGGAGCACCTCGGCTGCAACCCGATTATTCTCATCGGGCAGGATCTCGCCTTCGGCGAGGATGATATAACCCACGCCACGGGCAGCACATACGGAGAAAAGGAGCAGCAGTACCTCACTCAGAGAAAGAACCTTATGGTGGAAGGAAACTATATTCCCCAGATAAAGACCACAAATGTGTGGGATGCTTTCCGTAAGTTCTACATGAAGGACATCGCCGGATTCAAAGGCAAGGTCATAAACGCCACAGAGGGCGGAGCCAAAATTCACGGCGCTGAGCTTATGACCTTTGCAGAGGCCATAGACAGGCATATAAAGGATGTTCAGCCTGCCGATATACCATCACTGATCAGAGGGTTTCTCCACAAGCCTGATAAGGCTGAGGCTACGGGCTACTATGAAAAAACACTCGCCAAGGTTCAGGAAAGTATAGACTACTGTGAAAGCGCCATGAAGAGATTCTACGACGGCTATTTGTTGTGTGTGGAATATAAGGAAAAAATCGCCGATCCCTATAAAGAGAGCGGAATTTACGACAGCGAAAAGGGATTTCCCCTCATCAAACAGACGGAATCGCTGAACTCCATATTCTCCGAAAGACAGTTCTTTTACATACTTATGCACTATGTGCAGGCCTACTACATCAGGGCTATGGTGGAGGTTCAGGGTATTCGGGCTAACCATGACAAGGCGGAGGATAAAAACAACGCAATCATGATTGTTATGAAGGATATGCTGGCTGTTATGGTGGAGCTGATTAAAAAGATGCTGAACATGCTTTATGTTCTTAAGGCTCTCCTTGAATCCAACCTGAAAAAGATGAAGGAAGAAAACGGGGAGGCATAAGCCTCCCTCTATCAGTCCACTGTGCCTATTTTCGCAGTCCACTCACTGAGTTCCTCAACGGAGAGGAAATGCACATTGGTGTCTGACTTGTAGAAAAACTCAGGCTGAACTCTTTTCCCGCCTTCCGTGAAGTGCCTTTCCAGCGACCACCATGAATAGTTGGGATATATAATGTAGTAGTTTCCGTATTCGTAAGTCATGGGAGCGTCCTCAACGGTTATCATCTCCTCATGCATCTTCTCCCCTTCGCGTATGCCGATCTCCTTAAGCTGAGCGCCGGGCAGCATAGCCTTTGCCAGATCAGTGACATTGAAAGAGGGGATCTTAGCCACATAAACCTCACCCCCCTTCGCCTCTTCTATTCCGCGCATAACCATCTGCACCCCTTCTTCAAGGGTGATCCAGAAGCGGGTCATACGGAAGTCGGTTATTGGGAGGGTCTTTTCGCCGCTCTCTATGAGCTTTTTGAAAAAGGGAATAACCGAGCCGCGGCTGCCAGCTACATTTCCGTAGCGCACAACGCTGAACTTGGTTTTTTTTGAGCCCGCATAAGCGTTGGCTGATGTAAACAGTTTGTCAGACACAAGCTTGGTCGCTCCGTAAAGGTTGACCGGGTGGACAGCCTTGTCCGTGGAAAGAGCAATAACTTTCTCCACGCCTCTGTCAATTGCGGCATCAATAACGTTTTCTGCTCCGGTTATATTGGTCTTTATTGCTTCCATAGGGTTATATTCGGCAGCGGGAACCTGTTTCAGTGCGGCAGCATGAACAACAATATCCACACCGTCAAAGGCACGGTACATCCTTTCCCTGTCCCGCACATCGCCTATGAAAAAGCGCATTTTGGATAGATGCGAGGCGAAGTCACCCTGCATGACATACTGTTTATACTCGTCTCTGGAATATACAATAACCTTTCTGGGACTATGGTTTTCGAGAATATACCTTATAAACTTTTTACCGAAGGAACCTGTTCCTCCGGTTACAAGAACCGTTTTGCCGTCAATGTTCATAATCTCTCCGGTGAGAAAAATTTACCTTATGC
This sequence comes from Geovibrio ferrireducens, assembly GCF_026226615.1. Taxonomy (NCBI): domain Bacteria; kingdom Pseudomonadati; phylum Deferribacterota; class Deferribacteres; order Deferribacterales; family Geovibrionaceae; genus Geovibrio; species Geovibrio ferrireducens. Next base: position 197,434 of record NZ_JAJAPB010000004.1, read on the forward strand.
CTGTAATTTAGCAAATAATATTCCACGCCTACCCGGTAAAAAGGTCAAATGATGCGGGAGTGCCTTTCCTGATGTCCTTTGCAGCTTTTTTCCCCAAAAGCTCTTTGTAGTGCTTAGTGTGCAGCCCGTTTGAAGGTCTGACGGAACGGAGGTTCCGGGGGGTGATCTCCTCACCTTTTTTCACATCCTCCGCTATGAAGAGTGAGCGGGAGAAAATACGGTTTTTTTCCGCCTTCTCCGTGAGCACGTAGTCCGCCCTGCCAAGGGAGGCCTCAGCGGTGCGCACATCCTGCACCATCTTTTTAAACTCCTGAGGCTCCATGGAAAAAGCCGCGTCAGGCCCTCCGAGCTTTCTGTCCAGAATGAAGTGCTTCTCTATCACCTTAGCGCCGAGGCTCACTGATACCACAGGCACAAGGGAACCCTCCGAGTGGTCGCTGACACCTGCTATGACACCGAAACGGGAAGCCATGTCCGGCATGGTGAGCAGGTTGGCCTCCTCAGGCTTTGCGGGGTATGCGCTGGTGCATTTCAGCAGTATTATCTGCTCATTGCCCGCATTGCGCACCGTATTGACAGCAAGCTCTATGTCATCCAGGTGAGCTATCCCCGTGGATATTATGACAGGCTTGCCTTTTGAAGCCACATATTCCAGAAGGGGTATATCGTTTATTTCAAAAGAAGCGATTTTATACGCCGGAACATCCATCTTCTCCAGAAAGTCCACCGCGGTAAAGTCAAACGGGCTGGAGAAGCACACCATCCCCAGTTCATCCGCAAGCTTTTTCAGCTTCGGCTGCCATTCCCAAGGGGTGTAAGCCTCCCCGTAGAGTTCGTAGAAGGTTTTAGAGTCCCACAGTGTTCCGTGGGATATGCGGAAAATGTCATCAGAGCACTTAAGGGTTATGGTATCCGGCGTGTAGGTCTGGAGCTTAACAGCATCCGCTCCGGCTTCCCTGATCGCTATGATTGTTTTTTCCGCAAGAGCATAGTTCTGGAGGTGATTGCAGGAAAGCTCCGCTATGATAAAAGCCGGACTGTCCTCAGATATTGTGTGTCCGCCTATGTTTACAGCCTTGTTCATTTTATCTCCGCACAGAGTCTCTTAAACTCTTTCACAGGGATTGTGTACCCATGCTCAGCTATTATATGCCTGTATTTATCAAGGTCTGCTGATTTATGGCAGGAGCCGCCCTTTTTCTGTCTGGCGGGGATGATCCTTTTTTCCCGCAGGTATTTCCAGTTTGCCCTGAACATATCCAGCATGGCCTCATGCAGCTTTTCGTATGAGCTGGCAAGGGTCTCCTCCGCCTCGTTGAACACCAGCTCCTCCTGAACAAGGATTTCGCCCGTGTCCAGACCTTCGTCTATTTTATGTATGGTCACACCCTTCGGGGTGTTTTCCAGAAAGCTCCATATATTGGGGTCTGCCCCCTTGTTCCACGGCAGGTAAGATATATGCAGGTTTATGATCCCGCCGTTCATGGCGCTGATCACATCCTCCCCGATTATGTATCTGTAGCTGTAGCTCACTATGAGATCAGGCTGTATCCTTTCCAGCATGTGGAGATCGATCTTTTCGCTGATCACCTCCACATCCTCGCCTGTTTCCCTGAGCCAGTCTATAAGCGGTCTTGAAACCTCATTATTTGTAAGAACGGCAACCTTCACTGCGTCACCTCCGCAATCATACTGACCACCCTGCGCACCCCCTGCCCGTCTACATAAAGAGGACCGAGGGCCGACATAGCGCGGTTTTTGTCCGTATCTTGTATATCCGTGAGTGCCCGTTTCATAATATTATCAAAATTTTTATTCCCGTAAAAGCCCACTGATAAAGCGAAGCCTGTTTTCTCCCAGTTTTCCAGATTAATCCTCTGGTTTTCGGCAAACCCGAACAGAACAGAAGGAACCGCAGTGCGCGCCAGCTCGTATGATGTCTGCCCCGCTGCGGAAACCGCAAACAGCCGGGCGGACATCAAATCCGCCATCTCTGCGGCGCTGAGACCGAAAAATGCATGGACGCGGGGTGAATCCACAGGCTTGCTCCCGCTTATAATAAATATATCCGCGTCTGTGTTATCAAGGAGCAATCTGCATATATGAGCGGAAATTTCCTCTGCTCCGGAGCCGCCCGCACTTAAGAATATTCCGCTTCTGTTCTCACCGTAGTCATCAAAATCCCAGAATGGTCTGCGGAGCATGGCGTATCTGCTTCCTGCAAGGATCATCTGGGACGGCTTGCCAGCATAGGGAAGCTGTTCCGCATAAACAGAGCCGTTGAGCACTATCCCTTCCGGATAGTCAAGCCGCATGCAGTCGTCAATAAATACGCACAATGCACCGTATGAGGCGATTTTATTAAGCTGCTCCTCCGTTGTGAGGTATGAATCCACAATGCAGACATCATAGCCCTTGCAGAGGCTTACATCCTTTATCCAGTCGGTTATGACGGAATCTTCACCCGCTATGCCTCTGTCGCATTCTCCATGAATGAACAGATCCGCATCAATGCTCTTTTCCGCGAAGCCTTCTTTCAGCGCGCGGCATCTGCCGTAGTGGCCGTAGCCTATCCCTTTTCCTGCGGAGGTAAAGATTCCTGTTTTCAATTTATCTCTCTTTTAATAACAGCCGCCGCCCTGAACATATCCTGCTTTTCAAGGAGCCTGACCGCGGCTTCCAGTTCTTCCTTCTCACCTGAGAAAACCGCCTTCTGCACAACAGGCTTAGTGATATATGAGAGCCACGGCTTCTCAGCAAAGAGCTCCTCAAGCTCCCGGAGTCCGAAATCATCCCCAAGAAACTCGAAAACCGCTGTCAGAAGGGCGTAGTCCTCCGGTGTGTCCAGAGTTACTCTTATGTCTGATGTATTTTTATCCTGAACAAGCTGTACAGTCTTAAATATGCCTGATTTATACAGATAGGGCGTCACATGCTCACGGTACTGTTTAAGCTCCGCCTCTTTATACGCCTTTTCAAGAGCCTCAAAGGTGAACACCTCCGCATCCAGCCCGTGGGGGTAAGAGCGGGTTACGGTGTTTGAAGCATAATCCGCCCGGCTTCCGGTGAACTTCCTTACCATATCACCCAGCACTTCGGGGTCATGGCACGGGCAGTCTGAGGTTATGCGCATAACAGCCTCCAGCCCTGCCGCCTTTGCCGCAAGATAGTAGCGTTCCAGAACATCATCCTCGCTCCCCCGGAAGGAGCGGACTCCAAGCCTTGCAGCTTCGTTCACCACCATGAGATCAGCCTCTTCGGTGGTGGTTGCCACTATTACTTCCGATGCTTCCTTAACCATAAGGCAGCGGCGCACCACATGCTCAAGGGCTGTTCTGCCGCCTTTTTCGGGCAGTTTTTTAAGTATCTTGCCGGGCAGCCTGCTTGAGCCCATGCGTGCCTGAATTATTATCCCAAGACGCATTTCAGCGCCTCCCTGACAGATTCTGTTACATAGTCCTGCTCTTCATCCGTGAGTGACGGAAACATGGGTATGCTGAGCTCTGATTTATAGAATTTTTCCGCCTCCGGCAGAGTGAAATTTTCAAATCCGTTCGCCCTGTAGTACGGGTGCATATACACCGGCAGATAATGCACCTGAGCGTGTACCCCCTTTTCCCGGAGCAGGTCGTAAACCTCTTTACGCCCATGCTCCATACGAAGCGGATAAAGGTGGTATGCGTTCTGTCTGCCTTCCCTGTGAGGAGGGGTTTTCACCCCTTTAACATCACTGAAAACGGCATCGTATTTTGCTGCCATGAGTCTGCGCTTCCCCAAAGAGCTTTCGGCTCTTGAAAGCTGGCTTATTCCCAGTGCGCACTGAATATCCGTCATGCGGTAGTTGTAGCCCAGTTCCTGCATCTCGTGATACCAGCCGCCGTGGGGTTCGTTTATCAGATTATCCCTTGTGATTCCGTGGCTGCGGAAAATAAGGAGCGTATCACGCAGATTTTTATTATTAGTGAGAACGGCTCCCCCCTCACCGGTTGCAACATGCTTTACCGGGTGGAAGCTGAAAACCGCCATATCCGAATAAGCGCAGTTCCCTATTCTTTCACCCTTGTATACTGCGCCCAGAGCATGGCATGCGTCCTCAATCACCATGAGTTTCCTTTCATCTGCTATGGCGCGTATCTCAGCCATATCAGCAGGCATGCCGGAGTAATGGACAGGGGCGATGAGTTTAACTGATTTATTGATAAGGGCGGGGATTCGGTCTGAATCGATATTGCCTGTGTCAGGCTCTATATCGCAGAATACAGGGGAAGCGCCGAGGTAAAGCCCTGCGTTTGCTGTTGCTGCGAATGTCATGGGGGAGGTGATGAAGCTGTCGCCTTTTCTCAGCCCTGCGGCGTAATATGCGCCGTGGAGAGCTGCTGTTCCGTTGGAGAAAGCCACAGCGAACTTTGCACCGCAGTATGATGCAAGCTTTTCCTCAAACTCGGCAACTTTCGGCCCCTGAGTGAGGTAGTCCGAGCGGAGGGTTTCTGCCACGGCTTTTATATCTTCTTCCGTGATTTCCTGTCTTCCGTAGGGGATGATTCTTTTTAGGGACACTGTATTCACCTGAAGTTACTTATATGATCTGTATAGCTTCAAGAAAGGGAAATGTCCAGTGATGTAATGATTCGGAAGAAAGCAGAAACGCATAGACAAAGAACCAAGGCTCCCCTGCGGCTACACCTCCGGAGGGGAGCTTGGTACATTTATGAAGGAGTATTACTCCGGAGAGAGCATCAGTGTTTCTCTGAACTGTCTTCCCTGTGGTAACCGTCTATCATGCCTTTGAGAAGCTGTGTCATATACCCGCCGCATGTGCAGAGGTAGAGGTGTGCTATGATGAATATCAGCGAAATTACGCCGAAAGCAAGGTGCACCCTGACCGCCATCCCTTTCATTCCGGCAAGCCCCATGAACTCAGGATAAAGAGCAAGAAGTCCGCTTACGGCAAGAATGGGCATAAGCACATATACCACACCTGCGTAGGCAACCTGCTGGAGCGGGTTGAACTTGCATGTTTCCGAGGAATGAAAAGGATGCGGTTCACCCTTCATTATTCCGAAAAGATAGAACATACCCTGTCTGATGATTCTGCCTGTGAAGCCGCTGAGCTGTATCAGGTAGTGCTTTCCGTTGCCTGTAAATATGTTTATGACTATGAAGTATATCCATACCGCAACAAAAACCTGTCCTGCGATGTGGTGTATTTTCACCAGCATGGGCGAAGGGCCGAAATGGTTTGTAAGCCCTGTGGCAAGAAGCACCGCAAACAGCAGAGCGTTAAGCCAGTGCCACACACGGACGGGAAGGCTGTAGAGATAAAGCTTATGCTCTCCAGCTGCCTCACGCTTCGGCGCTAATACCTTTCTCAGCATAAAATGCCCCGCAACACCTGCAAGTGTAAGAGCTGCAAGCACTGCAAGGATAACAAGCCACAGAGGCCAGTAATCCGGTGTGTAATTTATATCGGAACCCCAAATATTGATCATGCCTGAACTCCTTAGTGTATTTCTTTACGGCGGTAAACGCTGGCAAGCCCTGCCCCGCCTTTTGATTCCCTGTATGCTTCAGGGTGTTTCTCAATCCATTCGGCAGCTTCCCCGGAATCCGCCTTCACCAGAGAAAGCGCATCGGTGGGGCATACTGCCACACAAACGGGCAGCTCCCCTTTGGCGAGCCTTGATTCCGCGCAGAAGTCGCACTTATCGGGGCAGCGGGTGTCCGGGTCCATATAGCGCACGCTGTAAGGACAGGCGGACTGACAGTATGAACAGGCTATGCACCTTGCATTATTGACCTTAACTATTCCCTCAGCGTCAACATATGAAGCTCCGGTGGGGCATACGCCCACGCAGGGGGCTTTTTCGCAGTGCTGGCATGAAACTCTGTAAAACTGATACCTGTCCTTGTCCTGTTTGATCTGCACCTGAACACGTCCGAACCCTGCGGGGACATCGTTCACATTGGCGCATCCCACTGTACAGGCCTGACATCCTATGCATTTTTTTTCATCGTGAAACATCACGTAGTTAGATTTCATAATCAAAACCCCCTAAGCCTTGGAAATTTTTACGGCGCTGGTATGAACCGCCATGCCTGTTACATCATTAACCGCATGAGGGAGCAGGTTTGAGCACATTATTCCGTTGGAAGCTGCTGCTGTCTGCCTGTAGCCGTTTTTCACGCCGAAGCCCGCCATGTAAGTGAACACAGTGTCCGGGCGGATACCGTCCGTAACATGGGCTGTTCCTGTCTCTTTTCCTGTGGCGTTTTCGAGAGATATTCTGTCTCCGTGCTTTATTCCGTGGGTTTTGGCTGTCTCTGTGTTGATCCACACGGGGTTCTCGGACATAAGAGCAGAAAGCGAGGGAACAAAAGCTGTGGCAGCATTGGTGTGGACAGCCGCTTTTGCCTGAATAAACAGGAGCTCATTTGAACCTGCTATTTTGATATTTCTGAATCTGGGTACGCCGTAGCCCGGCCAGAGCTGCTCAACATCTTCGGAGAAGAACTCGATTTTGCCGCTTTTTGTCTTAAACTTCATATGACTGGCAAAGGTTCCGTCAGGGTCAAGGCTGGCTGCCGCTTCGGGATATTTTTCAACAAATTTTTCGATCATGGAGGGCTCTCTCAGCAGGAAGGACACTCCGTATGAAACAAAGCCTTTTTCCTTGATTTCCTTAAGAAATTCAGGATTCCCCGCTGTCTGCATTTCGATATATTTCTCCATGCTCCCGCCCCAGGGATAATACTCCGCAAGACCGAGTTTCTCAGCAAGACCGTACCATATTTCGGCACTGGATTTCGCATCACCGATTGTTTTGACAGTCGGCTGACGGAGTGAATACGCAGGGGATTGTCCGGATCTGTTTTCGATGGGCTCAAACCTTTCTAGATATGTGACTTCCGGCAGGAAATAATCTGCAAAAGCGGCAGTGTCAGTCATGTACACATCACAGACAACGACCAGTTCCATGGCCTTCATGGCCTCTGCCATTTTCGGATAGTCCGCCAGAGTCTGCATGGGGTTTGTTCTTGTCATTACCCAGCCTTTTACAGGGTACGGCTTTTCGGTGAGGGCGGTATCAAGGATTCTCTGGTAGATTCCGCCTCTTTTTATGCTGTATTTAAATCTTTCGCCGTCCAGAGCATCCAGTCTGGGAGCAGCTTTGGGGTATTCGATCTTGATCTTTTTCAGCTCAGGAGCAACCTGAACACCGGCAAGCTTGTTATAAGCTTCCGGGCTCCTCTTGCTGTAAAGTCCGCCTTTGCGCTCAAAGTTCCCCACAAGCGCATTGAGCGCAAAAAGAGCTCTGCGTGTGTCAAACTCCTCAAATGAGTAAGTCGTTCTGTGGCCGGGAGAAACAACCGCAGCAGGAGCAGCAGCGGCAAATTCCCTTGTTATGCGCCTTATTGCCCCGGCATTCACACCGGAATACATCTCCGCAAATTCGGGGGTTATGTTCTCTATGCTTCTTGCGAACTCATCGAAGCCTATGGCGTATTGCGCTATAAACTCTTTGTCATACAACTCATTTTTTATGAGCTCATTACACATCGCAAGAGCAACAACAATATCCGTTCCGGGCTTTATGTAGAAATATTCATCAGCCTTGCTGGACACCACGGACATACGGGGGTCAAAGCTTACCAGCTTGCCGCCTTTACTCTGGAGATCCGCAGTTCTGTAAGTATCGCCCACCTCAACACCCTCAAACAGGTTGTGGCCGAATACTATCAGATATTTAGTATTCTTGAGATCCCACACCATGTCATCTCCGAGCATAATGTCCGCAGTGACGTATCTGCCACCCGGACACATTGTGGAGTGAGAAAAGGTGTTAGGAGAGCCGAAGGCCTTCGCAAAATGAGTGAACTGGCTGTAAAGAGAGCCTGACTTGGCAGAAAAAGCCACTGTCTCAGGGCCGAACTTGCTTTTAAGCTCATTCATTTTTGCGGCTATTTCGCTGTAGGCCTGCTCCCAGCTTATAACCTCCCATTCGCCCGCACCTCTTTCTCCATTCCTTTTCATAGGCTTAACAATACGGTTCGGGTCATTCAGGAGGCTGTAGCCGCTGCTGCCTCTGGCACAGATTCTTGTTTTCTGATGCCCGGCATTTTTATTCCCTTCGATAAAGATTTTACCGCCTCCCAGATCATGCACCCTGACAGGACACCTGTAAGAACACATCTCACAGGTTGTATTAGTCTCAGGCGTTACACCCTCAACCTTGATATTATCCTGAAAGGCAACAGCCCCAAGCGGTAATGTGCTGGCGGCACAGGCGGCAGCAGCACCCTGCATAAAACGTCTACGAGTTACTTTCATAGATTCCCTCGTTTTAGATATTTACTCTTTGTTAATGAACATAGTCTCATGACTATTTAATAAACCGATAATCTTTATTGGAAAGGCTATATTGACATGGTTTATCATGTCAACGGTATTTGTAAAATTTAGGTAACGCTTACAATGCCTTATAGACTTAATTTACAGGCTTATTTTTCAGGATTTAAGGGAGGGAATATGTGAGTTATCTTTCATATCAATGTCTTCTGAAATTCATAGTCATTTAATATGTTTTATCTGTAGTGAACAAAAGTTATATATTTTATCTGTAAAATAATGTGACATTTCCTATACGCCGGACACATTGCGTTAAATTAGTCAAAATATAACGCTTTTGCCTGTTTACAGTGCAAAAATGAGCATATGAAAATAACCCTTTACCGGAAAGGGTTCTAAGACACTTAAATTTAAAAATAAAACAAAAGACTGAATATTATGTTCAATTTTATTGATTGATAATCCGGTGAAAGATGAATAAACAAAAATAAAGCAGGGGGAGCACAATGCATCCCCCTGCTGTTAATTTACTATATTTTCAATGACTGAGTCTTTTTAACTATAGTGACTTTTCCGCCTTCAAACTTCACTTCCACCGATCCGTAGAAGTTACTCTGGAACATCTCTCTCAAGAGTTCCTGAAGCTGATTAAGCTGAGAATTTTCACCCTTTGTTTTCTGCACACTCACTGCAGCCATAGCACACCTCCATGTTTTAAGAAACTACATCCATGTTTTCAATGACTAACCCTGAAGAAGCTGAAGAGCCATCTGGGGTATCTGGTTAGCCTGTGCAAGCATTGCTGTGCCTGACTGGCTGAGGATCTGATACCTTGTGAATGTCGCCATTTCATCCGCAACGTCAAGGTCGCGTATGCGTGATTCGGCGGCAGTCATGTTCTCTCTTGCCGTATCAAGGTTCGTGATGGTGTATTCAAGTCTGTTGATCTGCGCACCGATTGTAGCCCTTACAGTAACCACTTTGTTAAGAGCGGCATCTATATCGGGTATAGCTCTCTGCGCAAGCGACTGGGAAACAAGGGTAATATTCTCAATTCCAAGCCCCACTACATCAAGCTGGGGAATGGAAACAGAGAGAGCCTGTCCCTGATTCGCTCCGATCTGGAGATCGGTGGAGTTATCAACAACATGGAGGAAATGTTCCTTCGCGGCGGCACTGGTGTCGGTCGCAAATTCGATTTTCTGTGTAACGGGGTTCCATACTTCTGTCACGCCGGCACGGGAATCTATAACGATTTCCACTCCGTCGATTATACCGTAAACCCTGTCGTCACTGGTTTCATCAACACCGATGAGCTTTCCTGTGTGAGCATCTTTCACTGTCACAGTTGTTGTGTTGTTTTTGGATTCCTGAATCTGAGCGAGAGAAAAAGCGTCTATAAGAGCCTGATCGCCGCTGAAAGCCAGTTCACCCTGCTCGCCCGTGAGAGCGGTCTGGATTATGAATGTACCCTTAACACTTCTGGGGCCGCTGTTTGAGGGCATGGAAACATAATCCACGAGGTGGCTGTTTACACTGGCGGAATCGGAACCCATTCCGAGTTTAACAATAGCTTCCTCAAGTTTCTTTTCAAGGTCGGCTATTGTATCATCGCCCTGGAGGTATATGGTGGTGCTTTTGCCATTGCCCCACAGGGTAAGTTCCTGCTTGTTGCTGAAAATATTATTGCCGTCGGCATCAGTGAAGACGCTTATGTCTTTCAGCTTGGTAGTGGTTGTGGCTGCTTCACCCGCACCTGTGACATCAAGGTCAAAGGCATCCGTCATGGTGCGCCCGTTCGGGGTCGCCTGATCGTTTGAGAGCTCTTTGAAGTTCAGCGTGATATTACCGAGGTCAAGGTTGCCTGTCTGCGTGTTAAGCTGAGCATAATAAACCTTAACCTGATTATAGTCGGTAATGGTATCGCCGTTATCGGGAGGCGTAAGCGAGTTCTGAGCTGTAAAGTAAATAGTCGGGCCGTTCTGCCCTACGGGGCCGCCGGTAATCTGAATAGAACCGCCGCCTGAGCCCGCATAGTTGCCGTCTGCCGCGACACCGCCGGAGAGGGAGAAAAGAACCTTATCTCCAGTCTGCACTGAGCCGCTGGCTGAAAGAGTGAAGCTGAAGTCTATGTCTATGGTGTTGCCGGCTGAGTTCTGAAGACCCGCTGCGGCTGTGTCCACAGTATATGTTGATGATGTGAGCGCCGTGTAGGCTGCGGTTACTTTGACCCACTGACCCACTGTGCCTGTGAGGGCATCAATGAATCTTACATTAAGGGTTACACTCGCTGTATCACCCGCTTCTGCGCCGGAGGTGAATTCAACTTCGATATAACCGCTTCTGCCGCCTGTAGAGGCTGCCGTTACGTTGCTCACAAGGAAGGAAGAGCCGGGTTGTCCGTAGTATGCCAGAGTCTGGACTGTGCTTGATGATGTTGCTACAACTCCGTTGCCGCTGATTACAACACTGAAGTACGCAGTGCCTGTAGTGGGCATAGTTTCGGGATCGCTGACAAAAGATACGTTTGTCAGGTTTCCGCCGGATGCGCCTGAGGTTACTATTTCAGCGCCGATTATCCCGTCTTTCAGGGTCATAATATCGGTTTTGAAAACCTGGTTCTGTCCGGCCTGAGTGTTAAGCTCGATTTTGTAGTTCCCTTCGGCTACGTTGTCTCTGATGATAGCTTTGATCTTGTCGCTGCTTGAAGACCAGAGAGCGGTTCCGTCACCGTTGAGAAGTTTCTTGGTGTTGAATTCGGTTGATGTGGAGATCCTGTCGATCTCGTCTTTAAGCTGATCAACCTCTTTCTGGATTTCGATCCTGTCGTTTGAAGTGTACGTACCGTTCGCGGCCTGAACAGCGAGTTCTCTCATGCGCTGAAGCATGGAGCTTACTTCGCCGAGGGCGCCTTCTGCGGTCTGGAGCATTGATATACCGTCCTGAGCGTTCATTGACGCTCTTTTGAGACCGGTAATCTGTCCTCTGAGTTTTTCGGATATCGCCAGGCCGGAAGCATCGTCCGCTGCGTGGTTGATTCGCAGACCTGATGAGAGTCTCTCAAGAGACTTACTGAGTTGGTTCTGAGTTTGTCCGAGGTATCTCTGCGTATTCAGAGACATCACGTTCTGATAAATTGTGAGTGCCATGTCATCCTCCTTGATTCTTTCAATAGAGGCATCTCGCGCTTCCTTGCGCATATTCACAATCGTACAGAGTTGATCAGATCTTTAGAAAAAAAACTCATAAAAAATAATATTTTTTGTAAGTGACTGAACCGCAATCGTTTTTCTATACAAAAAAAGGCGGAGGAAAACCCCCGCCCTTTAAAATATATTTACCGCTCTGCGGTTTTGTCAGCTTTTTATTATGCGGACTATGTCATTATAGAAGGCGAAGAACATCAGCCCGAATATCAGCATCATCCCCGCCATATTGGCATATTCCCTGATTTTTATGCTCACGGGTCTTCTGGTGACAGCCTCGACTGCGTAGAAAAGAAGATGGCCTCCGTCCAGCACAGGGATAGGCAGCAGGTTCAGTATGGCAAGGTTGACACTTATGGCGGCCATAAGCCCCAGAAGCATAAGCACCCCTTCATCCGCTGACGTTTTTGCCATCTGGAGGATCATGATAGGACCTCCTATGGAATCAGCCGGAACGGATTTCTGGAATATTTTAACAACACCTGTGATGATCAGCCCTGTGACTTCCGCTGTTTTCTCCACACCCATCTTAAGTGAGGGGAAGAAGCCGTAGTTGACCCTTATATAATCGCCGGATACCCTGACACCGACCAGCCCAACCTTCACATCCTCACCGAAAACATTTTTCTGCATGCTCTCTTTCGGGGTAACGACGATTTCCATACGCTCCCCGTTCCTCTGGATTTCGAAAACTATCTCCCTTCCGGGACGCTCCACAACGTAAGAGCTCATTTCATCCCAGAAGACCACAGGGTTTCCGTCCACTGAGACAACCTTGTCCCCTTCCAGAAGCCCGGCCTCAGCCGCGGGCATATCAGGCATTATTTCGCCTATGACAGCGGTGGAGCGGGGAACACCCGCCATAAAGATCAGCGCATAAACCACGGCAGCCAGAAGAAAGTTGGCAAGCGGCCCTGCAAAAACAATAAGGGCGCGGGCGTAAAGAGGCTTGTTGTTGAATGCTCTCGCTTTCATTTCAGGTGCGCCTTCCGTGTCGCCTTCTGAATTATAGTCCGGTCCGTCGCCGTACATTTTAACGTAACCGCCCAGCGGGATAGCTGAAAGCATGTATTCTGTCTCGCCCCTTTTCCATGAGAAAAGCTTGGGGCCGAAACCTATGGAAAACTTCTCAACATATACCTTAAAGTATTTCGCAACCAGAAAGTGGCCAAGCTCATGAAAGAAAATGAGCAGTCCCAAAAGTATTATCGCCTGAATCATTTCGCAATTATCTCCGAGCCGTTATTAAATCACTGCACCTGCGTCTGGCGGCTCCGTCCAGATCCAGTATTTCATCCATACCTTCCGCTGTGCATTCGCCGAAGGAGTCCAGCACATTTTCTATAACCGGAGCTATGTCTATGAAACTGATTGATTTGCGCAGAAAATGTTCAACAGCAATTTCATTTGCCGCGTTCATTACAATCATAGGACCGTTCATATCCTTTTTCAATACCTGAAACGCAATTCTGAGGCATCCGTATTTATCCGGATCGGGCTTGAAGAAATCAAGCCGGGATATTTCACACAGATCAAGCTGCCTGACCCCGCTCTCTATCCTCTCCGGCAGACCCAGAGCAAAGGAGATGGGGGTGCGCATATCCGGATAGCCCATCTGCGCCAGCATGCTGCCGTCGGTGTAGCTCACTGCGGAGTGGACAATGCTCTGAGGGTGTATCACCACATCCAGCCTGTCCGGCTCTATATCAAAAAGGTAGCGGGCTTCGATAAGCTCAAGCCCTTTGTTCATCATTGTTGCGGAATCCACAGTGATCTTGCTGCCCATGCTCCAGTTGGGGTGTCTGAGCGCTTCCTCAACCCCCATAAACTCAAGGGCATCATTGGGAGTCTTGCGGAAAGCACCTCCGGAAGCAGTGAGAATAATCTTCGCCACATGCTCCTTCTTCTGCCCCATGAGGCACTGGTAAATGGCTGAATGCTCGCTGTCAACGGGGATGACCCTTGCACCGCTTTTTTTGGCAGCGTTCAGAATCAGTCTGCCCGCGGCTACTATGGACTCTTTATTTGCGAGGGCTATATCAGTCCCCTTCTTCACTGTTTCATATGCGGGTAATATCCCCGCAGCGCCCACAGCGGCGATGAGAACAAGATCCGCCTCCGTTTCGTTCAGCAGGGCGACAAGCCCTTCGCTGTTTCCCTGTGTGAGGCATGATTTCTTCGCGCCGAATTCGGCACACTGGGAATCAAGAAGCTCTTTGTTGGAGTTTGCCGAAAGCAGAACCACATCAAAAAGCTCCCTGTTGCGGCGGACAACATCCAGAGTCTGCCTGCCAACCGACCCTGTGGAACCTATTACCGCAATCCTTTTCACACTACACCGCCAGTATCACATAAAAATAAAGGATCGGTGCTGCGAAGGCTATGGAATCCGTCCTGTCCAATATTCCGCCGTGACCGGGGAAAACAGTGCCGCTGTCTTTGATTCCGCTTTTGCGTTTGAACATGGACTCCACTAAGTCACCAACCACACCGGCCCCTGTGAGGAGAACAGAGGATACCAGCACATGGATAAAAGGAACTTCCATAAAGAAGCGGGTGTAAAGAAACGCACCGGCTATGCCCCCGGCAAAACCACCGGCAAGCCCTTCCATGCTTTTTTTGGGGCTGATCAGCTCGTACATCTTCCTTTTGCCGAACATAACACCGACAAAGTAGGCGAAGGAATCACTGAACCAGATTATTGCACAGAGATAAAAAAGCCAGTGGAAATCTATTTCCCTGAGAGGGATGAAGAAAGACATAAAAAACGGATAATACATTATTGCGATCATGGAGACTGAAAGGTGTTCGTATGTGTCGTCAAGGGGAGCCCTGCCGAACAGCTTGATAACGAACACCATGGCAGAGGCGAGGTAAAGCCCGAAGAGCGCGCCTGATGTCCCGCCGAGGAAGAACCCCGTGGGGATAAGCACCGCTCCGGTCATCACAGGAAAGGCGAGAAGCGGCTTTCCGTCTGCTGTGAGCAGCTTGTAAAACTCCCATGTTCCGCCCATAATCAGCAGAAGGAGTATGAGAAAAAACATTATATCATTAAGCCATATTATGCCCGCTATCACAGGGGGCATAACGGCAAGTGCCGTTAAAATACGTGTCAGCCTGTTGCTCACTAAAACCTACCTTGTTTAAAAAAAAATAAAACAGTCTATCCTGATAGCGTTAATCCGTACATCCTGTCGGATTAACGCACACACTCGCGGGCGGATAAACCGCCCTTCGCTGCGCACGGCACGGAAGCCGTTAAATATCTACCTGATCGTCAGTTTTGCCGAAACGGCGGGTACGTCCGGCGAAGTCCTCTATGGCTTCGTCTATGTCCTCTTCCGTGATGTCCGGCCAGAGCTTGCCTGTGAAGTACAGCTCGCTGTAGGCTATGCGCCAGAGCATAAAGTTGCTTATGCGCAGTTCGCCGCTGGTGCGGATCAGCAGATCCACATCGGGTATTTCCGGATGATACATAAACTGGAGGAAGTTATCCTCGTTTATGTCATCCGGCCTGAGTTTTCCTGACGCTGCAAGTCTGGCTATCTGCCGCGCAGCATCTGCTATCTCAGCCCTGCCGCCGTAACTGAGGGCAAGGTTCAGTGTCATGCCTGTATTATCCGCAGATCTGTCCGAGGCATTCATAAGCTTGTTCCGGGTTCCTTCGGGTATCATCTCCATGTTCCCTGTTACGGTGAAACGGATATTCTCTCTCAGTATGGTATTGAGCTCTTTTTCGATATATTCATCAAGAAGGCGCATAAGAAAGCTGACCTCATCGCCGGGGCGCTGCCAGTTTTCCATGCTGAAGGCAAACAGGGAGAGGTATTTTATACCGAGTTTTGAGGCGTGGCGCACTACCTTGTTGACAACATCCACCCCTTTTTTATGCCCCATTATGCGGGGCATTTTCCGCTGCTTGGCCCATCTGCCGTTTCCGTCCATGATTATCGCAAGATGAACGGGCAGTATGTCGGGCATCAGATCTCCATTATCTCTTTTTCTTTGTGATCAAGAGCGGCATCAATTTTCTTAACGAAATCGTTTGTGATTTCCTGAACCTTATCCTGCCCTTTTTTGCAGTCGTCCTCGGAGATGGCTTTATCTTTTTCCAGCTTTTTCAGCTCGTCATTGGCATCGCGGCGGATGTTGCGCACTGCAACCTTGGTGTCCTCCCCCATTTTTTTGACCAGCTTTACAAATTCCTTTCTGCGTTCTTCCGTAAGCTGGGGGATGGGGATGCGCACTACTTTACCGTCGTTCTGGGGGTTGTAGCCGAGGTTGCTGGCCATAATCGCTTTCTCTATAGCAGGGATAAGGCTTGCGTCCCAAGGCTGGATGAGGATAAGTCTGGGTTCGGGCGCACTTAAGGTAGCTACACCGCTTAAGGGTGTGGGTGTTCCGTAGTAGTCAACCTTTACGTTGTCAAAAACGGAAACGGAGGCTCTGCCTGTTCTCACTGCCTTAAACTCATCCTTAAGATGGTTAAGAGCCTTCTCCATTTTAGATGATGCTTCGTTAAGCGCTTTGTTAAGCATTATCAACCTCCACTATTGTTCCTATCTTTTCGCCTGTTATTATCTTTTTCATGTTTCCTTTGCCGTATATGTCAAAAACTATTATGGGCATAGCGTTATCCATGCACATGGAAATCGCTGTGGAATCCATTACCTTGAGCCCTTCGTTGAGCACCTGAAGGTAGTTTATGCTTTCGTATTTCACAGCGCACGGGTTTTTCTTCGGGTCGCTGTCGTATATGCCGTCAACCTTGGTTGCCTTAAGCACGACTTCCGCATTGATCTCCGAGGAGCGCAGGGTTGCCGCCGTATCAGTCGTGAAATACGGGTTGCCGGTTCCCGCAGCGAAAATCACCACTCTGTCTTTTTCCAGATGGCGCATAGCTCTGCGGCGGATGAAGGGTTCGGCTATCTGTCTCATTTCTATTGAGGTCTGCACACGGGTTGCGCAGCCGTGGTTTTCGAGGGCATCCTGTAATGCAAGGGCATTGATCACCGTGGCGAGCATTCCCATATAGTCAGCAGTGACTCTGTCCATTGATTTGGAAGCCTCTGAAACGCCTCTGAAAATGTTGCCGCCGCCGACAACTATGCCGACCTTTACACCGAGTTCCTGAACCTCTTTTACCTCACGGGCGATAAAATTCACCGTATCGACATCTATTCCGTATTCGCCTTCGCCCATGAGGGCTTCGCCGCTCAGTTTAAGCAGCACCCGTTTGTATTTAAGCTCCATTATTCAGCCTCGATATTTTTATAGCCTTCTACAGTATATGTAAATCTAAGTGTTTTAAACGGAAGCTCCGCCTCAGCCTCATAGGTTACGGAATACTTGCGTTTATCAACATATTCTTCAATGATGACATCATCCTGAGTGATTGGGATGCCTGCGTCCTCGGCAGCTTTTAAAATGTTTACCGGAATATTTTCCAGCTTGGAGGAATCCACGGCGTTATTAAACGCGTTTTCAAACATTTTATATTTGACCCAGGGCAAGGCCGCCGCTGCTCCCACGTAAAGCACGATGATAAAAATAATAACCCTTATAAAAGTTCCCATACCTTCACCGCCTCATGCGCATTTCGGGCGTAAAGTACCGCTGTGCGGGCGCTTTCCATCCTAATGATTATTGCATGAAACATACTCAAATTCAATGAATGAGTTTAAAGACCCTGTCGAAGCGGTCATACTTGGGGTTGAGAAATCTCAGCGCCTTTAGAGGCATTTTAGACCAAGGGGAACCGTACTCCGGAGTTTCGAGGGACCAGTAGATCAGAAGCGCCTTGCCCTTGATCATATCCTTCGATATAAAGCCCCAGAAGCGGGCGTCATAACTGGCATCCCTGTTGTCGCCCATCATGAAGTATTTGCCTTCGGGCACTGTAAATTCATCTATATTGTCCCTGCTGGTGAGCTCTGAGGGGAAGTAGGCATCGTCCTTAATCTGCTTGTAGTCCTCGTTATAGGGTTCACCGTTAATGAACACCTGTTTGTCCCTGATCGTCACTCTGTCGCCGGGGACGCCTATAACTCTTTTTATGAAGCTTTTTGCAGGCTCAAGAGGATATTCGAAAACCATGACATCCCCTCTTTCGGGATCGCCGAACTTATAGGCAAGCCTGTTCACTATTATGTAGTCGCCTATGAGAAGAGTGTCCAGCATTGAGCCTGACGGGATTGTATATGTCTGTATAAGAAAAGTTTTTATGAACAGAGCAATGACCACCGCCACAACAAGGGAGTCAAAAAAACCGTCCTTTTTCTTCTTAGGTTTTTCTTCAGTAGTTTCCGGCGCGTTCTTTACTTCTTCTTTTTCTGCCATCTTAATCCTGTCCTATCTTAAGAACTGCGAGGAAGGCCTCCTGCGGAATCTCCACATTGCCAACCTGCTTCATACGTTTTTTACCTGCCTTCTGTTTTTCAAGAAGCTTGCGTTTACGGCTTATATCGCCGCCGTAGCATTTTGCGATAACGTTTTTCCTGAACGCCTTGACTGTTGAGCGGGCAAGGATTTTGTTCCCTATCGCAGCCTGAATAGCTATATCGAACATCTGCCTGTGGATAACCTCTTTCAGCTTCTCCACCAGATCACGCCCCTTGTAGAAAGAATGATCCCTGTGGACTATGATGCTCAGTGCGTCCACTGCCTCGCCGTTTATAAGTATATCAAGCTTAACAAGGTTTGCCTGTCTGTAACCTGCAAACTCATAGTCGAAGGAGGCGTAGCCTCTGGAAATCGATTTAAGCTTATCGTAAAAGTCCATGACAACTTCGCCGAGGGGGAGTTCATACTCCAGAATTACCCTGCCCTGCGTGAGGTAGCGCATATTCTTCTGAGTGCCTCGTTTTGAAACCATCAGCTGGATTATCCCGCCCACATACGTCTCAGGCAGAATAACGGTCGCCGCTATTATAGGCTCCTCTATGAAATCTATCTCAGAAGGTTCGGGCAGATCCGCAGGGTTGTCCACCTCTATCATCTCTCCGTTTGTCTTCATCACCTTGAAAACAACCGTGGGGGCTGTGGTAACCAGATCAAGGTTGAACTCGCGCTCAAGCCTTTCCTGAATGATCTCCATATGGAGCAGACCGAGGAAGCCGCAGCGGAAGCCGAAGCCAAGAGCAACAGAGCTCTCAGCTTCATAGGTGATGGAGCTGTCGTTCAGCCTCAGCTTATCCAGAGCGTCACGCACATCCTCAAAATCTGCCGAATCCACAGGGTAAAGGCCACAGAACACCACCGGCTTTACAGTTTTGAAGCCGGGAAAGGGCTCCTTAGTGGGGTTGTGTGCCAGAGTAACTGTGTCCCCGATGTTTACATCATTTATATCCTTTATGGCTGCGGTGAAGAAACCCACCTCACCCACTGAAAGGTCATTAACCATAAGTGGTTTCGGAGTGAACACCCCTACCTTGTCTATAAGGTAGTGCTGGTTTGTGGACATAAACTTTATTTTATCGCCCGCTTTCACTGTGCCGTCAATTATCCTGATAAGCACCACGACACCCTGATAGCTGTCGTACCATGAGTCGAATATCATGGCCTTCAGCGGGGCGTTTTCATCCCCTTTGGGGATGGGAATGCGCCTGACCACAGCTTCAAGGATCTCCTTGATCCCTATGCCATCCTTAGCGCTGGACAGCACTGCATCACTGGCATCTATCCCCACTATATCCTCAACCTCCTTTTTGACCCTTTCAGGGTCAGCGCTGGGGAGGTCTATCTTGTTCAGCACGGGGATAAGCTCAAGATCCTGATCTATCGCCATATAGGCGTTAGCGATGGTCTGCGCCTCCACACCCTGTGCCGCATCCACCACAAGCAGGCCGCCGTCGCATGCGGCAAGGCTTCTGGATACCTCATATGTGAAATCCACATGCCCCGGAGTGTCGATCAGGTTAAGCTGGTATGTTATGCCGTCATCGGCTTTATAAAAGAGACGCACGGTCTGCGCCTTGATTGTAATTCCGCGCTCACGCTCAATGTCCATGCTGTCCAGAACCTGTTCCTTCATGTTCCTCTTGTCAAGACCGCCGGTGAACTCAATGAGACGGTCGGCAATGGTGGACTTGCCGTGGTCAATGTGGGCTACAATGCTGAAATTGCGTATAAGCTCTTTTTTCATCTAAACCTTTTATATGGGTATTTTTAATTTCTTATTCAAAGTCGGAAAAATTTCCCGTCCGAGCAGGCAGGATTTGTTCCGCCGGGGCTGCATCTTTAAATGAAAGCAGAACACACCTTCATTCAAACGAATATGTTCATACTACAAAACTGTGCAAATGTAAAAAATTATCTGACGAGGGTGTTAAGCGAAAACAGCGGATCCATTATCGAAATCACGATGAATCCGATTATCACACCTATGAACATTATAAACAGAGGCTCGATAATTGATACGAACCTTGATGTGAGTTCCTCTGACTTTTTGCCGAAGAATGAGCTTACCCTTTCGAGGAGCTCGGCGACATTTCCGGACTGCTCCCCTGTTGTGGCAGCCGCTTCAAAAAGCTCAGTAAAACCGCCGACCCTTTTGACCGCATCCGAGAACCTGTCCCCGGAACGCACTTTATCCGCCACAGCGTCCACCTTGGCAGTGAAAGCCCTGTTCCAAGAAACCTTGGCAGCGTTATCCAGAGCCTCGGTAAGCGGAAGCCCCTCACTGACCTGAAACGCCACTACATGGGCAAAGCGGGCGATGAGCACATGGTTTATAAACTGGATTTCAAGCAGTCTTGAATCCACCTTCATTCTGAATTTAATGTTGTTGCGGTAATACCAGCGCACGCCGACGGCAGCGGCCAGTATCAGTATGAATATGAAAATACCGTACGACTGGAGCACGGAGGAGATGGCTATCAGCGCCTTGGTGCTTCCCGGAATGTCCGACCCTGCGGCAGCGAAGATCCCCTCAAGCTTGGGGACGACATAACTGAGCAGGAAGCCCACAACACCCAAGCCCATTATGAGAACCGCCATAGGATACATGAGCGCGCTGGTGAGCTTGCCTTTCACCTTTTTCTTTTCCTCTTCAAAACGGGCAATATCCATGAGGACTTCGGGCAGCCTGCCCACCTCTTCCGCCGTTCTGATGAGGTTTATGTACATTTCCTCAAAAGTGTCCGGATATTTTGCGAGGGCATCGGAAAATCTTTTACCTTCCGAAACTGTTCCCGCAACATCCATGACCACATTGCGCATGCGCCCCCTTGCGGAGGAGCCTGCCATTACTTTCAGGGCATGAACAAGGGCAATGCCGCTTTTAAGCAGCAGGGAAAGCTGGAAGAAAATATCAGGCACGGCGCCTTTGCCGCTGAAAAGCTGGAATGACGAGAGAAAGCCCTTTTTATCGCGCACTGAACGGATTTCTGAAACAAGAACCCCTTCCGCCATGAGCCTCGCCACGGCGGAGTTTTTCGTGTCCCCTTCCAGAACGCCTTTGACCTTCTTTCCGCTTTTGTTTACGCCCGTGTATGTGAAAGTAGGCATTAATCAATCCTTGTTACAGCGATAAGCTCCCACGGAGTGGTGACCCCTTCCTTAACCAGACTGTAGCCGTAGTCAAACATGCGCTGGTAGCCGTGCTTCTTGGCCTCCTTCATCAGGTCGGTGGATGAGGCGCGGTCATTGATCATTTTGCGGAGCGGGTCATTCACGGTCATAATTTCAAATATACCTGTACGGCCTTTATAGCCTGTGTTGAAGCACTGGTCACAGCCTTTGCCCATATAGTGCTTAGGCAGTTTGAAGCCCTCTGCCGCGAAGTAGTTTTTAACATAGTCGTCAGACTCAACCTCGGTTTTGCAGTTGGGGCATATTTTACGCACAAGCCTCTGCCCCATGGTGCAGAGGAGTGATGACGAAATAAGGAACGGCTCCACATTCATATCTATGAGCCTGGCAACAGCCGTAGGCGCATCGTTAGTGTGGAGAGTTGAGAGCACAAGGTGTCCCGTGAGAGAGGCCTGAACAGCGGCCTGCGCCGTCTCCTCATCCCTGATCTCGCCCACGAGTATAATGTCCGGGTCCTGACGGAGGAAGGAGCGGATAGCATTGGCGAATGTTATATTAACCGCCGGGTTCACCTGAACCTGTGTTATCTTCTCCATCTGGTATTCCACCGGATCTTCTATTGTGACTATGTTGGTGTCATCTGAAACAAGCTCAAGGAGCGAGGCATAAAGCGTTGTGGTTTTACCGGAACCGGTGGGTCCGGTGACAAGTATAATCCCGTTGGGGCGTTTGAGGGCAGACCTGTAAATTTCCAGATTATGTCCGCTCATGCCGACTTTTTCAAGGGTGGCCATGCTTTTTGAACGCTCAAGGATACGGAGAACGGCCTTCTCGCCGGTAACGGAAGGGACGGTGGAAACGCGCACGTCAATGGTGCGGTTGCCTATTTTCATGTTTATCCTGCCGTCCTGCGGTTTCCTTGTTTCTGCAACGTCAAGGGATGAAATAACCTTTATACGTGCAATCACGGAATCCTGCATTTTTTTAGGGAACTGGCGGATTGTGCTGAGCTTGCCGTCCACCCTGAAACGCACCGCAAAGGCGTTGTCCTTGCCTTCGAAGTGAATGTCGCTGGCTCCGTTCTTAACAGCCTGAATCATAAGCTGGTTAACCAGCTTGATGATGGGCGCATCGTCATATGACGCGGAGAGAATGTTCCCCTCAGCGTCCTCCAGAATTTCTTCCGCACTGCCGTATTCCTCGCCGCTGACATCACCGCCGAGGGTTTCGAGAATCTCGAATATCTTCTCTTTCTCGGAAGATACCAGCTTTGCGTTCACGCCGAGGTGAAATGTAAGGAAGCGGGCTTTTGCAAGTCCGGAGCTTCCGCTGTATAAAAGAGACACTTCGTCTTCGCCGCCCGCAACGGGCACAAAGTCGCTTCTGTCTGGAAATTTAAGGTAATGCTCAAGTACCTTTTCGTAGGCTGTCATTTAAAGCTCTTATCTATTGTTTTCTTCGATTCGTTTTTAAAGTCTACTGATTCCTGTCTTTTCCTTTCGGAAAGCTCTTCTGCTTCTTCATGGCTGCTTATAATCTGCGCGTTAATAAACACCATGAGGTTTGTTTTCTCATAAGACTTGCTGGTGTTTTTAAACAGCCATCCGATAAGCGGAATCTTTGAGAGTCCGGGAACTGCGGAACGGTCTTCCGAGGAGTCGTCCTTCATGAGGCCGCTGATAACCACCATTGAGCCATCTTTCAGCTTAACCTTCGTTTTGGTGTTACGAGTGAGTGTAACAGGCTGAGTGGAATCAAAGGTTGCAGAACTTACCTTCTTGACTTCCTGCTCTATGGAGAGAGTAACATAGTCGTTAGCGGATATCTGGGGCTGAATTTTCAGCTTAACACCCACATCACGGTAGTCATAAGACTGTACGGGGTTGTTGTTGGAGTCATATTTTGTACTTGTGAGGAAGGGCCTGTTCTCACCGGCAAAGATTTCCGCCTCTTCATTATCAAGAGTAAGTATCTGCGGGTTTGAGAGAATATTCACGCCGGATGCTGATTTGATGGCATTCACAAGGAGGCTGAGAGAGGGAAAACTCACTCCGTCATACTTGATGATGTCTCCAAGAATACCCAAGTTGAAGCCGCCCGCCAGTGAAGGAGTGTTGCCGTCGCCGAGCACAGCACTCTGAAAGCTGTTGAGTCCGCCGTTGTCATTGACGAAACCCACAGTGCCCACGCCGTTCTTGCCGCCCAAAGCTGTCTGCCACTCAACACCGAACTTGTTGCCGCTGTCCAGAGTGGTTTCTATAATAAGCGCTTCCACATAAACCTGTCTTCTGGGTATGTCGAGCTTTTCGATCAGCCCTTCAACCTTCTGGTAAAGCTCCTGATCACCCACAACTATTATGGAGTTAGTAGCCTTGTCCGCCGCAACCTGAGACTTCACTACAGCCTGAGTTTTTGCGTCTGTAACAGAGGAGAGGAGCTTGTTCATCACTTTTTCCACATCCTCCGCGTTGGCATTGTTGAGATAAAAAACTTTGGGCTGGCTATGGGCTGACGAAGCTGAACTGTCAACCTGATTTATGATGTAGTTTATTCTTTCAAAGTCGCCTTCTTTGGCCGCGATTACAAGCACGTTGGAATAGTCATCCGCGACTATTACCGGGTCGGCGGCGGTCATGAAGTTTTTCTGGAGCTCCGCATAAAGTTTGGAGACGATTTTCTCCACATTTGAGGCAAGTCCGTTTTTGATCACTATGCTTTTTACAGTGTATCCGGCAGCCTCTCTCTCAAGGGTGTCGAGAATGCTCATAATTTTCTGGATGCGGTCTGCCGAATCACGGATAACTATGGCGTTCATCCCCACCAGTATATCTGCGTTGCCGCTTCTGGAACTGAGGTTTTTGAGCACTGAAACAAGCATGCGCACATTGAAGTTTTTCGGGGAAACAACGGTGGTGAGAAACCCGTTCTCCTTGCCGGTCATGTTGTTTATGTAATTGTCGCCGTAGAACTTCACATCACCGCTTTTTACAATCTGGATGTAGCGCTGTTTGTCAACAGCAGTAAGCCCGTTCAGTTCGAGCGTGGCGTAGAAGATGTCCATAACGTCCTTGGAGTTCATCTTCATTCCGGTCTGAACCGTAACCTGTCCCCTCAGATCGTTTTCATCGTAGACAAAGTTTTTCCCGGTAAATTCTGCCGTGAATTTAACAAAGTCCTTCATGGACATATTATTGAAGTTCACATCGTACTGCGCATACGAATTAAAGGAGACTAATAATAAAACTATAACTATAAAACGCTTCATCTCACACCTAATTTATTTCCACGAATATTGTTTTTTTCTGTCCTGCTCTTTCCAGATCCAGAGTCACCGCTGAAACATTTTCAACTGAGCTCAGCATGCTGAAAAGGACTTCGGGGCTTTTCAGCTCCTCCCCGTTTATACGCATAATAGCATCGCCGTTTTTAAGCCCCAGACTGCGCAGCACCGAATCCTTCGTCATGCGGGAGAGACGGAAGCCCACTATATGCCCTTCTTTTTCATAGGGGCGCATAAGAACCGACTTTATTATGTTGTTTATATCTCCGAGGTTGGTTACGAAATCAGCGCGGGTCATGCTGACTTTTTCTGTGGGGGTCATGTCCCCCGGTTCGGCATCGTCCCCTGATTCATCCCCTGCGGGAGCAGCGCCCGGCTGGGAGGACTGGAGAACGGAGCCTGCGCTGTAAAGCTCAAGCTTTGTCTTACCCGTGGCGGTAACAACAGTTCCGCTGGTTTTATCAAGGCTTTCAAGCTTCACGCCGGAGAAGGTTTCACCGACGGCAAGGAGCACCTTTTCGCCGTCCAGATCAAAAAAAGCGTAGGACTTATGACGGTGACCTAAAAGTATGCCGATCAGTTTTATATTTCTTGGAGGAGGGGCGGTTATGATTTCTCCGCTCTCCGTGACGAGTGTTTCAGAGGAAGGTGCGGCTGATGCGGTTTTGAGGGAAAAGATGTTCTTTTCAGTAATAATTGCAATATCCGCAGTTTTCACTGCCGCGGATTTTTTGCCGCCCAGCTTAATCCCCTCCATCACAGTCGGGGTGTGTTTGTATGAGATAAACCCCGTAATCAGCCATGCAAAGGAAAAAGCCGCAAGAACCGGATAAATAAACCATGGAATCTTTATAGTATTCATGAGAATAGAAATAGCATGAATAAAGGAAAAATCAAATTAAAATCAGGGACAGCGGAGGTAATATTTACACTATCATCACATTGAGATTGTAAAAGGAATGGCAGAGCACGCAGGGCAGCACTGACCTGTATTCCGTGTACAGA
The DNA here is from genome assembly GCF_026226615.1 of Geovibrio ferrireducens. Taxonomy (NCBI): domain Bacteria; kingdom Pseudomonadati; phylum Deferribacterota; class Deferribacteres; order Deferribacterales; family Geovibrionaceae; genus Geovibrio; species Geovibrio ferrireducens. Next base: position 222,803 of record NZ_JAJAPB010000004.1, read on the forward strand.
CACCCGAACACCACGGAAGGGAAAAACACCGGAAAAGCCTGTGCCGGCCCGCTCCCCCAGAGGTGAAAAACAGCAAACAGCACGGAAACTGCGATATTCGCCGCGGAAACAGAATAAAAAGACGGCCATTTACGCCTTTCAAGCCACTCCTGAACCACTCCCCTGAAAAAGAGCTCCTCCGCCAGCGGCGCAAGGATCAGATACCTGAACACCAGCGAGGAGTCAAAAACCACGCTCCTTCCGAAAAACAGTATTCTCAGGGAGAAATAAAGACTGCCCAGAACAAAAGCGGCAAGAAGAATGAGATGTTTTCTGTCCATACCGGAAAAAATACCACGTAAGGGAGAAAAAAACAAACCTTTGCATCCGCCGGATGTCATCAGATTAAGGGAAATATATATGATTTGATGATTTCATGTATTAACTGTTGTGCAGGCGGGTCATGTTGTCTTATAATCCCTGCAAAATTTATTTCATGGAGCAGATATGATGAACAGCAAAGGTTTCACTATCATCGAAGTGCTGGTGGTTATCGTTATCCTCGGCCTTCTTGCCACTTTCATGGTCCCTAAAATAATGGGCAAGCCTGATGAGGCGAGGGTAGCCAAGGCAAAGAACGATATACTTGCCATTGAATCCGCTCTTAAGATGTACAAGCTTGACAACGGCTACTACCCCACCACAGAGCAGGGGCTTGAGTCCCTTATTCAGGCGCCCACAATTGAGCCCATCCCCAAAAACTACCGCAAAGGCGGCTATCTGGACACTTCCAAAAAGCCCCTTGACCCGTGGGATCGCGACTTCATCTACAGAAGCCCCGGCGAAAACGACAGAGACTATGAAATAATCTCCCTCGGAGCCGACGGTGTGGAAGGCGGGGAAGACTTCAACTCAGACATCAAGAGCTATGAAATAAGATAATGTCTGCCAGAGGCTTTACTCTTGTAGAACTTATTATTGTTCTCCTTATCATCGGCATAGGCTTTATGACTGTAGCCCCTGTCATGATTGAAAAAGCCACGGGAGAACCGGAAGAAACAGCCTTTTTGAATGATCTGCTCAGGAAAACCGCGGATGAGGCGGCGGAACTGGGCAGAGCCCTTCCCATACTGGGGGTGAAAGGTTCAAACTCTCTTTTTCTCCATGGCGGTGAAACAGTTAAAATCCCCGGCATATCAGGTGTTCTTTCAGCCAGAATCAATGACGAGGAACAGTCCGGACTTGACTATGTGATCATGGTTTACCCCAAGGGAATCTGCGATCATTTTCTTTTACGGGTATCAGACACGGAAATCATAGAATCAATCCCACTCCTGATGCAGACGAGGCTGAAATGAAAAAAGGCTTCACCCTCCTTGAGCTTCTTATAGCAATGGTTGTCCTTTCCATCGGCATGATGGGCATTTTCACCCTTGTCAGGCAATCGCTGGATATGAACGACTACGCCAAGAGGAAGCTTGATCTGCTGGGCAGAGGGTACGAAAGAGTGATACTCACACTGGCGGAGCGCAAAACCCTTGAAGAGATAATAAGCGACAACGGCACAACATACACCTATAAGCTGGAAAAGAAGGACACCGGACTGGCCGGCATCAAAGCCTGCGAGCTGAGAGTGTCTGACGGAACAGCGGAGATGACTCTGTTTTATTATGAAAGATAACAAAGGCTTTACACTGGCGGAATTAATAATTGCGGTTGCTCTGGCCGGGATAGTGCTCACCGGAGCATACGCAATATTCAATACAATAATCACCTCGCGGGATGTCTCCGTCAGGGCTGGGGACGCAGTGACTGTAAACGCGAAGCTTGCCTCTCTGCTCTCTGCCGATTTCAGACAGGCGGTGAGAAATACCGCTGAAATACAGTCTCTGAGCGACAGGGTGGCTCTCAGGCTGCTTACCCACAACTCCCTCTATTTTCAGGGGGCAATGCCTGTGGAAGTTCTTTACTATATTGAAGACAAATACCTGTTCAGGGAGGAGAAACTGCCGCTCATGGACTTTGAGCAGAGGATGCAGATCCTTCCCGATGCGGACAATTTCACCGTGCTTTTCTATGAAGCGGGCGAATACCACGACAGAACTATCCTCGGAACAAACATGATAAAAGTTAAGCTCAATACATCAGGCATACAGGTTGAGGCAATTGCAGGAAGCTACCACCAGAACGCAATGTTCAACTCACTGGGGATAGGCGAATGAACAATAAGGGGAGCGTTCTTGTTTTCGTGCTTATATTTGTCGCCTTCACCATCGGCATAGTGACCTTTATGCATCAGCGGGCGGGCAACTCTCTGGCGGACAGCGCAGGGCTCCAGTTTGAATATCAGTCATCTATTTATGCCATGTCAGCCATAGAAGCCATAAGGGAAGTTCTTGAGGATGATGACAATAATTACGACTATGACGGGGAATCATGGGCGATTATACCCCCTTTTCCCGTTCCCATGGGGTTCATATCCATCACAGTAACCCCCACCAACGGCCGCATACCGCTGAACATGATGGACGGGGACAACAAATCCGCCGCCTACGTGACCGGATGCAGGAACACGCTGAAAGAGCTTGAGCTTCAGGAATCGATCTGCTCCGTCATAAAAGACTGGATAGACACCGATGGCGAGGTTTCAGACCTGGGTGAAGAAAATGTAGACTATAATATTGACGGAAAAACCTACTCCACCAAAAACGGCTCGCTGGAAACCCTCAGGGAACTCAGCTTCATAAACGGAGCCAAGGATCATTATGATGTGCTTGCCCAGCACTTCACCAATCAGGGGGACGGCAAGCTGAACCTGAACTTCGTGACCAAGGAAGCGCTCATCGGGCTGGTTCCGGGAATTGCCTCATACGCGGACAGCATAATAGAGTACAGAACGAAAAACACATACAAAGACGTGTCAAATATAATGAACGCAGCAAGCATTCCGCAGGATATATACAATACGTCGCTGGACTATCTCACGGTAAAAAGTTCTTTATTTTATGTAAAGACTGAAGTAAGTTTGAATGACAAGTCCCGTTTTTACCATGTACTTCTGGAAAGAAACGGTTCGCGCACATCCGTAGTGAAATATATAGAAGGGAACGATGGCATCTTCTTCTGACAAAAATTTATTTATTAAAAACAACAGGCTTTACAATGTTGAAAACGGGCGGGCGGATTTCCCTGCCAGCACCGAACAGACCGGAGCTTACACGCTTTTTCTGGATGATTCGATGTTCTTTTATCTGTCCATGGATCTCCCCTCATCAAACAGGAAAAAGGCCAAAGGGTTCATAAACAACTATCTGAGCACACTTTTCCCTGAATACATGACGGAAAATTTCGGATTTGTTCTCCATGGCGGCTCGGCGCTTATCTACCTCCCCACGGGAGAATTTGCATCATTTGTTGCGGAAAACCTTCCGCTGCTTAAGAAAGCTTCGAAGATAACAACCCCTTTCATAGAAATGTTCGTGAGGGAAGCCTCATTTGACTACTCTGACGGAAACAAGTGCTACTCTGTTTCCGGCGGCGAGATACACCAGCTTTTTGATGAACCTGAAGACGCATACACGGCGGAAAAGGTTCTGAACAGGGTAATTCCTGCAAAAATCTCCATGAGCATTAAAGGAGTGGAGAAGGAATCCTTCATCCCCTCAGCGTTTAAGGTTCCGGCGATTGTTCTAGCAGTGTGTTACCTTGTTTTCATAGGCGGGGAATACCTGCGGCTCAAGGGATATGCTTCCGCACTCAAACTCAGGGAAAATAAGCTGCAGGAGCTTTACACCCTCGGAGGAGTCAGCGGCTCTAACGACCCTTACGGCACACTGCTTTTCAAAGCCAGAGGCGGCAGGGAAACATCTCAGGGAATAAGCATTCTCAATGTTTTTGAAACACTGAGCAAAGCTGCTGACAAAGGCAAAATAAAGCTGGAAGACGTAACAGTCAGGGACACTACGATAAACTGTACCGGAACCTCAACAGATTTTCAGGCTGTTGAGGAGTTCAAACAGAAGCTTCAGGAAGCCGGAGCCCAGAGGGTTAATATAGAAGACACAAACAAACAGGGTGAAATAATCAAATTTTCAGTGAGGTTCGGCTTATGAACATAAAAGTGGATCAGGCACTGAAAGAAAAAATACTCATATGGTTCGTTGCGTTCTTCGCCGTGTTTTTTCTCTTTTACTGGACACATATGCTGTTCGCTTCCAGAGCAAACTCATATACCCAGCGCCAGAAATCATACACTGAGCAGATAGCCAAAACAGCCGAACTCATATCGGAAGTATCAAGCGGCGCCAACTCCACCAAAAGGGTTGAGAGCGGGCTTCTCTCATTCATACAGAACACTGCGGCAAGAACAGGTATCGCAGGACGCATTCTCGACCTTAAGCCCGTTTCCAATGCATCCGGCGCTGAGGTTGTTTCACTGCGTATTCAGGCGCTTAATCTTAACGAGCTCAACTCTTTTCTTGGTCTTGTGGAGGGCTACCAGAACCTGACAATCAAAAACTTCTCACTTAAAAAGAGATTTGATGACCCCACACTGGCAGATATAACACTGGAGCTTGTGAAAAACAGATGATAAGAAATATTTTAATAAATGCGGCAATATTCGTTGGATGCTCTGTTCTTTTCCTGTTTGTATTCTTTCCCTATGCAAAAGTGCTTGAATTTTATGCGGAAAAGGCCGCGGCAAAAGCAAATGTGACCCTTTCAATCGGTTCTGCGGACGCAGGGCCTTTCGGAGCGGAACTCGCCTCCATAAAACTCAGCGAATTCACCGCGGACAAGCTGGTGCTCGGCTATACCCCCCTCTCCGTCTTAACGCATTCAGTCTCTGCCAAAATCAACTCAGAGATCATCACAGGCGAAGCAAGCCACAGCGGCGGCGAAGTTAAGGCAAAGGCTATGATTGAGCTTGATAAAATACCGCAGATAACGGAAAGCGGCATGGGCGGCGAAGTGGCATTTGATCTGGCTGTCAAGGACTGGAAGGGAGCCGGGAAAATCTCCGCACCCAAACTCATCATCCCTTCCGAACTGGGGCCCATTACCTTTAACGATGTAACAGGTGACCTGCTGATTGAAAAACAGATGATAGGCATAAGCAACCTTACATCACAGGGCGCAGCAAAAATTAAGCTCAACGGCAATATCAGAATAAATCAGGTGAACGCAGGCAAAAGCGTAATCGCACTCACGGGAACTCTGGGTGTGGCAGGAATGAACAAACGGATAACCATCACAGGAACTGTTATGGAGCCCAGAATAACCGTCAATTAACAGCCGGGGCGGGCTCTGTCCCCTGCTCCGTCTCTTCCGGTGTCTTCGGCATAAAGAAGTAATACACCCCGCCCTCATGCTCTCTTTTCAGCATAATGTGATTTGCCGAGGAATTAACCTCTTCTGCAAAATCCAGAAGAACGTTTTCTTCATTGTCAACAATCTTGCCGTGTCTGAGTTCTTTCGGGACGCAGTTGTCAGGGAAGCCTTTCATTTCCAGAGTGACATTGTTCTCGGTGCAGTATTTCCTTCCGTCAAAATCCGTATAGCAGACTCTTCTGCCGGCAGAGCAGAATTTCAACTCATCGCGGTTTATGAAAATCTCTTTGTTAAACGAATCCTCAGTTGAGAGCGCCGTCAATGCACCGTCTTCAAGGTGCAGGGTAAAGCCGTCCGCCACGGCTGCTTTTTCCGAAGGCAGACCGCTGTATATTCCGGCTCTCACGAACCTGCCGCCGCAGTAAGCATCAGCACTGCCGGAAACCGCCACACAGTCAGTCATATTATCCGCAGGAAAGTCCAGTATCTCAGGAGCACCGCCCCTGTTGACATCCTGATAGTTTATGCTGTAAAACCTGTCCCTTCCGTAGCCGTTGAGCCTTCCTCCCGCTATATACGGCGATGAGAAGTCCACAGGCAGCGGGCTGAGCCCGGTGAAGCGTCTCTGAGCAAAATCGAGGGTTACTAACTTCTCATCAAGGATAAATACTGCAAATCCGTCATCCAGAAAAACATCACGTATGGTTTCCTTAAGCTGGCCGGATATTACCTCGTCATTGGAATCTATGCGGTACACCCTGAACGATCTGCCTTCTGCAAAAGCAAAATACGGAGGATAAAAAGCAGGCTTGCCCGGTTTGTTGTTTGTGCCCGTCACCTCAGCGCAGGAGGACAGGCTGAAAATGCTTATGCCTTTCTCATTCTCAGCAAGCAGGAAGCCGCCTTTAAGTTTTATTGATGTGTAATTATCGGAAATAAGGGAGGGGCACTCAGAGGTGGAGATATTGACAGAAGTATCTGTAAGGACAGCAATAAGCCCGTCTTCATAGACAAAGTCCCTTACATTCTGCGCGATTACCCCTGATGTTTTTTTTTATCAAAGCTCACAAGCGCACCGAGAAGCAAGCCGCTCTGAGGCATTGCCGCTTCAAACTCCGCCGTGCTGTCGGATGCGTGAAGCTCCGCCTTAAGCTCCTGAATGTAGCTGCTGCCTGTGAAGAGATTTTTCTGAGTTACAGCAGCCTGCTGTACGGGTGCGGCGGTTGTGCAGGAGATGACAAGAGCAAGTGAGGGGATGACTAGTTTCAGGAATCTGATTATCCAGCCGGGGCAGCATAGTTTCGAAAATACTTCCGTTTCCAGCGCCTTACGTTCATCAAAAGTGAGTTCGCAGTCTCTTCTTTCCACCTAAATTCCCCCGGACGCACATTAACGCCGTCAGAAGCCGAGGTATTTCACCTCTTCCTCAAGCTGAACGCCCGTTTCTTTCAAAACAATTAACTTAACTTCTTCAATCAGGTTCTTAATATCTGAACCGGTAGCGCCGCCGACATTAACAATAAAATTGGCGTGCTTCGCAGAAACCATAGCACCGCCGATGCGTTTTCCCTTTAACCCGCACCGCTCTATGAGTTCTCCGGCGTAGTGACCTTCAGGCCGTTTGAAAACAGAACCGCAGGAGGGGTATTCCAGAGGCTGCTTCTGCACCCTTTTACGGAGAATCTCCTTCCTTATACGCTCGCTTTCCGTCCTGTCCCCTTCTTCAAGGAGGAATTTTCCGCCGAGAACTATGCTTCCGCTCACTGCCGCGGTTCTGCGGTATGAGAAACCGGCCTCAGCACCCTTCACTGTGAAAACCGAACCGTCAGAACCGAGGAGATCTATCTCGTCAGTTAACATCCCGATTTCAGTTCCAAATGCACCTGCGTTCATAGCAAGAGCACCGCCCACAGTGCCGGGAATGCCGCTCATATTCTCGGCTCCGGTCATGTAAGATCTTATCGTATAAACGATCATTGAGTCAAGAAGAACTCCTGCCCCTGCATAAATTTTCTTATGTTTCTTTAAAATGTGCCGATTAAGATTACTGAGAACTATTACAAGATGATCCAAAATTTGATCTGAGATCAACAGGTTACAGCCGCCGCCCATTATAAAATGTTCAACCGATTTTTTTTTCGCCCAATCGAGACATTCAACTAATTCTTCAGTTGTGGACGGTTCGGCAAGAAATTTTGCCGTACCTCCGGTGCGGTAGCTTGAGTAATTTTTAAGTGATACGTTTTCTCGGATTCTCATTTGCTGATCTTTGTTCCTTCAAGGGCATCTTTGCAGAAGCATTTTCTGTTCACTGTGTATGAATCGGGCAGAGCACTGACGATCGCCTTGATCCTCTCTGTCGCTCCCTTCATGGTCTCCACCACTTCCACCGTTGTTAACTTGGCATCTGATGTGCCTGCGGCGTAATTGGTGATAATGCTCACATTGGCGTAGCATATCTCCTTCTCACGCGCCAGAGGAGCCTCCGGGAAGAGCGTCATCCCCACCGTATCGCCGCCTATGGAAGCAAAGTATTTTATCTCCGCTGCCGTTTCAAGTCTGGGACCGTTAGTGCAGATATACACACCGCTGTCTTTCACCTCAACCCCTGCTCTCTGCGCACTTTCGGTAAGCAGCGCCCTGAGCTCAGGACAGAAGGGCTCTGTGAAGTCTATGTGGTGAATAAGGCCGCCGTCATAAAACGTGTGCGCCCGCCCGGATGTCATGTCAATGGCATTTGAGGATATTACTATATCGCCGGGCTTCACGCCTTTTATTCCGCCGACCGCAGTGAAGGAGACAATGCGCTCAACACCCAGCTTCTCAAATCCGGCTATGTTTGCCCTGTAGTTTACGCTGTGCGGCGGAATGCCGTGACTGCGGCCGTGTCTGTTGAGGAAATAGAAGTCAACGCCCTTATAGCTGAAATGCCTGTAAGCATCGGAAGGAGCGCCCCACTCAGTTTCCACTGATTCCTCGCCGATAAACTCAAAACCTTCTATGTCGTAAAGTCCGCTTCCGCCAATTATGCCAAGTTTCATACAGTACCTTTTTCATTATTGTTAAATTCTTCCCGGAGAACTTTTTTAACGTAGAAAAAGTTCCCCGAACCCCTCAAAAAACCGAATCTGTTCATCCTGCCCGTTTCTGATACACGCAAACAAGCTGTTTCTCAAAGATTTGGTTTCTTTGGAAAGAGTTTGAGAAGACCTTTCTTTGCCATTAAAGAAAGGTTTTCTCAAGACAAAGCTTTCCTTAAAAACGACTATCTGACAATCTGAATCCGTACATCCTGCCCGTTTCAGATACACGCTCGCGCCTTGCAGAGCAAGGCTTCGCTGCGCACGGCGCATCCCCGTCCTTGGGGATGGTCAGCTTTTTTCTATTCTGATAATCCTGTCGCAGGAGTTTGCTATGCCGTCTTCGTGGGTGACGATGAGGATTGTCACGCCTTCATCGCGCATGAGGCGGATCATGTCCAGAACCTCGTCACTGTTCTTTTTATCAAGGCTTCCCGTGGGTTCATCCGCAAGGATAACCTTCGGGCTGTTCATCATAGCTCTTGCGATTGCCGTTCTTTGCTGTTCGCCTCCGGAGAGCTCAGCGGGAAAGTGCGTGATTCTGTTTTCCAACCCGACCTTGGTGAGCAGTTCCTTTGCTCTTTTGGCAGCGTCCTGAATGTTCATTCCGCCTATGAGGGCGGGCATCATTACGTTTTCCAGTGCGGTAAAATCTTCCAACAGGTAATGAAACTGGAACACAAAGCCAACATCCTTATTTCTGAACTGGTCAACCGCCTTTCCTTTAAGTTTGAGGATGTCCTCGCCCTGAAACATTATGGAGCCTGAGTCAGGCTTATCCAAACCGCCGATTATGTGCAGAAGGGTAGACTTGCCGGCTCCGGAGGGGCCGACTATGGCGAGCATTTCGCCTTTGCCCACGCTCATGTTGAAACCGCTGAGAACATTCAGTCTGTAGTCCCCTTTCAGGAAGCTTTTGTTAAGATCTATTATTTCGAGCAGACTCATCTAATCACGCCTCAATGCTTCTATGGGGTCGAGCTTGGCCGACTGTCTGGCGGGAAACAGACCCGCAACATATGTGATAACCAGTGCGCAGACCGTAACCACTATGAACACCGAGGGCTCTATCTTCACGGGGATTCTGTCCATGAAGTAAACATCCTCCGGCAGGCTTATGAGTTTGTAGTTTTTCAGCACGAAGCAGATAGTGTAGCCGATAACGTTGCCGAGCGCTGTTCCCACAAAACCAACCACGAGACCCTGACGGATGAAGATGCGGTATATGCTTTTTTCGGGTGCGCCCATGGCTCTGAGTATGGCTATGTCGCGTTTTTTATCCTTGACAGATACTGTGATCATGCTCACCACATTGAATGAGGCGACTATGATTATCAGTGTGAGTATGATGAACATGGCTATTTTTTCCAGCTTGAGGGCGGAAAAAAGGCTGCCGTTCATGCTTATCCAGTCCCTTGACCAGTAAGGAAAACCCAGTTCCTCTTCTATCTTTTTTGCGAGGGGGATTGCGTTTGAAAAATTATCCGCCTTTACGCTGAAGCCGGAGACTACATCAGTCATTCCGAAGAATTCCTGCGCCGCCTCAAGGGATATGTAGCCGAGGGAAGAGTTGTACTCATACATCCCCATGTCAAACCATCCGGCGACCTCAAAGTGTTTCATCTTCGGAACCATGCCGAACGGCCCCTTGCGCCCGAAGGGAGAGACCATCACCACATCATCACCAGCGCTGACCGCCAGCGAATGGGCAAGCTCCTTTCCGAGAACAATCTTCGGTTTCTCGCCTTTGTCAGCTATGTCCATAAATTCGCCGTCCTTCATAAATTTCTCTATGGAGGTAACGCCGAGTTCTTTTTCAGGGATAACACCTCGGATGATAACGCCGCTGACATTGTTCTGGCTGGTGACTAAAACCTGACTGAGGACAAACGGGGAAACACCCGCCACCTTGTCCGTCACGCGGATTTTTGCATCAACAAGCTGCCAGTCGCTGATGGGGGCAGCGTCAAGACGGTTTACGATTATATGCGCGTTTGCGCCGAGGATCTTGTTCTGCAAATTGTCGGAGAAACCGATCATCACGTTCAGAACAATTATAAGTGTCGCCACCCCCACCATTATACCGATTACGGAAATGGTGGAGATGAACGAAAATATACGGTTTTTCCTGCGGGAGCGCAGATAGCGCGTGGCTATCAGATTCTCCGTTTTCATATTATTCCCACTCGATTGTCGCAGGCGGTTTGGAGCTTATGTCATAGACGACACGGTTAATACCCCTTACCTCGTTTATTATGCGGTTGGAAATTTTGCCCAGCACATCATAGGGGATATGCGCCCAGTCCGCCGTCATGCCGTCTGAGCTGTAAACAGCCCTGATTGCGCAGGCGTTTTCATATGTTCTGCCGTCGCCCATTACGCCCACAGTATTTACAGGGAGCAGAACGGCGAATGCCTGCCATATGGTGTTGTAAAGGTTGGCGTTGTGAAGCTCCTCGATAAAGATGGCATCCGCCTGACGGAGAACATCGCATCTCTTCTTGGTGATCTCGCCCAGAACCCTCACACCCAGACCGGGGCCGGGGAAAGGGTGACGGCCGACCATCACTTCCGGAAGACCGAGCTTGCGCCCTACATCCCTTACCTCATCCTTGAAGAGCTCACGGAGGGGCTCCACAAGCTGAAACTTCATATCATCCGGCAGACCGCCCACATTATGGTGAGACTTAATAGTGGCGGAGGGGCCTTTGAAAGAGACTGATTCTATAACATCAGGGTACAGAGTGCCCTGCGCGAGGAAATCGAAATCGCCTATTTTTCTCGCCTCTTCCTCAAAAATGCGGATGAAGAGGTTGCCTATTGTCTTTCTTTTCTGCTCAGGGTCGGTCACGCCCGCAAGAGCAGTGAGGAAGCGTTCCTCAGCATCAGCCACCACGAGGTTTATTTTATAGTTTTCCCTGAATGTTTTTTCCACATACTCACGTTCGTTCAGCCTGAGCAGGCCGTTATCAACAAAAACGCAGACGAGGTTATCGCCTATTGCCTCATGGAGAAGCACGGCAACAACGGAGGAATCCACACCGCCGGAAAGCCCGCAGAGAACTTTTCTGTTCCCCACTTTTTCCCGGATGCGCTCAATCTCCGCCTGAATGAAGTTTTCCGTAGTCCAGATCTGTCTGCATCCGCAGATGCCCACAACGAAGTTCTCAAGGATAGTTTTGCCCTGCTCAGTGTGGGTGACTTCGGGGTGAAACTGGATTGCGTATATCTCGCGGCTGTGATGCTTCATGGCGGCGGCGGGGGCATTGTCCGTCTTCGCTACTATGTCAAAGTTTTCGGGCATTTTCTCCAGTCTGTCGCCGTGGCTCATCCATACGGTAAGCGTCCCGCTTCCTTCAAGCCCTTTGAAGAGGCTGCATGAAGGCTCATAGCTGAGAACCGCCCTGCCGTATTCCCTGTGGTTTGAGGGAGCGACAACTCCGCCGAAATGCTGTCCGGCAAGCTGCATGCCGTAACAGATGCCCAGAACGGGAAGCCCCATCTCAAAAACACGCTCATCAACCCTCGGCGCGTCCTCTTCATAAACGCTGGAAGGGCCGCCGGAAAGGATTATCCCTTTCGCCTCGAATGCCTTTATTTTCTCAAAATCTGCGTTGCAGGGGAAAATTTCGCAGTAAACATGAGCCTCGCGCACCCTGCGTGCGATAAGCTGAGTATATTGTGAGCCGAAATCAAGTATCAGCACTTTTTCCGAGTGAATGTCCATCGGTTACAAAACTCCTTTCAATGATTTTCCGCGCCCGGAACGGGCTGGTATAAGCCTTTAAAGTGGTTATGATAATATATTCTCGTGAAAAATACACTTAAAATATGCCCCAACCTGATTGACAAACTTTGCCAAACCCCCTATCTTTCTCTCAGGAGGATCACTTATGGCAACGATGAATGTTTCTCTTCCCGACAACATGAAGGAATGGGCTGAAACTCAGGTTAAATCCGGCAGATACAGCAATACAAGCGATTATGTCCGCGCACTCATAAGAAAAGACCTTGAGCTTGCAGCACAGAAAAAAACACTAATAAGAGCACTTGAGGCCGGAGAAGAAAGCGGAATATCAGACAGCACTCCGGACGATATTTATAAGTCTGCCAGTGCCGATGTATAAGCTGACTAAAGCTGCAGAAAAAGACATCTATGATATATTAAAGGATTCTCTGCTCCGCTTCGGCAAGGTTCAGACAGATGCGTACTTTTCTTCATTAAAGGAGTGCATGGAACTTATAGACGCAAATCCTCAAATGGGTGTGGATATTGAGTTTATCAGACATGGGTATTTCAAATTTCCCCATAAAGGTCATGTAATTTACTATACAAAGAAAAAAGAATATCTACTGTTTGTCCGCATCCTGCATAAAAGCATGGACGCGGATCAGCATGTTTAAAAGGATCCTTCGCTGCGCATGAAAACGTCATCCTGAACACAGTGAAGGATCTCAGGTGCTTAGGGATTCTTCGGCCTTGCCTCAGAATGACGTATCACAGCTTATATTACGTATTCACCCAGTAGTTGGGCGCTTCCTTCGTTAGCTGACTGTCACGGAAACGTCATCCTGAACACTGTGAAGGATCTCAGGTGCTTAGGGATTCTTCGGCTTTGCCTCAGAATGACGTATCACAGTTTATATTACGTATTCACCCAGTAGTTGGGCGCTTCCTTCGTGATCATAACGTCGTGAACGTGGCTTTCACGCAGGCCTGCGCCTGTGATCCTTACGAATCTGGCTTTAGCGTGCATATCCTCTATGGTTTTGCAGCCTGCGTAACCCATGCCGGAGCGTATGCCGCCCGTAAGCTGGTAGACAGTTTCGTTGAGCTCGCCCTTATAGTGAACCCTGCCTTCTATCCCTTCGGGAACAAACTTCTTCTCGCTCTCAGTTCCTTCCTGAAAATAGCGATCCTTGCTGCCCGCCTTCATTGCGCCCACTGAGCCCATGCCTCTGTAAACTTTGAAGCTTCTGCCCTGATACAGCTCTATATCGCCGGGAGATTCCTTTGTTCCCGCAAACAGTGAGCCTATCATCACAGTGGATGCGCCCGCGGCGAGGGCTTTTACTATATCGCCGGAATATTTTATACCGCCGTCGGCTATTATCGGAATACCGAGTTCCTTTGCCTTGGCAGCGCATGTCATAATCGCTGTTATCTGCGGAACGCCGACACCCGCAACCACCCTTGTGGTGCAGATTGAGCCGGGGCCGATGCCCACCTTAACGCAGTCCGCCCCGCAGTTGTAGAGCGCTTCCACAGCTTCGGGAGTTGCAACGTTTCCGGCTACAAGCTGAACATGGGTATAGGTTGATTTCACCCATTTCACCATATCCAGAACCATCTGAGAGTGTCCGTGTGCAGTGTCAACCACTATCACATCCGCCTTTGCTTCCACAAGAGCCGAAACCCTGTCCTTGTTGTCACCTGTTACTCCCACCGCTGCACCCACAAGCAGCCTGCCCATATCATCCTTAGCGGCGTTGGGGTATTTGAGCTTTTTATTGATGTCCTTGATGGTGATCAGCCCTTTAAGCTGGTACTGATCGTTAACCACGAGGAGTTTTTCGATCCTGTGCTCCTGAAGAATATCCTGAGCGGATTCAAGGTTTGCATCTTTTTCAAGCACGGTGACAAGATCCTTGCCCGTCATATACTCTGTAACCTTCGCACCGAGATTTTTAACGAAGCGAAGGTCTCTGTTGGTGAGGATTCCCACCAGTCTGCCGCCTGCCGTCACGGGCACGCCGCTTATTTTGTACTTGGACATAATAGCAAGCGCGTCCTCAACCGTTTTATCCGGCGAAATTGTAATGGGGTCTACTATCATTCCGCTTTCGGAACGCTTCACCTTGTCCACCTCATCCGCCTGCATTTCGATTGTCATGTTCTTGTGGATGAAGCCTATTCCGCCTTCCTGAGCCATAGCTATAGCCAGCTTTGCCTCGGTAACAGTGTCCATCGCCGCACTTACCAGCGGGATGTTGAGGGTAATTTTGTTTGTAAGCTTTGAGCTCATGTCAATGTCCTTGGGGAGAACCTCGCTGTGAGCGGGGATCACAAGAACATCATCAAATGTCAGAGCTTCCATCGCGATTTTATCGCCGTACATTTTGTTCACCGCCTGCTTTTATGTTTTGTTTTTCAATTTTTCAGTTCAGTTATATTCAGGGAAACTTTGTACAAAGTTTCCCTAATACCCTTCAAAAACTCACCGGTCAAAAAACGAAATTCGGTTTTTCAGGAAGAGCAAAGGGTTTCTCTGTTTATATTTCTCAGTAGCCCCAGTCACGGCTGTAGCGGAAGTCACGGCCGATCGTTCTCTGGCTCACTTTCGCTATGACGGGAATCTTGCGCTTGAATTGGTATCTCATTATCCTTTCTGAGATTTTCTGCACAAATTCCTCATCGAAGCCCATTTTGATCAACTCCGCTTTTCTGCGCCTGTTGTCTATCATTTCGTAAAGGAGCCTGTCCACATCCTTATATGTGAAGCCCAGCTCCCCTTCATCGGTCTGATCCGGCCAGAGGTCTGCGGTGGGCTGTTTCTTTATAACCTTATCGGGAATCCCCAGATATTCGGAAAGTTCCCATACCTGCGTCTTGTAGAGATCCCCTATGGGGTTAATGGCGCTGGCCAGATCTCCGTACCATGTGCCGTAGCCGAGGAGAAGCTCCGTCTTGTTGCTTGTTCCGAGAACTATTCCGTCGTGCTTTGCAGAACGGTCAAATATAGTGACCATGCGCATGCGGGCGAGAACGTTTCCTATACGGAGCTTGCTCATATCCTTATCACTCTCAATGAAGGGTTCCGCAAAAGGGGTTATGTCGGCTATTTCAAGGTTAATACCAAGAGCGCCCGCCACCAGTTCCGCGTCCGCCATGCTCTCCTTGCTGGAAAGCTTGTATGGAAGCCCGACACCAAATACCCTGTCCTTCCCCAGAGCCTCAACAGCAATGGCAGCGGAAAGGGCTGAATCTATACCGCCGGAGAGTCCGAGGACAACATTCCGGAGACCGATTTTCTCTGTTTCCTCTTTTACGAATGTGGTTAATATCTGCTTTGTGAGTTTAAGATCAAGCTTCATTTTCCGTCCCCTTTGAGATAGTCAAGGAGTATGTGAGATTTTTCGTCACGGAAGAAGGGGGAGTGTATTCTGGCGAGGCGTATATCTTCCTGTTCAAGCTCCACTATTCCCATGGTTTCCTCAAACTGCGGGAGTCTGGCTTTTCTGGAACCGAGAGCCGAATAAGCCTCCGAACCGCCCCAGAATGCCACGCCGTCCTCAACACCGACACGGTTGACATACACAAGATTAACGGTGAGCAGGCTGGCGGTATATTTGTTTGATGTCTGCCATATTGAGGCGGCTTCCAGCCCATCGCCCACAACTCCTCTTGCCGGGCTGTTGGAGGGAATGAAGATTGTCTGCACTCCCATGCGGCTCAGGATATAGATGGAGCTTGTATGGAGCGCATCCTCGCAGATGAGGATTCCGCACTTGCCGAGTGCGGTGTCAAACACGGAGAACTGTTTGCCGGCGGCGAAGTATCTCGCCTCCTCAAACATGGTGTAATCGGGCAGGTAGACCTTTTTATGGAGGTGAACCAGCCTGCCCTTTTCGGCATATGCGCTTACATTATAAAAAAGATTGTCCTCACCTTCGTAAACGAAGCCGAAGACAATTGATATGTCTTTGGAAAGGGATATTATTTTTTTTATCACCCTGTCGTCTGTCTTCATGGCTACATCACTGACATAGTCCAGCAGATAATACCCCGTGAGCGAAAGCTCAGGAAACACAATGCAATCGCATTTTTCCGAAACGGCCTTTTCTATATACTCCTCATGGAGCTTAAGGTTCTTGGCCGTGTCGCCCAGAAAGGGCTTTATCTGCGCCAGACAGATCCGCATTTATTCACCGTCCCTCACGAAAGTACCGCTTTTTCCGCCGGATTTTTTCATAAGGCGCACATCGCTTATAACCATGCCTTTATCCACTGCCTTACACATATCATAGATAGTGAGTGCGGCAACGGAAACGCCTGTGAGGGCTTCCATCTCTATGCCCGTCTTTCCGGTGAGCTTAGCGGTAACTTCTATTTCTATTTCACTCTTTTCGGTATCGGGATAGAAATAAACATCAACTGCCGTTACATTAAGCGGATGGCACATGGGGATCAGATCACCTGTTTTTTTCACAGCCATTATTCCCGCCACGCGGGCAACCTCAAAAACATTACCCTTTTCCATTCTGCTTTCCAGAACAAGTTTAAGGGTTTCGGGCTTCATGATTATGCGCCCTTTTGCAGTTGCTTCTCTCACAGTGTCCGTCTTGGCGGTAACGTCCACCATGCGGCTTCTTCCTTCCTCGTCAAAATGGGTAAAAGACATTGTATTTATACCTCTAATGGGGATATTGCTTAAAAAATTCGTCCACAGGTCTGCTGGACACTATATAGTCCCATATTCTGCCGCTTCCGCTGCGGATGTCATGCAGGTCGGTTTCAGTTCTTTCGACTGTATACTCCGCACTGTCCTTATAGTCCACAACTTTGCCGTTCTCAAACACGGGGACACGGAAAACAATTTTGTATGAATCGGCATCGTAAAGCAGCATCTTCATCATAACAATCTCGATGAATTTTGCCATAGTCTCGCTTAAAGGGTTTTCTCTCATGGAGGGGACAGGTTTTCCGGTTCCGTCCACCGCACAGTAAAGCACGTTAACTATGGCTGTGCCGTCTTTTTTTCTTCCTTCTAGAATTTTAAGGTTGGGAACTATGTTCTGCCTTCTGGAAAAGATCGATTCCCTGATCATCTGATTAAACTGGCTGGCCATGTTCATGATGTCAATCATGAATTTCTTCTCTATATCGCTTTTGGTGATATGCTCATCCTTAAGCTCATAGCGGAACTCCACCAGTTCGGAGCGGACATAGGCTTCCCTGCGGTTATAGAGGCGCACCTTGTACCAGTTCCCTTTTTTGGAAAGCACAATTATTTTGCTCCCTTTGGGAAGTTTGGTAATGACCGGGCTGTTGGTATCCGGCCTTTCACGAGCCATGACTCCTTCACCGGCGATGTGCCCCAGCGCTTCGAGGATTCCCTCGCGTTCGCCTATGTGCACCGGCTCAGCCGCATAAAGTCCGGCTGAGAAAAGCGTCAGAAGAAGAGTCAGGGCGAAAGCCCTAAACATTAAACCTGAAATAGATGATGTCGCCGTCCTGAACAATATACTCCTTTCCTTCCAGCCTCATTTTACCGAGTTCCTTGGCCTTTGCCATGGAGCCTGCGGTTTCAAAGTCGCTGAATGAGGTAACTTCCGCACGGATGAATCCACGCTCTATATCAGAGTGGATTTTCCCCGCCGCCTTCTGCGCGGTGGTTCCTCCGGTTACTGTCCACGCGCGGACTTCCTTTTCGCCCGCGGTAAAAAAGGTTATGAGATCAAGCAGTTTGTACCCCTGCGCTATCATAGACTGCAACCCTGAACGGTCAAGCCCCATGCTGGCAAGAAACTCCTTGGCTTCTTCCTCGTCAAGTTCCGCTATCTCGGATTCGATAGCGCCGCATATTTTAACAACAACGGCATTCTCCTTCGCCGCTATCTCACGTACTTTTCTCACATGCTCATTATCTTCCGCCAGAACCGCCTCATCAACATTGGCAACATACATTACCGGCTTTGAGGTAATGAGAGGGTATTCTTTAAGGGATTCGGTAAGCTCCTCAAACCCATCTATGCTTCTGATCATTCTGCCTTTCTGGATTTCAGCAAGGAGCATTTCAAGCTGTTCGGCGCGTCTTTTAGTTTCCTTGTCGCCGCCTTTGGCAGCTTTTTTATTTCTGTCCACCGCGCGTTCAACAAGCTCCATATCGCTGAGAAGAAGCTCGGTGTTGATTATCTCAATATCGCGCACAGGATCAACGCCGCCTTCCACATGCACAACATTAGGATCGTCAAAACAGCGCACAACATGCGCCACCGCATCCACCTGACGGATATGCGTGAGGAATTTGTTGCCGAGGCCTTCGCCCTGACTTGCGCCTTTCACAAGGCCTGCTATATCTATAAACTCGATAGTGGTAGCCACTGTTGACTGCGGCTTTATTTTTTCCACAAGAAAATCCATTCTTTCATCAGGAACCGGAACTATGCCCCTGTTGGGGTCTATGGTGCAGAAAGGGTAGTTTGCGCTTTCCGCTCCGGCTTTAGTAAGTGCGTTGAATATAGTGGACTTGCCGACATTGGGCAGGCCGACTATTCCGCAGTTGAAACCCATAATAACCTCATATTGTCTGCTTGCTTAAAGAACAATTATATTGCTACAAGTTTGAAAAAAAAGCAAAGAAGAGTTTAGTTTTCGGCATACGCCTTATAAAAAAAGGGCAGGCCTTTTCAGCCTGCCCCTCGTTACCGTAATATTCTGTCAGCTTATCAGCCCAGAAGAAGGGGGGCGATGATAAGTGAAACAATGCTCATAAGTTTTACAAGGATGTTCATAGCAGGGCCGCTTGTATCTTTAAAGGGGTCGCCCACTGTATCACCCACAACCGCGGCTTTGTGCTGGTCAGAGCCTTTCCCCGCGCTGTCCCACTCGCCTTTTTCGATTGCTTTTTTAGCGTTGTCCCATGCGCCGCCGGCATTAGACATAAGCAGAGCGAGAAGAACGCCTGTAACCGTAGCGCCTGCGAGCATACCGCCGAGAGCCTCTTTACCGAGAAGGAAGCCCACAACAACGGGTGCAAGAACCGCAACAACACCGGGGAGAATCATCTCTTTAAGTGCGGCAGCAGTTGATATGTCAACGCATGTTTTGGGGTCCGGCTTAACGCCTTCTTTTCCTTCAAGCAGACCGGGGATTTCCCTGAACTGACGGCGGATTTCATCAACCATCTGTCCTGCGGCCTTACCAACTGAAGTCATTGTCATAGCCGCAACGAGGAAAGGCAGGAAGCCGCCCACGAAAAGACCTATAACAACTATGGGTTTTGTTATGTCTATGCTGGTGATTCCGGCGCTGCTGGCATATGCGGCGAAAAGCGCAAGTGCGGTGAGAGCGGCGGAGCCTATAGCGAAGCCTTTACCGACGGCAGCGGTAGTGTTGCCGATCGCATCAAGGCTGTCAGTGATTTTTCTTACTTCGGGTCCGAGTTCAGCCATTTCGGAGATACCGCCCGCGTTGTCCGCGATGGGGCCGTATGCATCAACTGTCATAGTAACGCCCACTGTGGCAAGCATGCCCACTGCGGCGATACCTATTCCGTAAAGACCTGCTGAGGCGTTTGCAACGAAGATGGCAACGCAGATGAGGATTACGGGAATAACAACTGATTCAAGACCTACGGCGAAACCGTGGATAATGTTTGTTGCGGAGCCGGTTTCAGAAGCGTGAACGATTCTTTTAACAGGGCCTGCCGCTGTGTAGTACTCTGTAACAAGACCGATTGCGATACCTGCAAGCGTACCGGAAAGAAGAGCCCAGAACACGCCCGCTTTGATTCCGTACATAGCGATTACGAAGTAAGCGGCTATAAGGAAAAGACCTGCGCCGATGAATGTGGAATATCTGAGCGCAGATGCGGGGGGAGTGTTTTTAAGGAGCTTCATGGAGAAAACGCCCACAAGGGAAGCTATGAGGCCGATTACCGCAAGACCTATGGGGAGTGACATCATGTTTATTTTGAAGAGGTCTGAAGCAACGTCTGTCTGGCTGATAAGATTTATAAGCTCAGGAGAGGCTGTTGCGGCGATTGCGATTGTTGCAATTATAGACCCTACATAGGACTCGAAAATATCCGCGCCCATACCTGCGATGTCGCCCACGTTGTCGCCCACGTTATCAGCGATAACGCCGGGGTTCCTGTGGTCATCCTCAGGGATGTTTGCTTCAACTTTACCAACAAGGTCAGCACCCACGTCCGCAGCTTTGGTGTATATACCGCCGCCCACACGTGCGAAAAGAGCGATTGAAGAAGCGCCCATTGCAAAACCATTGATGTATTTTGATGTTTCGGGGTCGCCGAAAATCATGAACAGAATACCCACGCCTATGAGACCAAGGCTCGCAACTGAAAGTCCCATAACAGCACCGCCGTTGTATGAAACGGAGAGTGCAGCAGCCATTCCGCCGCTTCTTGCGGCTTCACTTGTTCTGACGTTGGCGCGTGTTGCGGATTTCATTCCGAAGAAGCCCGCTGCCACAGAGCAGAGCGCTCCGGCAAGGAAAGCAACTGCGGTGTAGATTCCGAGGCTGGAAGAGAACAGCATAAGTATAAAAACTATTGCGACAAAGAAAGAAAGAACTTTGTATTCTCTGCCAAGAAACGCCATGGCTCCATCATGGATCATGTCTGAAATTTCTTTCATTTTCTCATTGCCGGCGGATTTGCTCTTAACAGAGCTGTAAATCACATACGCAACAATAAGACCCACCACACCCAAAACCGGTGCGAGGTACATCATCATTGACATTTGGTCCTCCTTATTAATTAAATATGTTTCGGCATGAGCCGATTAACGGCTGTCACCGTTTAACTTCCGATACGCTTTATCAGTGTATAAATCCGCACATCCTGTCGGATTTATACACACGCTCGCGCCGTGATAAACACGGCTTCGCTTCGCACGGCGCAACTCCCTCCGTGGAGTTGGGGTTACGTCACATGCTCCTCAATGATTAAATATATTTAGCAGGAGGATAAGTTAATGTATTCTCCCTGTTCAAAACCTGCATCGTTTTCTCAGTTCGGTGCACGGTACATCCTGTCCGTTCATGATAGTTCGCAGAAACCTACTTCCTGTAGTTTCTGCTCACTCGCAGCCTGCGAAGCAAAGCTTCTTGCTGCTCTCGCTCGTTTGCGCTCCTCGCATTCGCTCCGGTGCGCACTCCGCGGGTACATCCATGTACCTTAATCATGACAGTTCGCAAAACCAAGTTCGGCTTCGCAAGGCGCAGCTCCCTCCTTTCTTAAAGGAGGGCGGGGGAGGATTTGAAGCAGGCTAAACCTGCTGAGTCTTATCCTGTCCTTCTTCCCCGTCGAAAACCGATTTGTTGTTATATGAATTCATGGCTGATTTCAGCCCGTTTCTCACGAGTGCTTCCGCTGCGTCCGTGCCCAGTTCAATAAACTTATCCAGCTCGGCATCGCTCTCAAACTTTCCGAGAACATGCCCCACGGTTTCGCCGCGTCTGCTTTTGCCTATTCCCATTTTCAGCCTGACGAACTTATCAGTGCCTATGAGCTCGATAATAGACTTTATCCCGTTGTGGCCG
This sequence comes from Geovibrio ferrireducens, assembly GCF_026226615.1. Lineage (NCBI taxonomy): Bacteria > Pseudomonadati > Deferribacterota > Deferribacteres > Deferribacterales > Geovibrionaceae > Geovibrio > Geovibrio ferrireducens. The sequence continues at coordinate 244,481 of NZ_JAJAPB010000004.1, forward strand.
CCGCTTGAGCCGTCCTTACGGAATTTTATGCGCCCGAACTCCATATCAAGATCGTCCTGAATGACAATGAGGCTTTCGGCTTCGATCTTATAAAAACTCATAAACGGTGCAACGGACTGGCCGCTGAGGTTCATGTATGTCATGGGTTTGAGGATGAAGTGTTTTTCATCCGTGCGAAACTCGCCCCAAAGCCCCTTGAATCCATCCTTAAAGCCTGTTCCGAAACGTTCGGCGAGTCTGTCAGCCACCATAAAGCCCAGATTATGTCTGGTTTTGGCGTACTGGCTCCCCGGATTGCCGAGACCTACTATAAGCAGATTACTCATGCCCCATTTCAAACAGTGAGCTTATGCTCTCTTTATGCTGTATTCTGTTTATAGCTTTTGCAAAGATGCCTGCTACGCTGAGAACTGCTATTTTGGAGTTCTGTTTTTCCTTAACCAGTTCCACAGTGTCGGAGATAATCACCTTCTCCAGCACGCTGTTGGTTATCCTCTCCATGGCGGGGCCTGAGAGAACTCCGTGAGCAGCAGAAGCGATAACTGATTTTGCACCGTGCTTCATGACTGCGTTAGCGGCCTGAGTGAGCGTACCTGCCGTGTCTATCATGTCATCAATTATAATTACGTTTTTCCCTTCAACATTACCGATAACGTGCATAGCTTCCGCAGCGTTGGGAGCGCTTCTTCTTTTATCGATTATCGCAAGTGAGGTTCCGAGGAGCTTGGCGTATATTCTGGCTCTGGCCACGCCGCCCGCATCGGGGGAAACAACCACATAGTCCTCACCTTTCATTCCGTTGTCTATCATATATTTGACTATAACAGGCGAGGAATAGAGGTTGTCCACGGGTATATCAAAAAAGCCCTGAATCTGCCCGGCGTGAAGGTTCATGGTCATTACTCTGTTTATGCCGGAAGTTTCGAGAAGGTTTGCTACGAGTTTTGCAGTGATAGGTACTCTGGGTTCTGATGTTCTGTCCTGACGTGCATAGCCGAAATAAGGGATAACGGCTGTTATGGTTCCGGCTGAGGCTCTTTTAAGTGCATCAGTCATTATCATAAGTTCCATCAGGTGTTTATCAGTAGGGGCGCTGGTTGGTTGAACAACGAAAACGTCTCTTCCTCTTACGCTCTCATTAATTTTTACTCTTATCTCTCCGTCGCTGAAAGAGCCTACTGTGGCATCCCCCAGTCTTACGCCGAGTTCCGTGGCTATGCCTTGCGCCAGTGTTCTGTTCGCATTGCCCGAAAACAGAAGAAAATTCATCAACCTGCTCCTTTTATCCTTGATTTGAATACCGTGTAACCGGCAAATTTTTCTTTGATTACGGAATATGCGGACTCAAGCTGTTCATCCGTTCTGTAGACACCGAAAACAGTGGACCCGCTGCCGCTCATTAGGGCGCCTTCCGCGCCGGAATCAAGCAGGGATGTTTTAAGTACCTTCAAAACGGGGTGTTTGGCGAAAACCGCCGCCTCAAGCCCGTTCTCAAGCATGGCAGTAAGCTCCGCATAGCCCGCGACGAGGGGCATTCTAGACAGATCTGCCTTAGCCGTCAACTTCAAATTTCCGCCCCGGAATATTTCGCCGGTGGGAACATGTATGCCGGGATTAACCAGAAGAACGGGCGCACATGGCAGCTCCGCTTCGCTGACAATCACCTCTCCCCGCCCTTCGGCGTAGCATGGCTTGTCATGGAGAAAATACACTGTGTCCGAGCCTATGGAGCCCAGAATATCCGCCATATCAGTGTATGAAAGCCCAAGACCGGACAGGCTGTTGACTGCCTTAAGAAAGCATGCCGCATTGGAGCTTCCGCCGCCGAGTCCGCCGCCGGCGGGGATATTCTTGTTAAGGGTTATGCTGTATTCGTTCCGGAAGCCGTATTTTTCTGCGAGGATATTTTTCACTTTTATTATCAGATTGGATGAGTCAGCAGGGACAGAAGCCTCACTGCACCTGAGCTCAGTTTTTTCAGCTTCCTCAATCGTGATAGTGTCGTGCAGTTCTGTCTGGGCGAACAGGGTCTGGAGGTCGTGATAACCGTCCGCCCTTCTGCCGTTTATATGGAGAAAAATATTAATTTTCGCGAAGCTTTTTACGCTTATCAAGGTTGAAGACCTATTTCTAGAGTTTTTGCGCCGTTTTTTACTTTGATGAATGATACCGAAGCTCCGCTGTAGCCGTATTCATAAGCAACTTCACCAAGCCTGATGCTTCTGATCATCATATCGCTCCCCGCCTCTATCTCCGCATACGGTTTGCGGAAAATGTAGCCGTTTTCCGTCAGGGTCATATCATACGATTCGTCAGGTAAAGCGTAGGGGAACCGGAGTCCGAGGATCAGACCGTCCAGTCCGCGGTTTTTCATAAAAAGCCTTATCTTCTCGCTGCTTTCCACGCCTTTTTCATATGCCTTCACATCACCGTACCTGTATGTGATGTCGTAGATCACCCTTGAAAAAGCGCCGAGTATTTTCATATCGAACTCATCGGTGCATTTTTTGTCCAGAAGAGCGCGGAAGCGCACATCCTCATCCGTTGCAGTGTCGGTATATATCACGGATATACGCCCTTTGTAAGCGCAGGTCTGCCTGTTTTTTGAGGCGATTTCAGTGAGAACGGTATTTTTGTCCTGAATAAGGAAGTAATGCTTCGGCGCGCATGACACGCCGGACGCAATTATAAGAACAATAGCGGAGAGAAGCCTTACTGACCTGAGAAAAAGGGGGTTTCTATTTACCTTTGAGAATATCATCAACCGATTTGTTAATCTCCAGCCTTTCCAGAATAGCCTTCATATGGTCGCGGATCTCTTTTTCGTCAGGTGCTTTTCTGAGGGCACGTATCTGGTAGCCGTAAGCTTCCTCATATTTCTCAAACCTGTAGAGCACCCACGCCATGCTGTCAAGATAGGCGGGATTTTCGGGGTCTTTCGCCAGTGCGCTTTCTATAAGCGTGTAGGCTTCGTCAAGCTTTATGCTCAGATCGGCGTAGGTGTAGCCGAGAAAGTTCATCAGGGACGGATTGCCGGGATTAAGCTCAAGCGCATCCTTAAGCACTTCGAAACATTCGTCATATTTCTTCTGCTTCTCAAGCACAAGGGCAAAATCTATCACCAGCTCAACGGAGGAGGGGTTCTCCTCATAACCTTTTCTCAGCACTTCATATGCCTTTGAGAGGGTTCCCTTCTCTTTATAAAGCTCTCCTGTGATGCGGTAATAGTCAACATCGCGCAGGTCGGCAGGAATTTTTGTTATAACCTTAATGCCTTCATCGTACTTCTTATCCTTGAGGCTGATAAAGCCGATGCGTTTTCTTGCCTCGACATAATCAGGGCGTACTGCTATAGCCTTGCGGTAATACTTCTCCGCATCGGCGAACTTGTTCTCCATCTCGCTTATCACGCCCATGGAGTAAAAAACCTGAACATCGTTCGGAGCAAGTTCCGCTACCTGCTTGAAGTACACAAGGGCGTTTTTATAGTCGTCCGTGGAGTAGTAGATTCCGGCTATCTGCCTGAGAACATAGATTTTCTCACGTCCTTCAACCTTGGGGAGAATACGTTTGAAGATCTCAAGCGCCTTTGTGCTGTTGTCGGCGCGTTTGTAGATCTCAGCCAGTTTCAGGTCGGAGAGAACGAAGTCAGGACGTTTTTCAGAGAGGATGGAAAGGTATTTCACTGCCTTTTCATAGTCTTCCCTTTCTATATGTATCTCGGCGAGCCTTGCTGCCGCGCCGAGGTCTTCATCAAGTTCATATGCTTTCAGATAGTCACTTTCGGCTTCTGCCAGCATTCCTTTGTTTCTGTACAGGTTTCCCCTTTCCACAAGCACCCTTGCAGAAGGTTCCTTAATAATGAGCTCATCAAGGATCTGCATGAGGTTTGCCTCATCGTTCAGGATCTTGTAGAGATCAGCCATGAGGTAGAGATATTTTATGTCCCTTTCCTCTTTCAGGGCATCGGCAGCAAAAATTTCAGCCATGCCTGCATCCCTGTAGTGGAAAAGGTAAAGCTGCGCCATGGAGAAGTTAAGTTCGGCATCACCCGGAAAAACTCCCAAACCTTCGCTGAGCCTGTGTCGGGCGGTTTCGTACATTTGAAGTTTTATGTAAAGCTCAGAGAGTTTTATATAGATGTATGGGTCGTTCGCAGGTTTTTTGATTGTTTCAAGGAGAGAGGTCGCAGTGTCCAGATCGCCGTCATCAGCGGCATACAGCGCCTCAATGTAAACAGAGTCAACCTCTGCCTGTTCAAGGGCAGAGGCTGACTGATTTGCAAATGTTAATGTGAGTAAGAGAGTCAGCGGAATGAGAAAGCTTCTCATCCGAAATACTTCTCTATGAAGGCGGTTGTTATATCGCCTTTGATGAATGCGTGGTGCTCAAGTATGCGCTCGTGCAGGGGGATTGTGCTCTTTATGCCGTCTATGACGTACTCGCCGAGAGCCCTTCTCATCCTTGCTACGGCCATCTCCCTTGTTTTACCGAAGGTTATGAGCTTCGCTATCATGGAATCGTAATAAGGAAGAACGGTGTAGCCCTGATAGCAGTTTGAATCCACCCTTACTCCGAAACCGCCGGGGACAATATATCCGTCGATCTTTCCGGGGCAGGGGCGGAAAGTTTCGGGGTCTTCCGCATTAATCCTGCACTCTATGGCATGACCTATGATTTTGATGTCTTCCTGCTTTATGGTGAGCGGTTCGCCCGCAGCTATCCTCAGCTGAAGCACAACGAGATCATAGCCGGTGATCATCTCTGTCACGGGGTGCTCAACCTGAATTCTGGTGTTCATCTCCATAAAGTAGAAGTTTTCATTATCATCCACAAGGTATTCAATGGTTCCTGCATTCTCATAGCCGAGCGATTCAATGGCGGCTACTGAAATCTCACCCATTTTGTTCCTTGTGGCTTCGCTGATGGCTGAGCTGGGAGCCTCCTCCAGAAGTTTCTGGTGGCGTCTCTGGATGGAGCATTCGCGCTCAAAAAAGTGAAGACCTTTGCCCTTGCCGTCACCGAAGACCTGAATCTCGATGTGGCGGGGGTTTTCTATAAATTTCTCGATGTAAATTTCATCCGAATTGAAAGCGTTAAGGCTCTCTGAGCGGGCAAGCTGAAAGCTGTTGAGGAAGCTCATTTCATTGAGCGCAACCCTCATCCCCTTTCCTCCGCCGCCTGCGGAAGCCTTAATCATCACGGGAAAGCCGATGGCTTTTGCTATCTTAAGCGCCTCATCGGCGGAAGCCACGGGGCCGTCGCTGCCGGGAACAGTGGGAACGCCGAAGCCTTTCATAACGTCCTTGGCACGGGATTTATTGCCCATAAGGTCAATGTGCTCCGCTTTAGGGCCTATGAACTTGAACCCGCATTCCTCACAGATTTTTGCAAAGCTGGCATTTTCCGCCATGAAGCCGTAGCCGGGGTGAATTGCGTCCACATTAGCTATTTCGGCGGCGGCTATGATGCTTTTGATGTCGAGATAGCTTTTTGACGACTGGTACGGCCCTATGCAGACCGCCTCATCGGCAAAAGCGACATGAAGGGATTCCTTATCCGCCTCGGAGTAAACGGCAACAGTCTTGATGCCAAGCTCCTTGCAGGCGCGCAGAACCCTCAGCGCGATTTCACCTCTGTTAGCTACTAAAACCTTTTCAAACATTGCCTTATCCTAAAGTGGCTCTGCGATGAAGATTACTTCGCCGTATTCAACAGGTTTAGCGTTCTGTCCGACTTTACGCACTATTTTGCAGTCGAACTCGGCTTCAATCTCGTTCATGATTTTCATAGCTTCAACTATGCAGAGAGTCTGACCCTTTTTAACAGTGTCCCCCTCTCTTACAAAAGCCTCTGCTCCGGGTGAGGGAGCTTCGTAGAATGTACCCACTATGGGTGTTTTTATCTCAACCTGATTGCCTTTCAGCCCGGAATCCTTGCTTTCCGCTGCGGGTGCGGGAGCAGCGGGTGCTGCCGCTGCGGCGGGAGCAGGTGCATATGCGGCTGCGGGAGCGGCTGCAAATACAGGTGTATCGTCTTTTTTAGAGATGTAAATTCTTTCCCCGTTTTCTGTTTCGTATTCAAATTCTTTAATTTCCGACTTGTCAATGAAGCGTATCAGTTCCCTGATGTCTTTAAGTTCCAAAGTCTTCCTCCTATCTGGCAGACCTTACTCTTTCCATGTAAGTGCCTGTCCTTGTATCAATTTTAAGAACGTCCCCTTCATTAATAAAAAGAGGAACCTGCACAACGCCGCCTGTGGAAACAGTGGCAGGTTTGGAGCCGCCGCTCACAGTGTCCCCTTTGAGACCGGGGTCAGTCTGTGCAACGGGAAGTTCCACGAAGTTGGGAAGCTGCACTCCCATAGGTTTCTGGTTGAAAAGGAGCACATAAACATTGAGGTTTTCGGGCATAAAGTCCGCAAGCTCACCCACATCACCTTCGGGTACAAACACCTGTTCGTATGTTTCGTTGTCCATAAAGACGTAAGATTCGCCGTCTTTATAGAGGTACTGCATCTCTTTTTCCTCGAAGTCCGGCTGTTTTATTTTTTCGTCAGACTTGTAGGTTCTTTCTATAACGTTGCCTGAAAGAAGGCTTTTGATCTTGGTACGGACGTTGGCTCCGCCTCTGCCCATTTTTATATGAAGATACTCGACGATAGTGTAAGGTTCACCGTCAACTTCTATTTTTGCGCCTTTCTTAAACTGGTTGGGGGTAATCATCGGGCTTCACCTCTGAAGGATTTTATAAACGTAGTCTTCTAGCACAGCGGTAAGATTTTCACAACTGTTTTCACTTACAGCCATTGTGTCTTCAAGCCTTACACCGAAGCGGCCGGGAAGATAAATACCCGGTTCAACGGTGAGCACCATGCCCTGCACGAGGACTGTCTCATCACGGAAATTGAACGAGGGGGCTTCATGTACATTTATGCCCACACCATGTCCGAGACCGTGGTTAAAATACTCTCTGTAGCCCTTTTTCTCGATGTAATCCCTTGCTGCCTTATCAACGTCCGCGCACCTTATTCCGGGGCGTATCACAGCCTTTGCGGCATCCATTGCCCCTTTGACAATGTCGATTATCTCAAAAACAAATGGGTCGCTTCCGTCATAAACCACTCTTGTTATATCACTGCAGTAATGAAACCTGCATCCGTAGTCCACGGTAACCGGATCCCCTGAGTTTATGACCCGTGTGTCGGCAGTGCCGTGGGGCAGTGCACTTCTTTCGCCGGAGGCTATTATCGTCTCGAAGCTTCTGTCCTTCGCGCCTCGTTTACGCATGTTATATTCTAAAACTGCCGCCCATTCGGTTTCGGTCATACCGTAGCGCCACTGTGAAAGGGATTCCCTGAACGACTCCCCGGCAGCCTGAAATGAACGGCTGATAAGCTCGATCTCCTGCGGTTCCTTCACGCTGCGCATGAGGCTCACAAGGTCTTTGCCGTCGATAAGCATCTCCTCCGCGCTCTCATCCATCATACTGTAAAGGTTCAGCGGGCACTTGGGGCTTACGGTGAGCTTACCCGTCTGTCTGGCCAGTTCAGAGAGTGATGTCCCGTAGGTTTTGACTATGACTGCTTTTATATCACGGCTGATTTCGGTTTTGATCTGTTCGGCGTATCTGCCGTCGGTAAAGAAAACTGTTTTCTCCGGCGAAACAAACAGGTAGGCAGTGCTGCCCGTGAACCCGGTGAGGTAAAAAATGTCCGCGGGATCTGTTAGCAGAAGATTTTTCACATCTGACTGCTTCATCAGTCCGAGAAGACGCTCTATGCGTTTCATTTCGGTTCCGACATGAAAAACTCAAGGGCAAGAGCATAGGACATCCAGCCGAAACCGGCTATCACCCCTTTTGCTATGTCACTGAGGTATGACTTATGCCTGAACTCCTCTCTGGCGTACACATTGGAGAGGTGAACCTCCACAAAAGGCATCTTCACCGCAAGGAGCGCGTCCCTTATCGCTATGCTGGTGTGGGTGTAGGCTCCGGCATTTATTATGATTCCGTCAAAGCCGGATGCCTGATGTATGCGGTCGATGATGGCTCCTTCATGGTTTGACTGAAAAAATTCCAGTTCAGCCCTTCCGTCCGCTCTTTCTATGAGTCTGGTATTGATTTCTGTGAGGGTGTGCGTTCCGTAAAGCGCGCTTTCCCTTCTGCCGAGCATGTTAAGGTTAGGTCCGTTTATTATAAGCAGCTTCATTTTTCCTCCTTCGAGGGCTGTTTTCTTTTTCTGGCTTTGTTCAGGACACAGGCAAGAGTGTTCTCCAGTGTTTCCACCTGCGCCTCAATCAGCATTCTTTTGGCTTCCGCCAGCTTTTCCTGCGGCGTAAGCTGTTTAGGTTCCGGCTGAACAGGTTCAGGCTCTTCGGTTTCTTCTGGCTCAGGGGCAGGCTCCTCTTCCGGCTCAGAAACGGGCTCAGGTAACAGCTGAATTTCCGGTTCCTGTTCAGGTTCCGGCTCCGATTCCGGAAGCTCTGCTGTTGACGGTTCCTCCGGTTCAGGCTCATAAACCTCGCTGAACTCTTCCTCCGGCTCCGCCGGAGTCTCCTGAGGTTCGGCAAAAGTCACTTCCTCCATTTCTGGAAGGATGTGTTCCTCAGCTTCGCTGTCTTCTATTATATCCTTTTTATAATCAGAAACTATCTCATCGCCGTATGAAGATGACCCTAAGGATGAAAGAGCGTCTCCGATGAATGACATAACTGCGTCATCCTCCGCCTTTGCTATCTCCGCGGCGAAGTCATCAAGCCCGATGGGTGCGTCAATATCCGCCTCTTTCCTGTCGGGTATTTTCTCATCGATAACATCGGAGAGAATATCTTCTTCATCAAGGTTAACTATATCACCCTGAATCTCTTTTCTCTTTATCTCCTCATCCACACTGGCAAGAAGGTTTTCCCTGATCTCCTCTTCGAAGTCCTCCCTGCCGAAATCATCCATATCAAAGCCTTCTTCATCCTCAGTGCTTTTCTCGGAGATTTCCTGAAAGGTCTTCTCTATTTCATCCTCAGCTATTTCCTTGTCTTCGTAGGTATCGTGCGCGAGTTCAGTTTTCACCTCATCCGCAAGCTCACTCGCCATATGCTCCACAAAATCGCCGTCTCCGTCAGGCAGGTCAATATCTCCGGCTTCCTGAAATCCGTTTTCCAGAAGGTTTTCAAGCTCTATAATATCCTCTTCGAGCCTTCTGTCCTCCGGCGAAATCTTATATGCCTTGCGGTAATACTCAAGTGCGCGGGGGATGTCGCTCTCGGCGCGGTATATATCGCCCATGAGCTTGTTCGCCTTGTAGTTGAAACGGTTTACCAGAATAACCTGCTTCAGAAGCCCTTTCGCATCCTCCACTTTCCCTTTGCCCATGTAGGCCTGAGCCATGACTGTTTTCGCTCCGAGAAACTCAGGAAAATGCTCCAGCCCGTGGGCGCAGTAGTATATAACATCATCATATTTATTGAGTTTCAGCAGGGCAACGGAAAGAGGCATAAACAGCTTTGAGGCCGGATCCTCCTCCAGCTTGCGGGAGAAATATTCTATGTCATTAAGATATTTGGAACGGTTTATTTCGTCCATATCAGCCGAAAAAGTCCTTTACCGTGTCTGTTTTTATTCCGCTCACCCATTCGCCTTTGCCTATCTCAGGTGCAAAAACCACCGTGAGCCCCTTCTTATCTGCCTTTTTATCGGCTGACAGAGCGGAGAAAAAGACCTCCGGGTCGTTTATTTTATATTCCTTTTCAAATCCGTAAGCATCCAGAATCTCACCCAGACGGCTTACAGATGCCTCAGAGCAGTAGCCCTCCCTGAGCCCGAACAGGTTTTCCAGATACATGCCCGCAGCCACAGCGAAGCCGTGCTTAACGGTGAAGCCCGAATCGGTTTCGATTGCGTGGCCGAAGGTGTGGCCGAAGTTGAGGAGCTTGCGCACACCCTGCTCCTTCTCATCCTCTTTAACCACTTCCGCCTTCATCCGGCAGCACTCGGCTATTACATCAAGGAGCACATCGGCATTACGCTCAAGCAGTGCATCCCTCTTTTCCAGCAGCATATCAAAGAAATCACCGCTGAAAATAGCCCCGTACTTTATCACCTCGGCAATACCGTTCAGGTATTCGTCATCATCAAGGGTTCTGAGAAAGTCAGTATCTATATAAACCGCCCCCGGCTGATGGAAGGCGCCTATGTTGTTTTTTGAGGTGAGAAAGTTTATCCCCGTTTTTCCGCCGACTGATGAGTCCACCATGGAAAGAAGAGTGGTGGGAACCTGAACATAACTTATTCCGCGCATATACGCTGATGCGGCAAATCCACCGAGATCCCCAGTTATTCCGCCGCCGACAGCAACAAGCCTGCCGTCTCTTCTGCATCCGTTATCGTGGAGAAATCCCAGCACCCTGATAAAAGATTCCATGCTTTTGTTTTTTTCTGAGGCATCCAGAACAAGAGTCCTGCGCCCCTGAAAAAGCTCCTCATAAAATGCGTATACAGTGGAATCCGCAAGGAAGAATGCATCCTCGTAACCTGTCAGCACATCCTCTATGAAGTCTGATGACAGCTGTATATCGTATGAGTCATCCACCTGTTTTTCGAGTTCCACACGTATCTTACGCATTTTCCACAAACCTTATTATCTCTTCCGCCGCATCCTCCGGGCTGAGCTCGGTGGTCTCGACTATATAATCCGTATTTATGTAAAACGGAGCCCTGTCATAAATAAGCCTTTTTATCTCGTCCAGCGGGCTGTCCACATTAAGAAGCGGTCTGCCGCGGTCATCCTTTATCCTTTCAAAAATCTGCTCAGGGGAGGCCATAAGCGTAATCAGTTTTCCGGCAGAGCGCATTATCTCCATATTCCCTTTGGTGACAACTATTCCGCCTCCGGTGGAAACAACGAGGTTCCCTTTTCCGGTTATCTCCTTAAGGATTTCAGTCTCCATAACGCGGAAAGCATCCTCATCCAGATCCTCGAAAATTTCTGTGATTGTCTTTCCCGCTCTCTTTTCCACCATAGCGTCCGTATCGCAGAACTCCATGCCCAGCCTGTCAGCTAGAAGTCTGCCCACTGTGCTTTTCCCTGTTCCCATGAAACCGATTAAATATATATTTTTTTTCATAAAGACCGCCCTCAGTTTACTTTATACTTTATATCATTTTGAATTATTTAGCTATATTTGACTTACCTGACGCATTCCTCAGGCAGATTGTCCGCTGCCAGAGCTTCGGTGTAGCCCCTTTTCGATGCACATCTGTCTGTTATCAGTCTGCCGTCCGCTGAGGAAACCTTGTAGAAACCTACTCCGTCCGGCACGGGAAAAACTGCTTCGTGCCCTTCCTCAAAGAGCTTCTTCTGCACAGCCGCCACCAGAGGCGCAGCCTTTGTTCCCCCTGTTCCCTTCTCCCCCATGCTTCTGTTGCTGTCATAACCTACCCAGACCACAGCCACATAAGGCGGGAAAACGGCGGCCATCCATGCATCGCGGTATTCATCAGTGGTTCCTGTCTTTGCCGCGGTTCCCTTTATGAGCCCTTTGCCCTTGGCAGTGCCTATTCTCGGCACATCCTGCATTATGTACAGGGTCTGAAACACTGCCTTCTCATCCAGCACTCTGGTTTTTTCCGCACCGGGCGTTATGATTCTGCCGTCGGGGAACTGCACTCTCTCAATCAGCCCCCGTTCACTGTAAATACCGTATCCGGCCATGGTTCCGTATACCTGCGCCAGATTGGCAGGAGTAACTGCGAATATGCCCAGCGGCATCGCCAGATAAGGACGCACATCAGCCTTCATACCCATTTTCACGGCATTCTCCGCCACACGCTCAAGCCCTGTTTTCACAGCAAGCTGGATTGTGGCGTTGTTTAGGGAGTAAACCAGCCCCTTGCGTGCGGGGATGTTACCCATGTACAGTTCTTCAAAGTTTCTGGGGGAATAGCTGCCCCGCCCAAGCTTGTAAACATGCCTTCTGTCGTTTACAAAATCAGTGGGGCGCAGGCCGCTGTCAAAAGCGGAGGCATAAACTATGGGCTTGAAGGTGGAACCGGTCTGCCTTTTGGTGTAATACGCCCTTTTCAGGCTTTTCCCTTCACGGGCGCCGGTCATCGCCACTATCCCGCCCTTCTCCGCATCCAGCAGAACAAAGGCGGACTGCAGCCCGGCCTCCTGTGTTTTCATATATTCAGCAACAGTGCTGCGGAGCATCTCTGTCTTTTCAGGGTCAAAGAATGTATGAACCTCGCATGGCTCACCCGCCTCCACACCAAGCGTCCTGAGCTCTTCCGCCACTGCACGGAGGTACTCTATCTCCTGCGGTTCGGGGTCTTTAGCCATGTTGAGGGCAAGCCTGTAGTCTCTGGCATGCAGATACTCCTCCCGCTCCAGTATGCCGCGCTGGTAAAGCAGGTGGAGATATATATTAGCCCTGCGTTCCGCAGCGGCAAAGTTTTCTATCGGGTCATACAGGGTGTAGTCCTTCAGCATGGTGAAGAGAAATGCCTTCTCCTTCTGATTTGCCCTGTGGATGTTGCGGTTGAAGAATGTCTGGGATGCGGCCTTTATGCCGTAGGTATCGCCGCCGATGACTATGCTGTCCGCATATGCGGCGTAAAGAGCGGGAAATCCGGTGCTTTTCAGGAGCCTGTCCGCAGTGAGATAGCGCAGAAACCTCAGCCTTATCCCCGTAACGGGAGTTCCTTCCAGCAGCCTGTCGGTATAATGGCTGACTATGTAGCTTTTCACTGCTTCGGTCTCTATCTTCATGCAGTCCATAAAGTAGAGGTCTGCCGTCTCCTTCGGAAGCGGATACCCGTCAAGCTCAAGATCCAGCACCCTGAACCACTCGCCCAGAAGCTCCGTCTCCTCCGGGGTGAACGGTTCGCTGCGCAGAAATGTCCTCTGCTCCAGCAGGTTTCCTGCGGAATCATACACTGTGAAGGACTGTCCGTGCCTGTTCAGGCTGGGGATGGAATAATCAGCAGGGAGAAAATGCTCGAAGAACATCTTCTCACCCTTATAAAAAGTGAGGACTCCGTAACAGAGCATGGCAACAAGAACTATAAGCCCGCTGAAGAACCTTAACAGTCTCACCTTAACTCACCTTCTCAATAAAAGCGGCTATTTCTCCGCCAGATATTTTCTTAAAAGCTCCAGTGCGCGGAACCTGTGGCTTATCCTGTTCTTCTCTTCCGGCGAATACTCCGCCAGAGAACGCCCGTCCGGCATTACAAGGAGAGGGTCATAGCCGAAGCCGTTCGCCCCTTTCTCCGCCCTGCCGAGCATCCCTTTGCATTCACCGCGGAAAATCTTCTCCGTGATTCCGTTTTTTGAAAGCGCAACGGCGCAGACAAACCTCGCGGTGCGATCCTCATCGGCGGTATTTTCCGTATTTTTCAGCAGAAGAGCGTTGTTCTCCGCGTCCGAAGCTTTGACGCCCGCATACCGCGCGGAATATATCCCCGGATTTCCGCCGAGTGCATCCACACACAGGCCGGAATCATCAGCTATCACATATCCGTCTATCAGTGCGGAAAGCGCATCAGCCTTGATAGCTGCGTTCTCCTCGAAAGTGGAGCCTGTCTCTTCCACGTCAAAGTCATTTTCTGTAAACTCGTAAGCCGAACGCACATCAACGTTCAGCCCGCTTAAAATCTCTTTTATCTCTTTCAGTTTATGGGCATTTTTTGTGGCAACGCAGAGTCTCACAGCTCTATCACCTTCTTCTGAGCGGCAAACAGGGCATTAAGTCCGTGAAAACCGAGGTCAAGCAGTTCGTTAAGCTTGTCACGCCCGAAGGCAAGCTTCTCCGCCGCACCCTGAATCTCCACTATTTTGCCGTCCGCTCCCGCAACAAGGTTGAGGTCAACCTCCGCTGAGGAATCCTCGTCATAATCAAGATCAAGCATAGCAACACCGTCTACGATCCCTACACTGACCGCTGCCACAGCCTGAATAACCGGATCTTCCGCCAGAACACCCTGAGAAAGCATTTTATTCACCGCAAGCCTGAGCGCCGCGAAACCGCCGGTTATGGAAGCGGTTCTGGTTCCGCCGTCCGCCTGAATAACATCGCAGTCTATTATGATCGTATTCTCGCCGAGCTTTGTCATATCAACAGAAGCCCTCAGCGCCCTGCCAAGAAGACGGGAAATCTCCTGAGAACGCCCGTCCACCTTGCCCTTGCGCGCCTCACGCTGGTTGCGGGTGTGGGTGGAGGCGGGGAGCATTCCGTACTCACCAGTAACCCAGCCCGTGCCCGAACCCTTAAGAAACGGAGGCACTCCCTCGCTGAACGAAGCCGTGCATATCACCTTTGTATCGCCGAACTCTATTAAAACGGAACCCGCAGGATGCTTTATATAATCGCCTGCGATCCTTATCTCTCTCATGCTGTCATTTGCCCTGTTATGTCTGCGCATTAACTTATTCCTTATTAAATTTATTTATATGGGGAACTTTTAAAAAAGCTTTCCCCGAACTCCTTCAAAATTTCTTAATCTGCTTCGCAAAGCGGACACGGTTTCTTCAAAAAATTTAACTGAAACAGCAAAATTGTTATTTATTCCGTCACCACAAATGCTTTCGGGTATCTTGAGGTCATTTTTGATTTGTGGGCCTCAGCAGCTTCCCTGCTTTCGAACCCGCCGACCTTTACCCTGTAGTAGGTTGTGCCTTTGACATTGGCGCGCTCCACTTTCCCTTTATCGAATGTATTTGCCAGCGCGTCTGCCTGTTCCTTATCGGTAAATGAGGCTATCTGCACTGCAAAAAGCGCCTGAACTGTTCCGGCGTATGCGATATTGGGTGAATCCGGCGCGAAATCGTCATCACTTTTCTCTCCGGCGGGGGAAAGGAGCCTGATTCTGACTTTTCCGAGTCCTTTATCCTTTATACCTATCTCATTTGCTGCCTTTTTGGAGAGATCGATTATTCTTCCTTCCACATGGGGTCCGCGGTCATTGACCCTGACGGTCACTTTGCGTCCGTTTGAGATATTTTCCACCTCAACCATGCTGCCCATCGGGAGGTTTTTGTGGGCTGCCGTCATGGCGTACATATTGTATATTTCGCCGTTTGACGTATCACGTCCGTGGTCGGGGCCGCCGTACCAGCTTGCTATCCCTTCCTGCTCGAAGGTTTCAACATATTTAAGCCTGTGGTAGGTTTCGCCGCGCACTACATAAGGCTTGTCATAGACTGCGCCTGTCATTCTGGCATCAGGCGGAATCCTGTGATCTTTTTCTATGGGTTCACCAGATACCGGAGGGGCAGCGGGCTCCTCCGCGGGCGCTGCGAATACAGTGTCGGGGAACCTTAGCACAGGCGGTTCCTCCGCAGGGACAGCTTTTTTAACCTCCGGCATGACGGGGGAATCCACAAACGGTCTTATGTCGTCATCAGGAACATTAATAGCCGAAAGCGGCTCAGGCTGCACGGAAGCGCAGGAAACGCAGGTGAGTGTAAGAAAAATTCCAAGACTGTGTTTAAGTCTCATAACCAAATCCCCCGAAGAGTAAATATACGGTTTTTATACTACCCTGCACCGACTCATTTTGTACAGGGAAGTTTGCACATTAATAGTAATGACGGTTTAGCGGGCGGGAAGTTTGGGGAAAGAAGAAAAAAGGCGGCCTGTTAAGCCGCCCCGGAGAAGATTTTTTTATTCGCGCGCGTGTTTAAGAAGAGTATCGATGAAGTGCTTCATCAGCTTCTTGTTAGTGCGTTTTTTGCTGTAAACCACATAGATCTCTTTCTCAACAACAAGATCCGTTATGGGAATAGCCTTTATTCCGCCGCCGCACTCATCCTCTGAGAGCGCCATCTGGCTCATAAATGCTATGCCTAGCTGGCGTTTTACTGCGTGTTTTATGGAATATGTGGAACTGAGCATGGCCACAGCATCCAGCGATTCGAAATCGTACCCTTTCTGTTTAAAGGCGTGTTCCACAGCCGCCCTTGTTCCGGAGCCCATCTCTCTTATAATGAAGCTTTCCTGAAGGATCTCCTCAAGGAAGACGCTGGCGCGGTCGTAGAATTTATGGTTTTTATGAACTATGAGAACTATTTTATCCCGCAGGAGCACCTTGTACTCAAGATCCTTCTTAGGGATTTTCCTTGCAACTATCGCAAGATCCAGTATGCCGTCAGACAGCCTCTGGACAACATTCTGGGTTCCGTTTATGTCGAGGGTGAAGAAGGTTTTGGGGTACTCCTCCTTAAACTTCCTGATGACTTCGGGAAGTATGAACTCAGCGGGAACAGTGCTGTACCCTATGTGGAGGTGGCCGCTGATTTCGTTGAGGAATTCTTTTATAGCTTCCTGAGAACGCTCACGCAGGTCGAGTATATCCACTGCGTAGGGGTAGAAAACCTGCCCTGCCTCAGTTAGGATAACCTCTTTTGAAAGCCTGTCAAAAAGCTTGACTCCGAGCTGCTCTTCAAGGGTGCTTATATGCGTGGAGATAGTGGGCTGGCTGAGAAGAAGCTTTTCAGCAGCGCGGGAAAAGGATTTGTATTTCGCAACATATACGAACGCTTCTATCTGTTTAAAATCCATGGGGAGACTCCTTGAAGTGGTAGTGCTGACAGGTATATTATCAGCACTATATAGATAAAATCAATAGTTCTTTTGAGTTTTATGTCATTTTAACAACAAATTCTTTACATTCAGCGCCCGTTAACCGTAAAAGCCCGCATAAAAGGCACAGCATTAAAAATTTCGGTAAACTTTGAGCTATCAACATTGCCGATAACAAACATCTGTACCATATTTGATCTGAACGCGTCGTCATCAAGAACCATAAAATCAGTGAAGCCGGATTCCCATCTGCTTTCAATGAGATGCACGCCCTGACTGTACGGAAATGCGCGGGAGTTGAACTCTTTTCCGTTGATGGTGACAGTGTGGCTTTTAAGCGGAAGAGTGTTATTCACCAGCCCTGTAGCGAGATTAACCCTGTCCTGACCGCATATCAGCACATCCCCCTCTTTCTGTGTGCAGCGCATGTTGATGATCGTAAACGGGGTGTACTGCCCGGTTTCAAAATCCCATGTGCCAAGCTGGCTTATTGCTCCGATTTTAAAGAGCATGTCCTTTGTGAAAAGCACCACGTATTTATCACTGTCAACAGGCAGGGAGTTGTCTGCGGCCACAGCGGAAATATCCTGCGGGGTTTTGCCTTCGGAGAGCATTCTGTCTATGCCGCTTTTCCCTTCGGACGCAAGAAAGGCTATGGTGTTGTACAACTCATTCTGACTGTCGGAAGAGAGTGATTTCGCAACATAGTATGTCTTGGGCGTTCTCTGCGTCATTCCGTCGTGAAAAGTGGTAAACCCGGCATATTCGTAAGCAAGGCCGTAGTCCCACCATGAATATATGACGGAATCCGCCGGAGCGGCCTTTTTAAGCTCCTTAATCTGTTTATATATCCCCACTTCTATGGACGGAACAGGATTGAAATCGAACGAGGATTTGTAAACAAGGAACATGAAACCCGCCGTCACGCAGGCAAGAACCGCTGTTTTTATCTGTGCGCTGAATTTCACCCTGTCCTCAAGAGCCCTGCCGAGGAGATAAATTCCGTAACCGAGGCCGATTCCCACAAAAGGGGCAAGGAACATCCCGAACCTGTTTGAGCTTTTGAAAACCATAAGGCCGAGTATAAACACAGGCGCGAGGGGTAGCATTCTCCGGAAATTGAATATTACGCATACCGCAAACAAAAAGAGCCCGGCGACTGATAAAGCCTTAACAGGCGCGAGGGTTGCCAGAACCCTGTCTATCTCCGTCCTTTTTGCCTCCGTTATAGTGGCATAAACATCAGGAAAGCCCGCAATAATACTGCCGGTGGGAGTTATATAGGTTTTTGCAAAGTCAAAGAGATGGTGCAGGCCGGAATATATATGCAGCGGATTTGAGAAGAGCACAAACAGAAGCACTGCCAGCGCCGCTTTTTTGAATTCCGCCCGTGAAACCAAAAGGGCAAGCACAAAGACACCGAGATAGGCTATGGTTATTCCCGGATGCTCGTACCACCAGTGAAAAAGCCACATGGAAAGTCCGGCCAAAGCTGAGTGAATGAACAGTTTTTTTGAGTTCTTCCCCTCCAGAGCCAGAAGCATGAAAAGTGAGCAGAGAAACGGGAAAAAAAGGTTCATTGCATCCGTGTCCACCCTGCCGATGGATGAGCGGACAAGATAAATTATCCCCAGAGATCCGGCTATGCCCCCTGCTATCCCTGCGGGAACCATCCCTGTGAAATAGAAGTACAGCCCCAGAGGGATTATAAAAAGCGAAGCCAGAAAAGGCAGGAGATAAACTGCCGTGCGGTAGGTATTGCCGTCGGAGAAAACGGAAAGCTTAGCAATGAGCCAGCTTAGCATGGGGATTTTTTCATGCTTCGCCTTAACATCAGGATAAAACATCAGAGGATCGTCATTTGACGGATAGTAGCTCCCCTCTTTATACTCATCCGCATACCTGAGCCACTTGTATGAGTCGAGGGTGGTCATCTGCGGCATTTTATCAACAAAGTAATAGTCCCTGTGTTCGCGCCATCTCTCAAGCTGGATATAGCGAAGCCCCGCCGAAACAATAAACACAAGGGCAAGGGCGATGGCTGTTATTCCCAGCCCCTTCGCCGCGCTGCCCCTGAAAATATCAATATCAATCTTCATTTCTGCAATAATACCTTTCTATAAATTCAAGGAGAAGCCTTATGCCGAAACCGGAAGCATGCTTCCCGAAAACGGGGTGCTCCTCTTCGAGATAAGCGGGTCCCGCAATGTCAAGGTGTATCCACGGCCAGTTGTCCACAAACTCGCGCAGAAAGAGCGCCGCAATGGTTGAGCCGGCCTCTGTTCTCTGTCTGGCTATGTTTCTTAGATCGGCTATATCGCTCTTAATTCTTTTTTCATAGGTTTTAAGCAGCGGAAGCTCCCATATGTCCTCACCGACATCGCCGGAAAGGTCGCTTATATTTTTAGCAAGGAACTTCCTGTTGCTGAAAAGCCCCGCGCAGTGACTTCCCAGAGCAACCACGCAGGCTCCGGTGAGGGTCGCCACGTCCACTATAACCTCCGGGTCTGTCTTTGTGGCGGTGTACAGAGCATCCGCAAGTATAAGCCTGCCTTCCGCATCCGTATTAAGAACCTCAACGGTTTTGCCGGAGGCGGAGGTTATTATATCCCCCGGTCTGTAGGCGCCGCCGCCTATCATATTTTCCACGAGGGGTATATATGTTTTGATGTTTACAGGGAGTTTCAGTTCACGGGCAAGTTTGGTAACTGCAAAAACAGTTGCCGCGCCTGCCATATCACACTTCATGGTTTCCATGCTTCCGGTGGGCTTGAGGTTGCTTCCGCCGGAGTCAAATGTAACGCCTTTGCCCACAAGAGCCACGTGCTTTTCGTTTCCGGGATCGCCTTTGTAGTCGATCATAACGAATCTGGGCTTGTTCACGCTGCCCATACCAACCACATCTATGAGGTTCAGCCCCTCTTCCCTGATTTTTGCCTCATCGTAAACAGTGACGCTGAAATCCGCGCCCTCTTCCGCCTGAACGGTTTCTGCAAAAATCGCAGGAGTCATATCCATAGGGGGGGTATTAATAAGATCCCTTGCCAGATAAACGTTCTGGAAGATAGTTGCCCATCTCTCCGCGCCGGTGTCTATGAATTTTTTCAGTTTGGTGAAGGTTGTGATAACCTCAACCTCTTCAAAATCGAAGCTTTCCTTTTTGCTTTTATATTTTTCAAATGAATACAGGCCGAAGCACAGCCCCTCAAGGAAGCTCTTGGTGTAGCTCCCCTCTTTCTTCTCGGCGTAGACATCCTCAAAGGAGACGAGGGAAAATGAAAAAAGCTTATCTTTTCTGATAATTTTTGAAAACTGTGCGCCAAGTTCGAGATAGTACCTGTAATCCTCCGGATCTTTCGGAACATTCACAAGAAAAATCCTTTTCAGCTTCTTTTTCATATCAATGTAGAAGCTTTTTATCTCCTTATCTTCAAAGTTGAAGTAGTCAGAGTTGACTATATTGGCGATCTCATCGTCTATCCTTTTTCCTGTAAGCAGCTTAAGTGAACCCATATTTTTATATACGGGAATAATCACCGCTTCTTTTCTTGAGTTGAAAGCAGTCTTTTTCCTGCATGATATTTTCATCAACAAACCTCGTTTAAACACAAAAGCATTTATATAAACATATAAATTGCCTTTATACGGATTTCACCGCCCTTGAATTATATTAAAAATTCAAACGTTTTCAACATATTTGAAAAATTTCTCATCTTTACACGGTAAAAGCATATGTTTCGCATGTTAAAGGATCAAAAACACCAGTATTTTCAGGGTTTGAGCTTATTTAACAGGTTCAGGTGATTGATCTTGATTTTTGTACAGGTATTATCTAATGTATGAGTTCTATGGGAAAAATAATCGCAATCGCCAACCAGAAGGGCGGAGTTGGAAAAACAACTACCGCCATTAACTTAGGCTCGTCACTCGCCTTTGCGGAGGCCAAGGTTCTCCTTGTGGACATGGACCCGCAGGGGAATGCCTCAAGCGGAATAGGCTTTGAGACAAAGGGCGAATACGCCAGCATTTATGACGTGCTTATCGGAAATGCCGATATAGAGGAAGCAATTGTGCCAAGCAAGGTGGACAATCTCGATCTGCTCCCCAGCCATATAAACCTTACCGCGGCGGAGGTTGAGCTTGTAACTGCCCTTTCAAGGGAAACAAGGCTGAAAAAAAATCTGGAAAAAGTGAAGGACAAATACAAGGTTATCCTCATTGACTGCCCTCCCTCCCTTGGGCTTCTCACCGTGAACGCACTCACTGCGGCGGATTCGGTGCTTATCCCTCTCCAGTGCGAATACTACGCCATGGAAGGACTGGGGCAGCTTCTCAACACCATCCGCCTCATCAGGGAAAGCCTTAACGAAGAACTTGCTCTGGAAGGCATACTCCTCACCATGTACGATCCGCGCAACAACCTCTCCAAAGAGGTTATGACGCAGATTGAGGAGTTTTTCAGCGAAAGCATGTTCCGCACCATAGTCCCCAGAAACGTCAGACTCTCCGAAGCTCCCAGTTTCGGCATGTCCATAATAGAATATGACATAAAATCTAAAGGAGCGGCCAGCTACATCGATCTGGCTAAAGAGATACTTCCCAGATTATGAAAAAGAACTCTCTAGGAAGGGGGCTTGAATCCCTTATACCCAAAAATGAAACAAAAGCTCCCGTGGGCGAGATAGACCTTGCCCTCATATACGCAAACGTAAACCAGCCCCGCACACGCTTCGATCAGGAGCCTCTGGATGAGCTTGTGGCCTCCGTCAGGGAGAAAGGGGTTATTCAGCCCATAGTTCTCACCAAAACAGACGAAGGCTACATGATAATCGCCGGGGAACGCAGGTTCCGCGCGGCAGGGCTCGCCGGGCTCAAGAAAATCCCCGCAATTGTAAGAAATGTGGACAGCGAGGCGGAAAGGCTTGAACTTGCCCTCATTGAAAATGTCCAGAGACAGGACTTAGGCGCATACGAACTGGCAGCGGCATATAAAAAACTCATGGAGCAGCACGGCTACACCCAGGAAGAGGTCGCAAAGGTCATAGGCAAAAGCAGAAGCGCGGTCGCAAACACACTAAGGCTTCTGAACCTTCCTGCCAAGGCTCTGGAAGCCATGAAGGAAGACCTCATAACAGAAGGGCACGCAAGGGCGCTTCTGGGACTTGATGATGATAAGAAGATAATAAGCGCGCTGAAAAAAGTCATCGAAGGCGCTTTGTCCGTCCGCGAAACGGAACGTCTGGTTGCCAAGCTCAAAAAAGAGCCCGCGCAGAAAACGGAAAAGTCTGCTGAGGCGGATGTTTTTCTCATGGGTCTCAAAGATGAGCTTGAGGAGTTCTTCAAAACCAGAATAACCCTTAAAACAGCCAAAAACGGCGGAACCATTGAGATCAAATACAGCTCGGACGATGAGCTTGACCGGATCATAAAAAGAATCAGAGGCGAAGAATGATCAAAGGAAAAGAAGACAACGGCGGCATCGACGCTTTTCTCGGCAAGAACACAACCTTCAAGGGAACACTCATCTTTGACGGGCTTGTGCGCATGGACGGTAATTTTGAAGGAAACATAAAGACCAACGACACGCTTGTTATAGCCAACTCCGGCAATGTCAAAGCCGAGATAGAAGCCGGACAGGTGAAAATCTCCGGCAAGTTTGACGGAACAATAACCGCTAAAAACAAAGTGGAACTTTATAAGCCCGCAAATGTCACAGGTACTATACGCTCCGCTGCTGTGCAGATGGAGGAAGGGGTTATATTCAACGGAAGCCTTGAAATGGGCGGCTCCCTGAAAACCGCTGTCCCCAAGAAAGGTGATGCGGAATGATGAAGCCATACATAGTAGGCAACTGGAAAATGAACCTTGACGCTGCGGAAGGAGCCGAACTCACAGGCAAACTCCTTCATGCAAGCATAGACTACGACAGCGTGGATGTAGGCGTTGCTCCGGCTTTCCCCGTTCTTTACCCCGTTAAGCAGACCATAGCCAGCAGCAAAGGCAGGCTTACCGTAGCGGCACAGAACGTATCCGCAGAGGAGAAGGGAGCCTTTACCGGGGAATCTTCCATATCCATGCTCAAATCCGTCGGCGTAACAACGGTCATCATAGGTCACTCGGAACGCAGACAGATTTTCGGTGAGACCGATGAGATCATAAACAAAAAAGTGCGCCTTACCCTCAGCCACGGACTGAATGTCATTCTCTGTGTGGGTGAAACCTTATTTGAGAGAGAGGCGGACGCTCATTTCGAAACCGTCACGGCTCAGGTCGCAAAGGGGCTTAAGGATGTACCGGTTGACAAAATAGAGCAGGTTACTGTAGCCTATGAACCCGTTTGGGCTATAGGAACAGGCGTAAACGCAAGCCCCGCAGACGCGCAGGCTATGCACGCCAAAATCCGTGAGATGCTGAAAAGCCTCTACGGACCCGTTATGGCAAACAAACTGAGAATTATTTACGGCGGCAGCGTTAAACCCGACAATGCCAAAGGCCTTATGAACCAGCCCGATATTAACGGGGCTCTGGTGGGCGGCGCAAGCCTCAAGGCCGAAGATTTTCTCGGTATTATAAATTCAAGCAAATAAAAGAGGTCAGTTTAAATGTACACTTATCTTCTCGTTTTCCACATTTTTGTTTGTATGCTCCTTATCATTGCCGTTCTGCTCCAGTCAGGCAAAGGCTCTGAGCTTTCAGCGGCTCTCGGCGGCGGTTCAGGCAGCCTTTTCGGCCCCGGCGCACCTGCAAACATTATGAACAAAATCACATCTGTAATCGCCATAACCTTTATGATAACTTCCCTTGGTCTCGCTGTTATGTCAAAAGAGAGATCATCAGGCAGCATCACAGACAGGATTCCTCAGCCCCTTCAGCAGACAGCCCCTATGGCTCCTTCCGATGCGGCGCCCCAAGTACCGATGGAATCAAAGTAAAATGAAAAAGTTAGTTTTTCTGCTGCTTGCAGTTTTATGCGTGTCCGTAATTTCCGGATGCGGGGACAGGAACAAGGAAGGCGGCAAATCCGCGGAAAAACGCAAAGCGAGAGGGGGCGTCGCAGGTGATGCCCTCGTAACCTCCAGCCTTGGGGATGCCTCCGGGCTGATTTACAACATCACATCAGACAGCGCATCCCACGATGTGGCCAAATACATCTACAACGGCCTGGTGAAGCTGGACAAAAACCTTAATATAACAGGTGATCTGGCAGAGTCATGGGAAATCTCGGATGACAGCAGAAGCATAACCTTCAAGCTGCGGGATAACGTAAAATGGCATGACGGCGCACCCTTCACCGCCAGTGATGTCGAATTTATGTACAACTTCATGATCGACAACAATACCCCCACCTCTTACGATGCAGATTTCCGCCTTGTTACAAAGTTTGAGGTTATAGACCCCCTCACAGTGAAGGTCAGCTATGCTGAACCCTTCGCGCCTGCTCTTTTAAGCTGGAGTATGGCGGTTCTGCCCAAACACCTGCTGGAAGGGAAAGAAGCTGCGAAATCATCCCTTATGCGTTCGCCTGTCGGAACAGGCCCTTACAGGTTTAAGGAGTGGAAATCCGGCGAATCGATCACCCTTGAGGCAAATGAGGAATACTTCGAAGGCCGTCCCAACCTTGACAGAATAATTTTCCGTATTATCCCCGATCTCAACACAACCTTCATGGAACTGCTTAACGGCAGCCTTGACATAATGGGGCTTACACCCACCCAGTGGGTCAAACAGACGGATACGGCTCTCTTTACAAACAGCTATGACAAATACACATATCTAGCTCCCAGCTACGCATACATTGGCTATAACATGAAGAATCCTATGTTTGCCGACAAAAGGGTTCGCCAGGCACTCACATACGCTACCCCTAAACAGGAAATTATTGACGGAATACTCTTCGGAGAAGGCGTTCCCGCGGAAGGCCCTTACAAACCTGGCACTATGTGGCAGAACACCAACGTTAAAAAATATGAGTACAGCCCCGAAAAGGCAAAAGAACTTCTGGCCGAAGCTGGCTGGAAAGACACCAACGGTGACGGCATCCTTGACAAAGACGGCAAGCCCTTCACCTTCACACTGCTCACCAATCAGGGGAACAGCGTGAGAACAAAAATAGCCGAGACTGTTCAGCAAAGCTGGCAGAAGGTCGGCATAAAAGTTGATATAAGAGTCCTTGAATGGGCATCCTTCATAAACGAATACATAGACAAAGGCAAGTTTGACGCTATTGTCCTCGGATGGAACATAGTTGTCGATCCCGACCCCTTTGATGTATGGCACTCATCCAAATGCGGCCCCAAAATGCTGAACTTCATATGCTTCTCAAACGCAGAGGCTGATCAGCTTATTGAAGGCGGCAGACACGCCCTTGACCCTGCCAAGCGCAAGGAATATTACGACAGGTTTCAGGAGATCCTCGCTGAGGAGCAGCCTTACACCTTCCTTTATGTTCCCAACGCTCTGATTGCACTGAGCAAAAGGTTTAAGGAAGTTTCTCCGGCTCCCGCAGGGGTGACATACAACATTGAAGACTGGTATGTCCCCTCCAAGGATCAGAAATACCGCTTTGAGAAATAAATCCTGAATCGGTGGATATGCTCCGATACATAGCAAAACGCCTCGCGGGGATGATACCTCTTCTCCTGGGGATCACATTAATAAGCTTCGTAGTGATACATCTTGCGCCGGGCGATCCGGCGCAGTTTATTGCGTCTATGAACCCCAAACTCTCCGAAACAGCCTACGAAAAATTTGTCAAAATGTACGATCTGGACAAGCCTGTTCTGGAGCGCTACATCAACTGGCTGGGGAAATTTGCCCGCTTTGACTTCGGCGATTCGTTCAGTCAGGACGGCAAAACAGTCATGGAGAAGATAAAGGAACGTCTGCCCGTAACCATTTGGCTGAATGTGGCTGGAATGGTGCTTATATTCCTTTTCGCCCTGCCTCTTGGGGTGCTCTCTGCCTATTATAAGGACAGCATATTTGACAAAGGAGTGACCGTGTTTGTATTTGCGGGGTTCGCCATGCCCACTTTCTGGCTGGCTCTGCTCTGCATGTATTACTTCGGCGTGGTCAAAGGCTGGTTCCCCATCTCCGGACTGCGATCCTTCAATTATGACTATCTCACAACCTTCGGAAAAATAGCAGACATCTTCAAACATACATTCATGCCCGTTGTGATCTCCGTTTTCGGCGGACTGGCGGGCATAAGCCGTTTCGCCCGCAACAGCATGCTGGATGTCCTCAAGGAGGAATACATCACCGCTGCGAGGGCAAGGGGTCTGAGTGAGGGGAAAGTTGTTTTCACCCACGCGCTGAAAAACGCCCTGCTCCCTGTTGTCACAATAATCGGCCTCTCTGTGCCCGGCCTCATTGGCGGCAGCGTAATTTTTGAATCGATTTTCAGCATTCCGGGCATGGGGCAGCTTTTTTATCAGGCAGTAATGATGAGGGATTACCCGGTGGTGATGGGTGTGCTTGTGATAGGCGCAATGCTCACTCTCGCCGGCAATCTCATTGCGGATATAGCATATGCCGCGGTGGATCCGAGGATTAGGTATGGCTCGAAGAAGAGTAGCTGACAAGGCAAAGGGGAACATACTGTTCCTCACCGGGGCTTCCGTGGTTGCGTTCTTCGTTCTTGTGGCGCTGTTTGCGCCGTTCATAGCCACTCATGACCCAGCGTATATTGACTTCAAATCAGTCCTGCTCCCTCCGTCATCTGAATATTACTTCGGCACAGATGAGCTTGGGCGCGATATTTTCAGCAGAGTTGTCTACGGAACACGCATATCCCTTTTTGTCGGTTTTGTGGCTGTGGGAATCTCCGTTATTATCGGCACTGTACTGGGGCTTATTTCCGGCTATTTCGGCGGATTTATTGACACTGTGCTCATGCGCTTTGTGGATATAATGCTCTGCTTTCCGTCTTTTTTCCTTATACTTGCCGTTATCGCCTTTTTAAATCCGTCCGTGTTCAACGTTATGGCTGTAATCGGACTCACAAGCTGGATGGGCGTAACAAGGCTTGTGCGGGCGGAGGTAATGAGCGTCCGCACCAGAGACTACATCACAGCGGCGCGGGTTCAGGGTGTCAGCACTGCGAAAATTCTCTTCAAACATATATTCCCCAACGTTTTCACACCTATCTTCATAACCGCCACACTGGGCATAGCAGGGGCTATTCTCACTGAATCAGCTCTGAGCTTCCTTGGCCTCGGTGTTCAGCCTCCGGTTCCTTCGTGGGGCAATATCCTCACCGCAGGGAAGGACAACATAATTTTTGCGTGGTGGCTCTCCTTCTTCCCCGGTATGGCGATTTTTATCACTGTCCTCGGCTACAACCTTCTGGGTGAAGGTCTGCGGGACGTTCTCGACCCGAAAGAATAACACCTTAAATCACCGCGTACTCAAGGCACAGGATGTGCCGCCGCCGCGCGAAGCGAAGGATTGCTCTGCAAGCCGCGAGCGTGTACGTAAAAAACACAGGATGTAGTTTTTTACGCGGTAATCAGATGTGCCGCCGCCGTGCGAAAGGAAACCGGATCAGGGAGGTTTCCTCTTGATTATACGACTACACAAAGGTATATTTAAAATATGAAAATACTGAATTTTTCTCAAAAAGACATTAATAACGCTGTAAAAAACAGCCAGCGCATAGAAGGATACTCTATGTCCAAAGGGAAAACCAAGGCTTCAGCGCTTGCAATAATACGCAAGTACAATGTCAAAGTATCATCATAGTCTCAGCCATATTTATCTGGAAAATACAGATATACCTAAAAATAAACTCAACATATCCGATTCCGCACAGCTTCACGCCGTTGAAGAATATCTCCTTACAAAAGCTTATGAAATTTTTACGACAGAACTGTCAGATAATTCAGTGTTTGATGAAAGTTACTTTAAATCCCTGCACAGAAGAACATTCTCAGGCCTTTATGATTGGGCAGGAGAATACAGAATAATTACTATACACAAAGGTGATTCGACCTTTTGCTTAGGGCAGTTTGTTGAAGAGCAATCAAAAAGAATATTTTCTGAGCTCGAAAATGAGAATTATCTGCGGAATATTGAAGATAAAAAGATTTTTATAGAGAAACTTACATATTTCAAGTGTGAAATCATTGCCTTGCACCCGTTTTACGAGTTAAACGGCAGAACAACCCGTCTTTTCTTTGACCTTCTCTGTGCTTTTAACGGGTATAAGTTTATTGATTACTCCTTGACCACTTCTGAAGAATACATACAAGCTTCGATAGAAACCGTCTGCTCCGCAGATAATAGCCGCATGAAATCGATAATCACAAAAGGCTTGAAATAATAACGGCAACCGCACACACAGCCCTTCTATAAAATCAATAGTTCCACGCAGCAGGCAAATACGCAGTTATAGGCCGATGTTCATATGACGCTGAAACAATTCTGAGGTATAATCTTTTAGGATTAGGTACGGCAGCCCGCCGTCATAATGAAAGCCTGATTACCTGTTTTCAAAAGCTGTTTATCAGCTTTTCTTTTTCATCTGAATCATCATGAAAGTTGAAGGGGACTTTTCAGCCCCCCATGGCATCCCTATGCCGTCAGATAGTATCCAGCTATTGTTAAACGCTTGTTCTGCAAGCCTTTATCCGTTTAACTGAATTTAATTACCGTATATAAGAATATGATTCAGTTGTCCAGTCAAAAATAACTTTTATTATGATATATAGTAATCAGAGGCATAGATGATTAAGGAAATTTTCGGTTATAACTTGAAAAAGTACAGAAACAGCAAGGAATTGACGCAAGAACACCTTGCGGAGCTTTTGGATGTATCCACAACTCAGATTTATAAGATGGAGTCGGGAAAAAGTTTTGCATCTGCCGAAATGATAGAGAAAATCGCTTCCTTATTTGATATTCCGCCTTATAAGTTTTTCATGACAGAATCTGACCTTGATACCTGCTCAGACGATTTTCAGGAGTGTGCAAGATACATTAAGTCCAGAATTGATCTGCTGTTTGCTAAAGACATTATGAAATAAAGCAACTATAATTCGACATCTCAAACTTTTGACGAGGTAGAGAATTATGCGTATTGCTGTTGCTGTTTTTTTACTTACCGTTCTCTTCTCTGTGCAGTCACAGGCAGCGGAGGATGCAGTTCTCACACTCCCGACCGGGAGGCTTTACGGAACCGTAGAAATTCCGGCAGGTGTCCGAAAACCGCCAGTTGCCCTCATAATAGCAGGTTCCGGCCCCACTGACAGAAACGGAAACAACCGCTTTGCAGGCAGAAACGACAGCCTTAAACAACTGGCGGAATCATTGGCAGAAAACGGCATAGCCTCTCTCCGTTATGACAAGCGCGGAATAGGTGCAAGCAGGGAACTTGCGACAGCAGAAAAGGATCTGCGGATTGAGCATTACATAGATGATGCTGTTTTCTGGGGTGAATACCTGCTGCTGAGCGGGCGTTTCGGGAAACTGACAGTCATAGGCCACAGCGAAGGAGCATTAATAGGCGCAGCAGCAGCGGAGAAGCTCAATGCCGACGGCTTTGTCTCCATAGCTGGTGTAGGCAGACCCGCATACACTGTTATTGAGGAGCAGTTTGAAAAATTCCCTGCATTTAAGAACGAGGTCAAAAGAATAAATGAACACCTGAAAAAAGGGGATACAGTGGGGAGCATCTCTCCTGAACTGATGCCTGCTTTCAGGCCGGATATTCAGCCTTATGTCATTTCATGGTACAGGTATAACCCGGCTGAGATTACCGGCAGGCTGAGAATGCCCGTTCTCATAGTTCAGGGAACCACAGACATTCAGGTCAGCGTGAGCGATGCGGAGCTTCTGGCAAAATCAAATAAGAAAGCCCGCCTTGCCATCCTGAAAGATGTCAACCATGTGATGAAGGAAGCAGGAGCGGATATGAAGCAGCAGCAGGAGAGCTACACAAACCCCGCCTACCCTGTTTCGCCGAAGGTGACTGAAGCCGTGGCAGGTTTTATCAAAGGGCTGAACTAGGGCGTTTTACCTTGCCGTTTCCGCCATGCTGATTCCGCGCCGCAGGTTTGCTATATCACTTACGGGGGGAGCGCCGAACATGCGCGAATATTCCCTGCTGAACTGGGAAGGGCTTTCATAACCGACACGGAACGCGGTGCTCGCCGCATCGGCAGATTCCGAAAGCATAATCCTGCGCGCCTCGGTGAGGCGAAGCCTCTTCTGGAACTGGAGAGGGCTCATCGCCGTAACCTCCTTGAAATGGTGATGAAACGATGACTGGCTCATGTTGGCTATTTCCGCCATTTCCTCTATCCGCATATTTTTTGAGAAATCGGTTTTCAGAACCTTTATCACCTTTGCTATCCTCTGCATGCTGCTTCCCGCGACAGCTATCTGCGCTAGGTTTGCCCCGTGCGGGCTTTTAAGCAGACGGTAATAGAGCTCTTTCAGTATCAGCGGCGACATAAAACCCGCATCACCAGGAGTTTCCAGAAGTCTTACCAGCCGGAGAATACAGTCTGCCATCCCCTCATCTGTCCTGCCTACGAAAAGCCCTCTGGAAGTGCTGCCCCCTTCCGGTGCGTGCATTAGCATCTCATTTATCACCAGAGGATCTATGGTTACCGTAAGCCCAAGATACGGCTTCTCTCTGGAAGCTTCTGTCACCTGCCCCACGACAGGAAGTTCCACCGAAACCGCCAGATACTCCGAAGGAGAATAGCTGTAGAGTTCATTCTCAAGCATTACTTCCTTTTTCCCCTGTACAATGACACACAAGGAAGGCACATAAACCACTGATGACTTAATCCTCCGGCTCTCGGATTTCAGCACGCTGAGTTCCGGAATCACTGTCCGGCTGGCCACATCCGGCTCGGAGTATTTATCAATCAGAAAAGCAAGTTCCTGACGTTGAAGCTCGTTCATAAACCCTCACATCTGCTGTTTAGCATCTTTAGAGTATAGTTTTTCTGGCTGAAACAAAAAAGAAATATCTGCTTCTGCCGGAGGATCGGGCAAGACTTGAGCAGTTATGTGTATTTAAAAACGGCAAAACGTGGTTATCATTATGTATAAAGATTCCTGCGGAGGGCATAAATGAAAACAGCAATCATAACCGGAGGCAGCAGAGGGCTGGGTAAAAGCATGGCACTGGCACTGGCTGACAAAGGAACAGACGTAATAATAACTTACCAGAGCAAAAAAACGGAAGCGGAAGATACGGTCAGTCAGATAGCAGCAAAGGGGCAGAAAGCCGCAGCTGTTCAGCTTAATGTTTCAGACAGCAAAACCTTTCCCGCCTTTGCCGATGAAGTAAGAAAAGTTCTGGCAGACTTCGGCAAAACAGGCTTTGACATGCTGGTGAATAATGCAGGCATGGGGATAAACACTCCTTTTGCTGAAACCACAGAGGAACAGTTTGACCTCCTGATGAATACGCACTTCAAGGGAACCTTCTTCCTCACCCAAAAGCTGCTTCCGCTTATGAACGATAACGGCAGAATAATGAATATCTCAACCGGACTTACCAGATTCAGCATGCCCGGTTATTCGGCTTATGCATCCATGAAGGGCGCTGTAGAGGTTCTCACACACTATCTGGCAAAAGAGCTCGGTCACAGGGGAATAAGTGCGGTATCTTTTGCCCCCGGAGCAATTGAGACCGACTTCGGCGGCGGACGCGTGAGGGATAACAGCGAAATCAACAGACATATCGCCTCGATCACCGCACTGGGCAGGGTCGGCCTTCCTGATGACATAGGCGGGGCTGTTGCGGCGCTTCTTTCTGATGAATGCAGATGGATAAACGGCCAGAGAATAGAGGCTTCCGGCGGAATGCTGCTGTAAACAAAAAGGCGGGGCTTATACCCCGCCTCATTTATCTGCAATATGATTTCTTTATCTTATCTTAAAAGCGCCCATCATATCCCTGAGCCTTACGGAAATATTCTCAAGGCCGGAGGCACTCTCCGCCAGATGGTCAGAGGTTGACTTAACCTCTATGGAGACAGTGGCCACTGAGTCTATATCCTGCTGTATCTGTCCGCTGGTTGCCGCCATCTGCTGAGTGGCTGTTGATATGTTCTCCACCATGGACTGAAGCTGGGATACGCCCTCTTCAATATCCTTGAGAACAACGGCTATCTGCTTGGAGGATTCAAGCCCGGTATTGACCTGACCCGTCACCCCTTCCATGGATTTGGTAACATTGTCCATCTCCGACTGAGTGCCCATAACGAGATCGGAAATTTCAGAGGTTGCCTTCTGTGTGCGCTCAGCAAGCTTGCGCACCTCATCAGCAACAACGGCAAAGCCTCTGCCCGCTTCCCCTGCCCTTGCCGCCTCAATGGCTGCGTTGAGAGCCAGAAGGTTCGTCTGGTCTGCAATATCACTGATCACGCTGACAATATCCTTAATCTCCTGAGACTTTTCACCCAGAGAATGAACAAGCACCGATGATTTATCCACCGTGTCTTTTATTTTGACAACGCCTTTGAGCGATTCGTCCACTACTTTACGGCCGTTTACCGCCTTATCGGCTGTTTTATGTGCAAATGTGGATATATCCGAGAGGTTGCGGGCTATCTCGCCTGTTGTGGCAGACATCTCATTTGCCGCTGCGGAGATAAGCTCGGAGCGTTCTGACTGCTCGCTCATTCCCGCAGAAAGCTCCTGTGCACCTGCTGAGAGATCTGAGCTTGAGGCTTTCAGGTCGTCCGCAACAATGGTGAGGTTATTTATCATGCTGCTGAGTCTCCCCACCATATCATGAACAGAATGGGTAAGGCTCGTTGTGTCGCCATGAGCAACTTTGAGATCCGCCGTGAAATCACCGTCGGCAATTTTCTGCATAGTTACCACAACCTGCTCAGGCTCGCCGCCAAGCTGCCTGACAAGTCTTTGAGCTATGAGGAATATGAGTCCGCCCACAAGCAGAACGGCGGCAAAAGCCGCCATGGCAATTGCTGATTTTATATGGCTGAGAGCACCGTATATCTCTTCAAGGGGTACGCTGAGTCCGAAAATAAACCTGTAGTCGGCCCCGTTTATGGGGATAGGGGTATAGAGGGTGTAAGCCATTTTGCCTGTTGTGGCATTTGCTTTCTCAACAAAATGCTCCTTGCCTTCGCTGAGGTAAGGGGCTATCTGCTGAACAACCTCTGAGGGTTTGCCCACACGATCTTTAACAGGGTGGGCTACCATTGTGAATTTATCCGAAAGGAGGAAGGTGTAGCCTGTATCATAAACCTTGATGTCTTTCAGCATGTCGGTGAGGCTGTCCAGAAGTATATCGCCTCCGGCAACACCTGCTGTCCGCCCGTTTATTTCAAAGGGAACACTGATTGTAACCGTCGTAAGCTGTTTCCCTTCAAAGTCGTAAGTGGCCGGTTCGGAGATGTGAATCTTTCCGTCTCTGAGCGGAAGCTGATACCAGTCGCTCACCGCCCCTGTGTCATACATTGAGGTGGTGTGGGCTCTGCTTATCCCGCCGCCGGTTCTGTAGGGCATGGGGCAGAACTGACCCTGTTCGTTTGTACCGGCCGCACCTGAGCCCGCAAGCTCCGCGTCGCGTCCGTCAAACTGGTTCGGTTCCCACACTATCCACACATCAAAAAGATGCGGGTTATCATCCAGCACCTTTACCAAGTGCTCCATGACCTGCTCACGGCTTACTCCGGCTGTGGTAAAAGTTTCGGCGGCAGAAGCAAGAGAGCGGGAAACCGCTATAGTTTTCTCCATGTCACCCCTGAAGAGATTGCCGTAACTTCTGGAAAGGTTCCGCACATCGTTTTTGGCGATGTACTCCGTTTCTGTGTAAACCACTCTGTAGATGATTACTCCTGTGACAAGAAATGAACCGATAATGGCCGCAATGACAGGGATAAGAATTTTCATTCTGAAAGAGACATTCATTGTTGTTCCCCTTTAACGCTTAGAAATACAGTAAAAACATTTAGATTGTATATTGTATTCATATATACAATACGGATAAACTATACCCGCATTCCGAAAATGCAATAGAATATTCGGAGACTGGTTGACAAAAAAAGGGAGCCTTTAAAGGCTCCCTATGTAATTATTATCTGGCTGACCTGACTGTTTCAGCCGCCACAGTCTCTTCGTCAAGCCCCAGCAGCCTGAGTATGCCGTCGGGGTTGCCGGAGTAAGCGTATGAGCGCACACCGAAAGTTTTCACTTTGAGTCCGAGCCCTTCCTCAGCCGCCTTAGCGCCGATTATTGAACCCAGACCAGTGTTTGCGTTATGATCCTCATAAACGAAAACAGTTTTTGAGGCATATTTTTTCAGGAGCTCCATGTCCGGTTCAAGGGGGCAGCTCATGTTGATTACTGCGAGTTTAACTCCCTTCTCTGCGGCAAGTTTAGCAACTTTCAGCGCTCTGGGAAGCATGGCTCCGTAGGTTACGAAGGCAGCATCCCCTTCTGTCAGCACATCCGCTTTGCCGTATTCGAATTTATAATCTCCCGCGAAGAAGGGTGTTCCGTCCGCTTTTGCCACTGTGGGTATTTTTGAGCGCCCCATGGCTATGAGGAAGTTCCCCTGCGCAGCGGCTGCGTATCTCACAGCGCGGTCTGTCTGGTTGGGGTCTCCCGGAACTATTACCTTAAAACCGTATATGTTGCGCATAGCGCCCACATAATCGAGGCACTGGTGGGTTTTGCCGTCTTCACCCACATCAAGCCCGACGTGAGTTGTGGCAACCTTGAGATTGCTGCCGTTTATGTCGTTCAGCCTCTGCTGGTTGTATGCCTCATCCACACCGAAAACACCGAAATCAGCAAAGAAGCTCACAACACCGTTAACACTGGCCGCGCCTGCGCATGTGGCTGTGTGGTGTTCCTGAATACCTGCCTGAACAAAGTTTTCGGGGCAGTGCTTCTCAACTCCGTCTGTCTTTACGGAGCCTGCAAGGTCGCAGTCGAAAACCGCAACGGGTGTGCCTCCGTTAGCCTTGGTCTCCTTCACAACATCAAGAAGAGCATCGCCGAAGGCGGAGCGGTTGTCTGTTTTATCGGTGACGGCGTATGTTCTGGGGGTTCCTGCGAAAATTTTGGCAGGTTCCTGAACAAGCTCATGCTCAGCGTGGCTGAACTTGAACGCCGCACGTTTTACCTTAAGCTCTTCCAGATCGTTCTCAATGCCGAGTTCGGCAAGAGCATCGGCAAGCTGAGCTTCCGTGAGCGGTTTGCCGTGGTAGCCCGCTATGTTCTCCATGAAGCTCACACCGAAGCTCATTATAGTGTTGGCGAGGATGAGAACAGGCTTTTCTATCTTTTTGGATGCGGCAACGGCGTTGAATATCTGCGCGTAGCTGTGTCCGTCTATCTCGATAACGTGCCAGCCGTCTGCCTCGAACTCGCCTCTGATGTTCTGGGGCATGACAGAGGCTATATTGCCGCTTATCTGGAGCTTGTTATAGTCTATGAACGCTGTTATGTTGTTGTAGCCGTATTTGGCGGCGAACCTTCTCGCTTCGGGGATCTGGCCTTTCTGCTGCTCGCCGTCACCCATAAAAACGTATATGTCGAACTCTTCTCCGCGCATCCTGCCCGCAACTGCCGCTCCGCATGCGGCGGAAAGCCCCTGACCGAGGTTGCCCGTTGACCATTCAACTCCGGGAACCATGCGCTCAATGTGCCCTTCGTATATGGAGCCCGCGAGGCGGAAGTAGGCTATGGCATCCTGCACGGGGAAAAAACCGTTTCTGGCAAGGGTGCTGTAAACGCCGGGGGATGTGTGCCCGTGGGAAACGAAGATCCTGTCCCTTGTGGAGGATTTGCAGTTGTCCTTATTGATGTTGGCGTATTTGTACACAGTGAGGTACATGTCAATGGAGGACATGGAGCCGCCGGGATGGCCGCTGGCGGCAATTGTGGTCATTTTCAGTATGTCGCCCCTGCAATGGGTCGCTACGGTTTTGAGTTCATTGATTTCCGCTTCGCTCAGTGAGCCTGTGAAGCCTTTCTCGGACATTTATACACCCCTGAAATTTATAAAAACTATGTTCATTATATTTTGAGAAAAAGAATATACCAATGAGCGCGGTCAATGTCAACGAAAGCAGGTTCAGAGCAGTTTTAAAACATCATCAGTGCTTATATCGCGCATGCAGCGGAAATGCCCCAGAGGACATTTTTCCTGTCCGTGGACATGGCACGGGCGGCAGTCCAGCCCCTTGACCTCAGCAACGGAACATCCCTCAAACTCCGGCGCGAAGCCGAAGTCCGCAGTTGTGGAGCCGAATACGGCGATAACTTTTTTATTCAGTGCGGCTCCAGCGTGCATGGGCCCGCTGTCGGTGGTTATCAGCACGGAGGCGGAAGCTATAACGTCAATCATTTCCCGTAAAGAGGTTTTGCCCGTGAGGTCATTTACACCGTCAATCTGCGGGAAATCCCCCTGACCAATGACCGTAACCCTCTGCCCCATGCCCGCAAGCCTTTCCGCCAGTTCAGGAAACTTGTCCCACTGCTTGGTATGTTTGCTGGCAAAGGGGTTCAGGACTATACCGCCCTCCTCCCTTTTACCGGAATGCAGAACGGGGCGGAGCTCCTCTACTGAGTAATCCTTCATACCCAGCGGTTTAAGTGCCTCAGCGTACTTTTTCACCACGTGCATTCCTAATCTTTCTGTTCTTTTCCTGTTTTTCACAAAAGCCCTGCGTGCGGCGGAATCTTTCTTATATTTAAGGAATTTTGCGTCCACCATGAATCTGAGCAGAAATGAGCGCAGATTTGCGTGGAGATCTATAACATAATCATAATCGTTAAGCTCTTCCTGAACGGTTTTTGCAAACCCTCTGAATCCGCCTTTTTTATCAAAGGCTATAACACGGTTCACAAAATCCAGACCGTCAAAAACCGGGGCAAAAGCGGAGGAGGTGAACACATCGCACAGATAATCAGGAAACTGCTCCCTGAAAAGCTTAATCACTCCGGTGATGAGTATAACATCGCCCAGTGAGCTCAGGCGCACGAAGAGGACTCTTGTTCTGCGCTCCTTTACAGGAGCATGTATTATTTTTCTGTTATCATCTTTTGAGTTATTCATTACCGAGCACCTTTTTAACAGCCTGAAACACATCATCGGCGCTGATTTCGCCCATGCAGCGGAAATGCCCCTCCGGACATTCGTTGCCTCCGTGGAGCCCGCAGGGGCGGCAGTAAAGCTCCTTTTCCACCACGATGCTTTTATCATCATACGGAAAAAAGCCCAGCGCCTTCACAGTGGGGCCGAATATCCCCACAGCGGGAGTGCCCACGGCGGAGGCTATGTGCATCGGCCCGCTGTCATTGGTGACAAGCACCTCCATAGCCTTTATGTATGAAGGAAGCTGCCCCAGGGGAAGCTTGCCGCAGAGATTCATCAAAGGATACCGGGCGTGAGCCTTCACCCTTTCGCAGTCACCGAAATCACCGGGGCCGCCGAAGAGAACGCAGAAAAAACCCTCTTCATACAGCTTATCACTTACTTCGGCGAACTTTTCCCCCTGCCACTTCTTAGTAGCCCATACACTGCCCGCGTTCATGCCGATGAGCCTGCGCCCGCCGGAGGCGGATTTTATGTATTTCGCGGCGTTTGTGCTTATCCTCTCATCAACAAAAACCTCCGCGCTTCCCGCAGCCGCTTTCACCTCATCCTGCCTGAAACCGTCAATAAGCGGTTCAAGAAGCATAAGATTGCGCTCAACTTCGTGGAGGCTCATGTCTCTGTTCACCGTCTCGGTATAAAGAAATGAAAAAGCCGACTGCCTGAACCCCACACGGCGCAGAACGCCTGTCAGAGCCATTGTCAGCGTGCTGCGGAAGGACTTGTGACAGGATATTATTATATCGTAATCACGCTTTTTCAGCTCACGGGCAAAACGGAAAATACCGCCCGCGCCGCCTGCCGATCTGCGTTTGTCAAAGACAATGACTTCGTTTATCAGCTCCATCCCCTGAAAAAGCGGCGCATTCTCCGGCCGCACGCAGAAATCCACGGCACTGTCCGGAAAATAATGCCTCACAGCTTTTATAAGAGGTGTGGTGAGCACCGAATCGCCAAGGAATGAAGGGTTGAACACAAGTATCTTCAAAATATTTCCTTTGATTTTATTTCAGGGAAAAAGATTCATTTCAGTTTATCCCAAAACAGCCCATACCCGTCAAGCTCATATTGTTGTTAAAGCCCCGCTGAACAGTTCTTTAGCCTTGCTTAAACAAGAGGGTTCTGGTAGATTT
This sequence comes from Geovibrio ferrireducens, assembly GCF_026226615.1. Classification (NCBI taxonomy): domain Bacteria; kingdom Pseudomonadati; phylum Deferribacterota; class Deferribacteres; order Deferribacterales; family Geovibrionaceae; genus Geovibrio; species Geovibrio ferrireducens. Next base: position 282,292 of record NZ_JAJAPB010000004.1, read on the forward strand.
GTCGGATGGATGAACTTGATAAACACCGACAGGAAATTGACAGGCTGGACGCCGAGATACTCAGGCTTCTGAACGCACGCGCAAAAGAAGCCATGAAGATCGGCGAAATCAAGAAGGAGCTGGGCAAGCCCCTTTATGTTCCCTCGCGGGAGAAGCAGATTTATGAGCGTCTTTCAAAGATAAATGACGGACCTCTGCCGTTTGAAGCCGTCCGCAGGGTTTACAGGGAGATTATCTCCGCCTCGCTCTCGCTGGAAAAGCTTCAGCGAATCGGCTATCTGGGGCCGGAGGGAACCTTCACCAACCTCGCCGCCATAAAGCAGTTCGGCTTATCCGCCGAGCTTATCCCCATGCGCAGCATACCGGACGTTTTTGACGCTGTGGAGCGCGGCAGGCTGGATTACGGCATTATCCCCGTGGAAAACTCCCTCGAAGGGGTGGTGAACCATACGCTGGATATGTTCGCCGGTTCATCCATCAAAATCTGCGGCGAAGTGTATCTGGAAATCAGCCAGAACCTGATGAACCAGTCCGGCAGGCTTGAGGATGTGCAGAGAATCTACTCGCACCCCCACGCCATACCCCAGTGCAGGAAATGGCTGTCGGAACATGCGGCGGATATTCCCCTTTATGATGTGGAATCCACAGCAAAAGCCGCCGAAATAGCCTCCAAGGATGCCGGGGCGGCTGCCATCGCCTCCGAAATGGCTGAGATATGCTATAACCTTAAAATAATTGAGCGCAGCATAGAGGACATGCCGAACAACTACACGAGATTCATCATCATAGGCGGCTTTGAGCCCCTGCCCACAGGCAATGACAAAACCTCGATGGTTTTCAGCATAACCCACAAATCAGGCTCGCTTTACAAAGCTCTTGAAGTATTTGCCTCCAAGGGTATAAACATGACTAAGATCGAATCCCGCCCTTCAAAGAAACAGGCGTGGGAATATGTTTTCTACGTGGACACTGACGGTCACAGGGACAAAGAACCCCTGAAAGCCGTGATAGACGAATTTGCAGGAAACGTAACCCACTTCAAAGTGCTGGGTTCATATCCCAAGGGGGAAAAATGATAGATTACGCAAAACTCGCAGGTAAAGAGATTCAGGGTTTAAGCCCTTATGTGCCCGGAAAGCCGGTTAAGGAACTGGAAAGAGAGCTGGGCATAGAAAAGGCGGTGAAGCTCGCCTCCAACGAAAACCCGCTGGGGCCTTCACCTAAAGTCATCAAGGCTGTGGCGGATTTTCTGCCGGAGATGTCCCGCTATCCTTACGGCGATGTGTTCTATCTCCGCACCAGACTTGCCTCCAAGCTGGGCATCAGTGCTGACAGACTTATCTTCGGTACAGGCTCAAACGAAATAATAGAGCTCGCCATGAGAACCTTCCTTGCCCGTGACGAACATGTCATGAGCCCTTCGCCCTCTTTCTCCGTTTACGGAATAATAGCTCAGGCGATGAGAGCCTCATGCAGATGGATTCCCGTCAGGAGCGACTTCTCCTTCGATTTTGAAGCACTTGCGGCTAATATAGATGATAAAACGAGAATCATATTCCTCGGCAACCCCAACAATCCCACGGGAACATATTTCAGCCAGGAAGCCCTTGAGGCTTTCATGCAGAAGGTTCCCGCGGAGACCATAGTTGTTCTGGACGAGGCGTACTGCGAATATGTCGATGCGCCGGACTTCCCCGACACGCTCAAAATGCAGAAAAGCTACCCTAACCTCATGATTATGCGCACCTTCTCCAAGGCATACGGTCTGGCGGCGCTCCGTGTGGGCTACTGCATAGCTGATCCCATCGCCATAGACATGATGAACCGTGTCCGCCAGCCCTTCAACACCAACATGGCAGCGCAGATTGCAGCGGAAGCCGCACTGGAGGACACAGACCACCTCAAAAAAGTCATCCGTGAAAACCGCATGGGCAAAGCTTACCTTTACGGCGAGTTTGAAAAACTCGGCTTTGAATATATACCCACTCAGGCAAACTTCATCCTCGTCAAAACCGGCGAAGGGGAGAGAATCTTCAAAGAACTGCTGAAAAAAGGGGTGATAGTGCGCTATCTCGGCCCCGGACTGAAAGACTACATAAGGGTTTCCATCGGCACGGAAGAAGAGAACAAAGTATTCATCGAACAGCTAAAAGCTGTCCTTTAAGGGAGCATAAAGATGATAATTGTACTGAAAAAAGGCGCGACAGACGAACAGGTAAACCACGTAGCAACCAAGCTTACGGAATACGGTTTCCAGACCCATATATCAAAAGGCACGGAAAGAACAATCATCGGCGCAATCGGCGATGAGAGAACCCTCCGCGACAAGCCCCTCTCCTCCATCCCCGGAGTTGAAAAGGTTCTGCCCATCGTGAAGCCCTTCAAGCTTGTGAGCAAGGATTTCAAGGCAGAGCCCACAGTAATCGACATTAAGGGAATAAAAATCGGTGGCGAAAATGTGGCGATAATGGCAGGCCCCTGCTCCGTGGAGAACAGGGACATGCTCTTTGCAATAGGCAAAAGGGTCAGCGAGGCCGGAGCCAAAATCCTCAGAGGGGGAGCATTCAAACCCCGCTCCTCGCCATATGCTTTTCAGGGTCTCGGCGTTGAGGGGCTTAAATATCTCCGTGAAGTGGCTGATGAGTACGGCATGCTTGTAATCACCGAGATGATGGACCCCAGAGACATGGACGACATCCTCAAATACACCGACATAATCCAGATCGGCGCACGCAATATGCAGAACTTCCGTCTCCTGCGTGAGCTCGGAACAATAAAAACCCCCGTTATGCTTAAACGCGGCCTCTGCGCAACTATAAAAGAGTTCCTCATGGCGGCGGAATACATAGCAGCCGGCGGCAACCATCAGGTTATCCTCTGCGAAAGAGGGATCAGGACATACGAAACGGAGACAAGGAACACCCTTGATCTCTCCGCTGTACCCGTTGTTCAGGCAAACACCCACCTGCCCATCATAGTTGACCCCAGCCACGGAACAGGCAGGAGAGACTGCATTCTCCCCATGGCTCAGGCCGCTGTGGCAGCAGGAGCGGACGGTGTTATGATCGAGGTTCACAACTGCCCTGAGGATGCAATGAGCGACGGCGACCAGTCCATAGTTCCCGATGATTTCGACATCCTTATGAAAAGGATGAAGATAATCGCCGAAGCCATAGGCAAGAAAATAAGCTGACGATGGCTTTTAAATCCATAGGTATCATAGGCCTCGGTCTGATAGGCGGCTCCTTCGCAAGAGCCTTCTTCGATCGGGGTCTTTGTGTATACGGGCTTGACGGCTCTTCCTCCGCGCTGGCGGAAGCCGCAGGGGCTGACATATTCAGCGCCCTGACGGATGAGACGGATCAGTTTCTGGCTCTTGAGCCGGAGCTCATATACATATGCGTTCCGGTTGAGGCCACAAAGTCCGTGCTGAGAACCCTCGCTGAAAAAGGGGTGACAACCCCCGTAACAGACGGTGCGAGTACCAAAACATCGGTCTGCGCACTGGCAGGCGAACTAGGACTGAACTTCTGCGGCGGTCATCCCATCGCAGGGCGTGAGGTTTCGGGCTTTTCAGCATCACAAAACGGGCTGTTCGAAGGCGCTGTACATGTCCTCACCCCCGTTGCGGAAGGCTTTCCCGAAGATGACTTAAGAGCCCTCCATGAAGGAATCGGCATGCGGGTAACTGTGATGACCGCTGAAAGGCATGACCTTGTGTTCGGCGCCATAAGCCACCTGCCCCACGTTACCGCCTTTTCCCTTGTGGAGGCGGTGAACCTTGTATGCCCCGAAGCTTTCGCTTATACAGGCGGCGGGTTTAAGGACTTCACCAGAATAGCGGCCAGCAATCCACGCATGTGGACGGATATATTTCTGGATAATGACAAAAAAATCATAGGACTCATTGATGCCTATATAGACTTCCTCAAAACATGGCGGGAGGATATAGAGGCTAAGAATGAGGAAAAAATATATAAACGCATAGAAGAAGCCAGCAGCATCAGGAGAGGCATAAAATGATCACTTTCGGACAGATCAAATCAGTCAAAGGGGAAATCACGGTTCCGGCGGACAAATCCATAACTCACCGCTCCTTCATGCTCGGCGCTATGGCAGAAGGGAGCACAAGGGTGACAAACCCGCTCATGTCCCGCGATACCATAGCCACAATGAACGCAATGAAAGCCCTCGGTGCGGAATTTCTCACTGCCGAGAACGGGTTCATTGTTGTTTCCAAAGGCTACAGATTTTTTCAGGAACCGAGTGACGTTATCAACTGTGACAACTCCGGCACAACAGCAAGGCTCATCAGCGGGCTCATTGCTCCCGCGGGAGTTTACGCTGTCCTCACCGGGGATGACAGCCTCCGCAAGAGACCGATGAAAAGGGTGATCAAACCCCTCTCCATCATGGGGGCAAGGATGGAAGCCGCCTCCAACGGAACGCTGCTTCCCCTCTCCATCCTCCCCGCTAAAATGCACCCGGCGGACATCAAAGGCGAAACCAAGAGCGCGCAGGTGAAGAGCTCCGTCCTTCTGGCGGCAGCCCAGATCGAGGGGCGCACAACATACACCGAACCCGCGCCCACAAGGAACCATTCTGAAATAATGCTGAAAAGCTTCGGTGCGGATATTTCCGTAAACGGAGGCACTGTCATAATAAACGGCGGCAGACCGCTCACCGGAACCGATGCGGCAGTACCCGGAGATTTTTCTTCCGCTGCTTTCTTCATCGGTGCGGCGCTCATGTTTGAAGGTTCTGACATAACCATCAGAAATGTCGGCCTCAATGAAACCAGAACAGGGCTCCTCACCGCCCTTGCCTCATTCGGCGTAAAGTTTGAGCTCAATTATTATGAAAATACAGTGGAGCCCATGGGCGACATCCACATAAAACATCAGTCATTCAGCGGCGGCAGGGTGGACGGGGATCTGGTGGCGAACCTGATAGATGAGCTTCCGCTTCTGGCGTTTCTCGGCATGTTTGCTGACTCGCCCGTTGAAATAAGGGATGCCCACGAGCTGCGGGTCAAGGAATCCGACCGCATAGCCTCAACACTCTACAACCTCCGCCAGCTTGGCGCAGAAACCGAGGAGTTTGAGGACGGGATGAAGATATATCCGCTGAAAAAAGAACCTGTTCAGGCACACCTCCGCTCCTTCTTCGATCACCGTATAGCCATGCTCTCCATCCTTATGTGCAAGCGTTTCGGGGAGAAGGTTTCTGTTGACGAGACAGAAAGCGTTGATGTATCTTTTCCCAACTTCGCAAGCATTCTGGAGCAGACAGAAGTTAAGTGAGTTTCGGCTGAAGCAGGATACAGGCGGCTTGCTGATAAAATACTTTTAAAAATAACAATGTATATATTTGCATAAATCCTCCCCCGCCCTCCTTTACAAAAGGAGGGGGTTTTGCTTTTAGCGTCAACAGCTTCCTCCTTTATAAAAGGGGGATTTGATAAAGATGAACAAGTCGGTTACTGTGTTTATAACTCCATGGACGGAGTTGCGCAGTGCGAAGCGAAAGAGTGCGCAGCACAGCGAACGCGGGCAGCGCAAACGCAACCAAAGCAGCAAACAGCTTTACTGTGCAGGCTGCGCGTGAGAAAAAACTACAGGATGTAGGTTTTTTCGAACTATTATAAGTCAGAGATTGCTTCACCCCCGTCGGGGTTCGCAATGACATAAACAACTCCATGGACGGAGTTGCGCCGTGCGAAGCGAAGCCTTGCTTTGCAAGGCGCGAGCGTGTGAAGAAACGGACAGGATGTGCCGTTTCTGAACTATTATAGTAAAGGACATGATTTAATGAGTTTTCAGGTTGCCGTTGACGGCCCCGCAGGCAGCGGGAAAAGCAGTGTTTCAAAACTTATAGCGAAAAAATACGGTTTCACATACCTTGACACTGGCGCAATGTACAGAGCATGCGCATATATCAGAACGTCATTCGCCGATGATGACATTTCCTTCATAAAAATCCTTGAAAATACAGATATGCGTTTTGAGCCCTCCCCTTCAGGGCAGCGTATGTTCATAAACATCGCCGGAAAGGAGACGGAAGTCACAGACATAATCCGCACACCTGAGATAACGGCAAAAGTCGGTGAAATTTCCGCAATGCCGGATGTGCGCCGTCTTATGACAGCCAAGCAGCAGGAACTTGCCGAACGCGGAGAGGTCATAATGGAAGGGCGCGATATAGGCACGGTGGTTATGCCGGAGGCGGATGTTAAGTTTTTCTTCACCGCCTCACCCACTGAGCGCGCAAGGCGAAGACAGGCCGAATGGCAGACAAAAGGCGTGGAAGTGCCTCTGGAACAGCTTGAAAACGATATTCTCAAAAGAGACGAAATGGATTCGTCCAGAACCGAAGCCCCCCTGAAAAAAGCCGATGATGCACTGGAATTGGACACAACTGGCTTGACAATAGATGAAGTTATATCAATAATGTCTGCTGAGATTGAAAGGAAACGAAAGGCCTGAGGTTTTAGTGAAAGTTTTTCTTGCCGAACATGCAGGGTTCTGCTTCGGCGTTGAACGCGCCGTGAGTCTTGTGGAAGAGACATCCGGCCTCAAATCAAACGTCTGCACTCTGGGACCGATTATACACAACCCGCAGGTTGTAAGACGCTTCAGCGAAAAGGGCGTCAGCGTCTGCAAATCACCGGATGACCTCAGCAGGGAAAGCACAGTCATTATACGTTCTCACGGCGTAACCAGAGAGACCTACCGAAATCTTGATGAAAAAGGCATAGATACGGTGGATGCTACCTGCCCCTTTGTCAAGAAAGCCCAGAAATCCGCTGGCGAATTCAGCAAAGACGGTTTTTCTGTCGTTGTATTCGGAGAGAGAGAACACCCTGAGGTTGAAGGAATAGTAAGCTTCATTGAGGGTGATTTTTATATAATATCAAGCGAGGCCGAGGCGGAAGCGCTTCACGGCTTCGATAAATGCGCCCTCGTGGCGCAGACCACGCAGAACAAAGATACTTTTTCAAGAATTACAGAAATTCTTAAAACTAAATGCCGCGTGCTGGAAACAGCGCATACCATATGCAGCGCCACGGAAAAACGCCAGTCTGCGGCTATTGAGCTTGCCCGCAGGGTGGACGCGATGATTGTGATAGGCGGTAAAAACAGCGCCAACACAACACGTCTGTTCACCATTTGCAGCGAGATATGCCCCAGAACCTACCACATAGAAACTGCGGAGGAGCTTGAGGGCGTTAAGTTTATGCCAGAGGATACCATAGGGATAACCGCAGGCGCCAGCACGCCGGGAGATCTCATAAATGAGGTAATAGAACACTTTGGAAGGGGTCAGGAAATGAATGTGAATAACTCTAACAGCAATGACGAAATGAGAATGGAGGACTTTGAAACGCTTCTTGAAGAATCGTTCCAGCTCCCTGAGAAGGGCTCCGTTGTTAAAGGAGTCGTTGCGCAAATCAACGAAAGCGAAATCCTCGTCAACATCGGTTACAAAACCGAGGGGATTATCTCCAAAACCGAATTCGGCGGTAAAGGAGAGGTTGACGTAAAAGTTGGCGATGAAATCGAAGTAATGTATCAGGGGATGACCGGCGGCGGCGGGTACATCAAACTTTCCAGAAAAGCCATCGAAAAAGAAACAGACTGGCTGGCTGTGGAATCCGCACTTGAAACGGGCAAACCCGTTAAAGTTAAGGTTACAAGCAACGTGGATAAGGGCTTCCTCGGCAAGTTCAACGACATCGACTGCTTTATCCCCGAAAACCACATAGATTTCAAAAACAGAATGCAGGACCCCAAGTCCTACATCGGCAAGGAAATCGAGTGCAAAGTACTTAAAACTAACAAAAAACAGCGTTCATTCCTCGCTTCAAGAAGAATCAATATGTCTGAGTCCATGGACAAAAACAAAAAAGAATTCTTCGACGGCATCAAAGAAGGGGAAGCACTGAAAGGAACAGTTAAAACTGTTAAAAACTACGGTGCTTTCATGAACTTCGGCGCGGTGGACGGCTTCCTTCATAAAAACAACATAGGCTGGGGAGTGGTTAAACACCCCTCACAGTACCTGAAAGAAGGCGAAGAGATTGAGGTTCTTGTTCTTACCATAGACAGAGAGAACGAAAAACTCGAAGTCGGTCTGAAACAGATACACAATGACCCATGGAGTGCTGTGGACGATAAATACCCCGACAACCAGATAGTTAAAGGAACAGTGATCACCAGAAAGAGCAAAGGCTTTGTCCTTGAGCTTGAACCCGGTGTGGACGGTTTTGTTCCTCAGGAAGAGCTTTCATGGCTTAAAAACGCGAAAGTGAAGCTTGAGCCGAAAGACGTGGTTGAAGGCGTGGTTGTTGGCGTGGACAACGCAAACAGAAAAGTTATCGTGTCACTCAGACTCCTTAACGAAAACCCCTGGGATACGCTTAAAGATAAACACCCCGAAGGCTCCACAGTCAAAGGAGTGATCAAAAGCGTTACTGAGTTCGGTCTCTTTGTTGATTTCGGCGAGTTCCTTGACGGCCTTATCCGCAAGAAAGACATTTCATGGACCGAAGAGCCCGAAGATCTCTCAAACTTCAAAGAAGGTGCGGAAATTGAGGCGAAAGTCCTTAAAATCGACCCCGAAAGAGAGAGAATCAGCCTCGGACTTAAACAGCTTGAGCCCAACCCATGGAGAGAAGTCGGCAAGCTTCTTCCCCTCGGTAAAATGACAGAGGTTGAAATCACTGCTGTTACAAAAGACGGCGTTACTGTTTCTCTCCCCAGAGACCTCAGCGGCTTCATCCCCGTTTCTGAGCTTGATGTGGACAAAATAGAGCCGGACAGCAAGTTCAAAGTAGGTCAGACAATCAAGGCTGTTGTTATCAAAAACGACCAGAGAGAAAGAAGCATCATCCTCTCTGTCAAAAGACATCAGCAGGATTCCGAAAGAAAAGAAGTTAAGGAATTCCTCAAAAAGATGGATGACGGAAATTCAAGCTTCAGCCTCGGCAGCATGCTGAAAGACAAGCTTGATGCTCTGGAAAACAACGAAGAGTAATTTTTAAAAATATAAAACTGGCCCCCATAAAAAAAGCCGCCTCACAAGGGCGGCTTTTTTGTTTATTTACAAAGTCCTTTACACCTTTTCTGCGTCACTCCGGCGGATACACGCTTCCATGGAACTGTTACGCTTTTCAGAAGGTGATAATTCTATCTGCCCATTCGACCATGTCGATGCAGTCGTTCATTGTTGAGATCGGGCAGGCATCGCTCTCATCCATCTCCCTCGATTTTATGCAGGTTCCGCAGGCAAGCAACACTCCGCCGCCATCGGCAAATTCATCAAACATAGCCTTCACATTATATTTGCCGCTGTCTATCTTAATGCTTTCAACACCTTTGCTCATAAGGAAGATCTTGACTTCGTGCCCCTTTTTGAGAGATGCGACACCGAAGCGCACCCCGTTCCATGCCGTTTCAGGGTCGTTTGACTGAAGAATAATGCCGAATTTCATACTGACCTCCTATGATTAGTTTAAAAAAATCCCCGCATAAGGCGGGGATTCTGGCTGCTGACAAACTGTTTTTTTCAAAAATCTGATTTTTCATAACCTAAACTGTTATTATTTCATCAATATATCTACTTACCGGATAAAAGCAGGGCTTCGCTGCGCACGGCGCGTTGTCTTGTCTTCATAATCCGAAATTTACCATCCATGGAAATTCCGGATACACGCTCGCGCCCTGCAAAGCAGGGCTTCGCTGCGCACGGCGCGGTTCCATCCATGGAACCGTAATCTATTTCATCAATATATCCATAATGCCGTGGTAGATTTCGGAGGTTTTCTGAGCCACATCATCGGGAAGTTTGGGACCGGGGGCTTTTTTGTCCCAGTCGAGGGTTTCCAGATAGTTGCGGACATACTGTTTGTCCATGCTGTCCTGCGGTTTTCCTGCCTGATAGCCGACTTTTTTCCAGAATCTGGATGAATCCGGCGTGAGAACCTCATCTATGAGGATTATTTTCCCATCGTATATGCCGAACTCAAGCTTGGTATCTGCTATTATAATCCCTTTGGCATCGGCTATGTCCCTTGCTCTCTCATAAACGGCAACCGTAAGGCGTTTGAGATCTTCCGCATCCTTTTTACCGAGGTCTGAGGCCATTCTTTCAAAGGAAACATTTTCGTCATGCTCGCCCACTTCCGCCTTAGTAGCAGGAGTAAAAAGAGGCGTTTCGAATTTCTGTGATTCAAGAAGCCCTGCGGGAAGCTTAATGCCGCAGATTTCGCCTGTGGCTTTGTAGTCCTTCCAGCCGGAACCTGTTATATAGCCTCTCACAACGCACTCAAAAGGGAAGGGTTTTGCTTTTTTAACCAGCATTGAGCGCCCCTCAAGCTGGCTTCTGTATTCACGGCAGATTTCAGGCATTTCATCCACTTCGGTGGTAATGAGGTGGTTCTCCACTATGTCTTTTGTGTTTTCGAACCAGAATTTGCTAAGTTTAGTAAGAACTTTCCCTTTTCCGGGTATTCCGTTGGGGAGAACGACATCGAAAGCGGATATTCTGTCTGTGGTGACGATAAGCATCTGCTCGCCCAAATCATAAATATCCCTTACCTTTCCGCTGCCGATAAATTTAAGTTTCGGCATATCCGTTCTGAGAATAGTATCCATCCTGAAATCTCCTTAAATTAAATGATCCCTGCTTCCTTGAAGGCGGCGATACCGCCGTCTATATTATAAACCTCGAAGCCGAGGTCCCTTAACACCATAACGGCTATGGAGCCCTTGGAGCCGTTAGCGCAATATACATAAACAGGGCGGCTTTTGTCTATCTTATCCGCCTCATTCACTATGTCATGGAGAAAAATGTTTACCGCGCCCTTGAGACCGTCTTTAGCGAAATCAGTTTTTGTGCGTATATCTATTACCTGAATGCTTTCAGGAGCGAGTTTCATGAAGTTTTCGGCGGAAATACCGGAAGAGCTTCTTGTTCCCCCGCTTCCGTCGGCGTTGATCACCTGTCCCGGTTCGCAAGCCATAGTTCCCCCTCTGTATGTGTCCGGTAAATTATAATATCTCACTGCGGCGGCAATAATGCAACCGCAGGAAAAGATTTTTACACTATTTTTTGCAGTCTTGTTATAGTTTCCATCCCGCCCGAAACATTATAAGCCTCAAAGCCGGAATTGCGGAGCATTTTAACAGCGAGATAGCCCCTGAACCCCACTGCGCAGTAAACATACACGGGTGTATTTTTATCCAGACTGTTCAGCCTGCCGCGAAGATCATTAACGGGAATATTGACAGAGCCCTCAACACATGCGTCCTGATGTTCCCTTGCAGTACGCACATCGAGAATCTGCACCCTGCTCTTTTTACGGGCCTCCGCAAACTCCTCCGGAGTAACGGCATAGCCTGTGCCGCGAACCTTATTGGAAGCAACGAAACCTGCGATGTTCAGGTTATCCTTGGCTTTTGCAAACTGAGGCGCATATGCAAACTCCAGATGTTCAAGGTCAAACACGCTCAGACCGGAGTACAGCGCGGCGGAAGCCACATCAAGCCGCTTGTCCACACCCTTTTCCCCGGACGCGGCGCAACCCAGAAGTCTGCCTGTCTTTTTCTCAAAAACAGTCATCATAAATATAAATGTATGACCGGGGTAATATTCCGCTATGTCCGCATCCTCTGTGTAAACATAATCAGCGTCCAGCCCCGCCTGAACTGCCTGTTCGTATGTGAGTCCCGCCTGTCCTGCACAATATCCGTCAAAACCCACTATGGAAGTGCCCACAATGCCCGGAAACTTCATATCTCCGTCCGTGGCGGCATTATAGCCCGCCGTGCGCCCTTCCCTGTTGGCAGGGCCGGCCAGAGGCAGAAGAACCTTTTTTCCGGTGATACGGTTGAGCTTTTCCACCACATCCCCGGCGGCGAATATATCCCTGTCACTTGTGCGCATGGTGTCATCCACGGCTATGCCGCCTGTCTGCCCTATTTCAAGGCCGCATTCCCTGGCCAGCGCAGTGTCCGGTGTAACCCCTGCGCAGAGGAACAGCATGTCCGTTTTAAGGAGAGTTCCGTCTGAAAGGCTTATATCTATCTTATTTTTAACTGTTTTTTCAACACGCTGGGCAAATACGCCGAGCTTGAAGCCTATCCCCTTTTTCTCCATATGCTCACGGAGGTTCATGGCAACTATTCCCGGCATATTGGGCATTATCTCAGGCTTTGCCTCAACCACGGTTGTCTTTATCCCGCAGTGCATCATAGCCTCTGCGGTCTCCACGCCTATGAAGCCGCCGCCTATGACAGCAGCGGATTTCGGCTTATTTTTTTCTATGTATTTCCGCACGGCGTCCGCATCATCCACGGTGCGCATGGTAAAATAAGGCGTTTTATCTATGCCCCTGATGGGCGGAATAACCGTTTTGCCGCCCACGGCAATTATCAGCTTATCATAGGGAATATCCCTTTCGCCGCTTCTGTCTCGTACTGTCACAGTGCGGGCACTGCGGTTTATGGAGGTCGCTTCCGTGCTCACCAGAACATCCGCGTTAAAGCGTGTTCCGTATGTGTCGGGGGTGTGGAGGAGGATCTTTTTACGGGGCTTGATAATTCCGCCTGTGTAGTACGGCAGCCCGCAGTTTGCATATGAAATGTATTTACCTTTTTCAAGGACGGTTATCTCAGAGCTTTCGTCTGTTCTTCTTGCCTTTGCGGCCGCAGTCGCTCCGGCGGCCACGCCGCCTATCACCACAATTTTTCTTCCCATTTATTTCTCTCCGTACAGAACGCAGTCCTCCCCTCGCCCTGTAATATTGATAGTGTAAAAACGGTTCGGTTCGCACCCGGCGGGCATACTGACCTCAAAATAATTGTCCGTAATGCCTTCTCCGTTTTTCTGGGCAAGCACCCTGAAAGACTTTCCGATGCATCTGTCCGCAGCTTCGGCCTTAAGCCTGTCACCGAGGATTCGCAGACGTTCGGCACGCTCCTTTTTCACAGCGCCCTTTATTTTGTCCTTCATGCTGCTTGCCGCCGTTCCTTCTCTGTCAGAATATTGAAATACATGGAGAAAATCAACTCCTGATGAACATATGGTATTTATACATTCATCAAAATGAGCCTCCGTTTCCCCCGGAAAGCCTGTTATGACATCTGCACCCACAGTGAGGCCGTTTATCTTTTGTTTAAAAGCGGAGACCTTCGCTATGTATTCCTCCGCAGTGTAATGCCTGTTCATATTTTTCAGAATCTCCGTTGAGCCGCTTTGAAGCGGTATGTGGAGATGTCTGCATATTTTATCGCTGTGAAAAATCTCCTCAAGCCTCCCGTCCAGCTCATTGAGTTCCACTGAGGTGAGGCGAATGCGGAAATCACCTTCGATGGCGATAAGCTTTTCCAGAAGCGCAGCAAGGCTTGAGCCCGTGTCCTGTCCGTATTTGCCGATATGTATTCCCACAGGAACAATCTCCCTGTGCCCTTCTGCTATCAGCCTTGTCACCTCGTTCACCACATCATCTTCCGGCTTGCTCACAGGCTTGCCGCGGAGCATGGGGATAATACAGTATGAGCAGAAGGAATCGCACCCGTCCTGAATTTTCACAAACGCTCTTGTGCGGCTTTTCATGGGCGTATAGCCTATGTCAAGCACGGTTCTCGTCTCTATGGAGTTATAGAAGTCACGCTTTTCGAGAAGGTACTCTACCGCGTCTTTCTTCCCGGCGTTGGTGACGACAACGTCAGTGCCGCTCTCTTTCAGTTTTTCCGTCAGCAGGTCGGCGGCGCAGCCTGTCACCAGAGCAAAAACATCAGGCCTGTCCTTTTTTATTTTACGTAAAAGTGAGAGCATCTTATTGACCGCACGTTCAGTTACCGCGCAGGAGTTTATGATAACGGCATCAGCCAAAGAGGCTTCATTAACAACAATTAAGCCGTTCTCACCCGCTCTGCCGATGAGATGTTCACTTTCCACTTGATTAACTTTGCATCCGAAGGTATAAATATAAATATTCATTGATGGTGGAGATCCGTCTGTTTTTTTAAAAATTATAGAACCCTGTAGGTTTCCTATTATAAACCTGGAAGGCATCCGTTCCGCAGAGGAGCGGATGCCTTTTGCATTTACAGAATCCGCGTTCCATATGGAATATGGTGCAACCATATATCCTTTGCCTCCAAAAAGGAAGGCTTTTCTATTTTCTCATTTCTCTTAATCTGCTAAAATAGAGAATATGAAGAAATACTTTCTCCGCACACTCTTTATAATCCTTGCCGTTCTGCTGATGATGTATATCTTTCAGTTCAGGCAGAGCTTCGTCCCCATGTTTGAAAACATAATAGACAACAATAAAAGCATCTTTCAGTCATACTCCGCTAAGGTTGTGAAGACCGGAAACGAGTATAATGTCCAGCTTAAGGATGTGATAGGAACCACCTCCGAGGGGAGCAGAAGCGTCTATGTGCGGCTTGATGTCACAATCAGCGCCGGAAGCAGGAAAGCAGCGGAGGAGATGGGCGGCAAAGCAGGCAATACTGTTGCCGCCGTAACGGAAGCCATCAGCATGACTGCCCCATCCATTCTGGACACTCCCGAAGGCAAAAATATACTGAAAAGAAATATAGAGCGAACCCTGACCGAGGCATACGGTCCGGAAGCGGCAAAAGACATATATTTTGAAAATTTTGTTTACCAATAGGATGACATGATTGACGCAAACAACATAAAAAAAAGCTACAAAGAACAATGGAACCGCATAAAAGAGGACAGCAGAACAAAAGGACGCACCGCGAAGGAAGTTCTTGAAAACATAACCGCGCTTGTGGATCAGCTTGTCATGACCCTTGTTCAGAAGCATTCATGGTATGCGGGCGGGCTTTCCTTCCTTGCGCTTGGCGGCTACGCGCGCAAACAGATGGCTCCCCACTCAGACATTGACCTCCTGATACTTCATGAGGGTGAACTCACTGAAAAGCAAAAGGAATTTCTCAGTCTCTTCACCACGGACATGTGGGACATAGGCACTAACCCCGGAATCCAGATCAAGGAGATAGGCGAAGTGGCGGATGCCGCCCTTGAGGATGATGTAGTGCGCACATCCTTCATAGACAACCGTTTTCTCATTGGTGACACAGTTGTTTACGATCTGTTCCGCTCTGTCATGAATGACCGTCTGGCGGAAAAAGGGGTGAGCGCTTTTCTTCTCAGCAAAATTCAGTCGGTCAGAAAACGTTCAAGCAAGTTCCGCGACTCCATCTACCGCCTCGAACCCAACATAAAGGAGGGAAGCGGCGGTGTAAGGGACATAAACACAATCTGCTGGATATGCAAGATCCAATACAAGACCAGCTCTCTCAAGGCACTGATAGAAAACAGCATGCTGCTGCCGGATGAGCTGACATCCCTCGAAAGGGCTTCCGAGTTCCTTTTCAGAATCCGCAATGAACTGCACTACTACCACAACAGAAAATACGACATAATGAGCCTTGATGCGCAGAAGGATCTGGCGGAAGTGCTGGGCTACCGCTCCACATCAACCATTATGAGCGTTGAAAGCTTCATGCGTGACTACTACAGAACAGCAAAAACCATAGCCGAAATAACAGAGAGAGTTATCAACCGCACCATGGCTGAACTCACTCTCAAGATGCTTCACCGCAAATCGGTTAAGATGTCAGAACTTGGCGAAGGTTTCATAAAATACGGCAATCAGCTTACCCTCAAGAGCAAGAATGTGTTCGCCGAAAAACCGAAAAGGCTGCTGACTGTCTTTATGTTCGCCTCTGTTCAGGGGCTGAAAATCTCCGACAGCACATACGATACCATACGCGCCAGCCTCTATATGATAGACGGAAAATATATCCGCCAGCACGGCGAGTTTTTTCTCAAGATTCTTGCCCGCTTCCCGGATTCCTCCGAAATATGCTCCCGCATGGCAAAGGCCGGGGTGCTGCAGGCCATGATCCCCGAATTTGAAGAGATTGACTGCAAGCCCCAGTTCGACTACTACCATCATTACACTGTGGATGAGCATACCTTCCTCGCCCTCGGCTATATTGACAGGCTTCTGCTGGATAATCCGCCGCACCTCTCAATTTATCTTGAAGTGCTTAACCAGATTGAAAGAAAGGATCTTCTGGCTCTTTCCATCATCCTCCATGACATAGGCAAGGGGCAGGGGAAAAACCATTCGGAAGTCGGCGCGCGCATGAGCAAGATAATCTGCCGCCGCTTCGGCATGAGCATGGACGATACAGACACAGTCTCAAACCTCGTGCTGCATCATCTTCTGATGAGCAAAATCGCCCAGAGAAGGGACATACACGATGTCGAGGTCATCAGGCATTTCCTCAACTATATAAGCTCAAAGGAGGAACTCAGGCTTCTCTTCCTCCTCACCTATGCAGATATGAACGCAGTGGGCGGCAAGGTATTCAACGAATGGCGGCATACTCTTCTCAGCGAGCTTTATCAGAAGGCTCTGAACAGCCTTGATACGGAAAACCTTGAGCATGAGCAGGTTAAGGTGATTTCCAGAAAACGTGAAAAACTCCTTGAACGCACAGCCGACAGCGAGGAGCTTAACGAGCTTGCAAAAAGCATTGATGAGGAACTCCTATACACCAGTTCAGTCGGGCATATCATCCGCCTGCTCCATCTGGCTGTAAAAGTGAAAAACAGCCACGACGTTATAATAGAAACCGAGCTCCGTGAAGATCTGGGCGGCATTGAGATCAGCGTCTGCACGCAGGACTATGCAGGTGTTCTGCGCCGTATGGCAGGAGCCCTCTCCTCTCTGGGACTCAACATCATGTGGGCGCAGATAAATACCCTCGCAAACAACATCACAATCGACAAACTTATTGTGCAGAACCCGTGGGATCAGCGCGACAGCATTGAAGAAAAATGTGATAATATGGTTAAGAGGGTCAGAGAAGCCGTCCTCGGCAATTTTGACATTGACCGTGCGCTTGAAAACAAACAGGCTGTATTCGGCAGAAAACAGTCATCCGTGGCCTACAAAAAGGACAAAGTTGTCTTCGATAACGAAATATCCGGTCAATATACCATACTGGATATTTTTACGGAGGACAGGCTGGGTCTGCTTTATAACATACTGGGAATATTTAAAAAACTTGGCCTCAACCTCATAAAGGCAAAAATCTCCACCGATGTGGACAAGGTAGTGGACTCGTTTTACCTGACGGATCTCAACGGAGAAAAAATAACCGATGAGCAAACACTCGAATCAATCAGACAGGAACTCATATTCGAGCTTGGAAGCCCGAATATTTAAGAGCCTCAGGCTTTACCCTGAGCTTGATTCCGGTCTGAACAGACAGTTTTCCTTTACTCCGAGCTCCGATCTGGCTGACATTCTCATTGTGGACAGCTATGAGAATACCGCACGCGATAAAGTCAACATCCTTATATCCAATGAAAAATACCATGACGTGCTTTGTATTTCGCCTTCTGAGTCCACGGAGTTTATCATAAACTCCCTCAGGCTGCTGATAAAGGGCTATTCCACTTCCCCGCGCATAAACAAGCTCAAAGCACTGGAGGAGCAGAACGCACTGCTTTCAGAGGCGAATAAGGGACTGGTGGAGCTTTATAATCTGATAGAAAGCAAGAATAACCAAATCCAGTTCCTTAAGAATAAGCTGGAAAATATTATAAACTCTGCCGGAGAAAGCATAGTTGAAATTAACGAAGGCGGGGAAATTATCTTCGCCAACAACAAGTTTTCATCTACCACAGGTTATACCAAAGAGCAGACAGAGAGGATGAACTTTGTCCTCCTCCTTGAATCCGGCAAACGCGCGGAATTTATTGAGGGGCTCACAACACTGGTCGGAGACACTATCGGCGACATAAACGCCCGTCTGAAAAAACGTGACGGGGAATACATTGATATTCAGGGGTACATGACCCTGATAAAAGGGAAAGACATACACTACGAGCTTATTTTTCAGGACATCAGCCGCAAGCTCCAGCTTGAGAAGCAGATGAAGTATCTTGAGGAAAAGGCCATAGTATCCGGTCTTTCCAGACACCTTTCTCATAATATTCTCAATGCCCTCACAGTTGCCGGAGGTTTTCTGAAAAAAATAAAGGAATCCGGCGACCAGACGGATATGATGAAGCATCGCTGGCAGATTGTGGATGACAAATTTAAGCTGATTGAAGAAATAGTTACCGGATATAATGACTACACGAACGTAATCAATCTTAAATATACGGACAATCTGGATATTGCCGATTTCTTCCACGGGCTCATACGCGCAATAGCCCTGAAAAAGTTTGATAAAACCTTCTCAGCCTTCCTTTATAACTTCCTTGATCATTATGAGATAGACTACACTTTCAGGTTCACACGCTCATGCCGGATGGAAGCCAACAAAAACTTCCTGAAGCTGGGATTCTGCTACATCATCAAAGACACCATCCGCTACTTCGGTGATGAGCCGCCCATGAACTTCAAGATTACAACAGAAGTTCTCAACGGCAGGTTCGCTATCAGTATCTACGTTGATGATCTGGATGTTCCGCAGCCTGTGCTGGAGACAATGTGCCAGCCATGGAACCACAATATGCTCTCACAGAGCTTTGACTACTGGGGAATAGTAATCGCCAGCGTTATAATGGAAAAGCACGGCGGCAATCTTTCCATCGAAAAATGTAACGGCGGCATGAAGATAATCATGCTGTTCTGAGCCGATAACATCAAACTGACACATCCTGTCCGGTCTGAGTACACCCTCGCGGGCGGATGAACTGCCCTTCGCTTCTTACGGTGCAGTTCCTTGCTTTAACTTTTTGCGTCATTGCGAACCCTCAAAGGGTGAAGCAATCTCTCAGTATATTTAGAGACTGCCGCGTCGCGTCGCTCCTCGCAGTGACACAGCAGTGCGTCATTCTGAACGAAGTGAAGGATCCAGATCTTTCAGACAAACAGAGATTCTTCGGGCTTTGCCCTCAGAATGACGCAAGATAATCTTAAACGCAGGAAAGCCCGGAACCTTTCGGAACCGGGCTTTCATATTTTTAATCTCTGGCAGTGACCTACTCTCCCAAGCTCTCTCTT